>JBBTCJ010000031.1:1649-22006 GCA_038043285.1 Planctomycetota bacterium | reverse complement strand
CCTGTGTCGCATCGTGGCGCCTCGAGGGGAACGACGCCAGCCACCGCGACCGGGCGTCGAGCCAGCGCTCGATGACGGCGGTGGTGCGTGGAACCCCGGCAAGAAATGTTTCCAGGTCAACTGCGGCGGCTCTCAGTTCGCGCCGACTGGACAACCTGGCCCGTGAGAACGGACGCCACGGCTCGTCTTTGAACCATCGCTATTCACAGGCGAGGCTGACGAGGGGCTGGCGGAACAGCCGAGGAAGCAAGATTCTATGGTTGGGCGAACACGGCCCGCACCGCCTGATCCTTGTCCCCTCGTTGCGGCCTCGGAGTGTGTTCGACGATTTCCGTTGCCCGACAGGAGACGATCCTTCCGACTTCCTCGCCATTGATAAGTCCCGCGTCCCGCCATTGCCGTGCCCTCGCCGATACGCATGAAACGACACCCCCGTGGTTTCGTGCGTCGAGTTGGCATTCGGCGACGAGGTCCGCCATCGTGCAGCCGTCGTCAAACAGATGGTTGGTGACGCCCGTGTCGCACCAATCGACGATGATCGTGTCGGTCAGTTGGGATTGCCCGCACGCATCCTGCCCATCGATGATTCCGTCGCCGTCAGCGTCTTCGCAGACGTCGGGAATCCCGTTGCCGCTGGGGTCCGGGTCGCACTCGTCGGGAACGCCGTTGGGCTGGCAGTCGCGGCTCGATCCCTGCGAAATATCGCATTCATCCGGCACAGCGTTGGTGTTGCAATCCCGGCTCTTTCCGTCCGCGATCGCGCACGCATCGCCGATCCCGTCGACGTCGCAGTCAATCTGCGTCGGATTCGGGAGCGCGGGACAGTTGTCGCAGGCGTCGCCCCGGCCGTCATCGTCAAAGTCAGCCTGGTTGGGGTTAGTCGCCGACGGGCAATTGTCACAGGCGTTGCCGACCGCATCCTCGTCGGCATCGGCCTGCTCGGCGTTTGCGACGCCGGGGCAGTTGTCGCACACGTCGCCCCTGGTATCGGAGTCGCCGTCCGCTTGATCCGGGTTGGCCGATGAAGGGCAATCATCGCACGCGTCGCCGATGTGGTCGTTATCGGTGTCGGACTGATCGACGTTCTCCACGAGAGCGCAATTGTCGCAGGCGTCGCCTAAGCCATCCTTGTCGGCGTCACCTTGATCGGGGTTGCCGATTGCGCTACAGTTGTCGCAGGCCTCGCCGACGCCGTCGCCGTCCTCATCCGCCTGATCTTCGTTTGCGAGGCCCGGGCAGTTGTCGCAATCGTCCATCGACCCGTCCTCATCAGGGTCGCCGGAGGGTATGTTAAAGACGTAGACGAGACCGCGATTATCCTCGCCCGCAGCGGCACCGACGAGGATTTGATTCTCCAGTATCGCGGTTGAAGCGCCAAAGTATCGTACACCCGTCGGATCATCTGGAACTAACTTCGCCACCAATCCCCACGCATCGTCAAACGGATCTCCAGGGGTTCCGGCGTTGTACCGTCGGAATACGAAGGCGGTGCCTGGCCCCGGCACGCCGTTGGCATGTTCGGCATCCCTGGCCGACACCACCAAGTAATCGCCTCGCAGCGAAACCGGGTATCCAAACCCGTCACCTGAACGTAGAGAACTCGGAAACAGTCGCGCGGTCTCGATCCACAAATCGTCAGCAACGTCCTCCATCGTCCCGCGATCATCATGCACAAACACGTAGGCTTTCCCCGAACCGGGAGCGGGTCCATTGAAACGCGATGCGATCGCGACGGTGTCCCCTTCCATGTCGACATCGATCCCGAACAAATCTCCGGAAGAAGAGTCGGACGGCACCAACTTCGCAACTTCAGACCATGTCGTGCCGACACGGCGGAACACATAGGCCACCCCCTGATCACAGGGCACCCAATCCGGCGGATTGCACCTGAGCCCGAGGGCCGGCGGCGCCCCGACGACCATGTAATCGCCATCGACGTCGACGGATCTGCCAAACTGCCCGCCGGGAGCCGCATCGTGAGCCACAAGCGTCGCTTCAAGCACCCACGCGTCATCCGCGAGGTTTGTTGGGGTTCCAGGATCGTCGAGACGAAACACCCGGACGGCACCGAGGAGCAACCGATCGACGGTGTCCTGCGGCGTACCGATGTAGGCCCGATCGCCCTCCATCGCGATGGCCGATCCAAACCATTCATTGGAGTTCGGTGTCGGATCAGTCAGTATGGCATGCTGGATCCAACGATCGTCTGACGGATTCTGCGGCGTTTGATTGTCGTCCAGGCGAAACGCATATACGGCGCCTTTCCTAGAATGCCATCCCGAAGCGCCAACCATCGCCCAGCGCTCGCGCATCACGATTGGCCATCCAAAGTAGTCCCCAAAGGAGGTACGGGGTTCAAGCTTCGCCTCCTGGATCCACCGGCCGGCGAGGCCGTTCGGGTCAGAATTGGGTGCATCCCAGCGAAAACCGTACACGGCGCCCGCTTCGCAATTGCAGCTATAGTCAGTGCAGCGGTCCCCAAATCCCGCTCCAACCAGTAAACGATCTCCGTAGTTTTCGATCGGGCCGCCGAAAGTGAGACAGCTCGATTGCCAGTCCGATGCGCCGAAGGTCTCCCGTTCGTGCATCTCGCAGACGAAATCTGACGGCTGGGCGGAACTTTGCGATCCGATTGTGGCGCTGCACGCGAGCAACAATACGAGGAGTGAGCGAGACATCCGAAGCCCTCCTTTCGACTTGACAGCGATTGTCGCAGATGCAGTCACGCGAATCAAGAAGCCCCGATGGGCGCGGCGATGGCACATGGATCAGTTTTCGGGCACTAGGCTACCGCGAGGACCAGCAGTCCGTGTGCCAGGGCGGGCCACATTCCACGCCCATCTCGCCCCTCCCTTCCCTGGCCGCGGTTCTTGGTGCATCATTCCCCGGATAGGGCTAGCGAATCGGAACACCCCTCGGGACGTCTGGAGAGAACCTCATGGATTGGACACGCGCAAATCGAGTTCGTGCGATCGTTGTCGTATTGTCGGTACTCGCTTCGACGGCGAGCGTCTTATGGATCGCGGGTTGCGCGCCGTCGGCGCCGCCCGGCGACAATGGCAACGGCGGCGGGGACATCGGGTCGGGTGATCCGGTCACGGCGGAGAACGTGGGCGAGTTCGTGGACGCCCTGGACCAGACGATCGCCGCGGCGATCGAGGGCGTCCTGGCCGATCCGACGTTGTTTGAGGCCAAGCGGCGGGAGCCCGGCGTCGCCAAGATCGGCCCGAACCGCGCCGAGGTCGGCGGGGTGCGCGGTCGGGTTCTTGCGGACGGATTGCGTTTCGGATCGTTCTGGCCCCCGCGGTTCGAACTCACGCTGAACTTCGAGGATTACGAAACCGCCGACGGATTGGCGCTCAACGGAACCGTCGAATACAACGTCGTCCGCGACGACCGCGCCGTTCCTCCGCAAGAGTACGGATTCCAATCCGGAGCCCTGACCGTCTCCGGTCGATTCGGCGGCGAAGTAACCGTGCAGTCGGCGATCGTCGGCGCGGAGCGCTCGACCAGTGTTATTACCGGCGCGGGTACGGTGCTACAGGTTGGCGCATTTGAGCGACCTGGGTTTCTCACCTACGTCTCGACCATCGCCGGGACGGGCGAGGCCGGTCTGCGCGACGGCGCCGCCGCTCAAGCCCAGTTCAACTACCCGACGGGAATCGCCCTCGACGACGACGGACACATCTACGTCGCCGACAACCGCAACGCCGCCATCCGCGAAATCGACCTCGACGGAACCGTCAACACCGTCACCACCAACGTGCAGGAACCCTACGACATCCAATTCGACAGCAAAGGCAAACTCGTGGTCAGCGACCAACTCGGCGGCAGTCACGGCGTGGACGAATCGCCCTTGATTCGCCTGGAAGTTCGCGGTGATGCCCGCGGAACGATCACACCGCTCATGCTGGGCGGGTCTAACCCCTTCAGCGACTTCCCCCTCTGCCCGACCTACAGTTGCGACGGTCGTCCGCCGCTCTCGGCCATGCCCTGGCCGGGGGGAATTGACGTCCGGAATCAGAGCGTGCTCGTGGCCCAGTGGGCGCTCGGCGCGGGGCTGAAACTCATTCTGCCCGACGGATACTTGATGACCGTCCTCGATCTCGAACAGCCCGCCACTACGGTCTGCGACGAAACCTACCCGGGATCTCCAAACGACCTGGTTCAGGGAAACAATGGCGAAATCTACTACACCACCGGTTGTCACGCCGTTCGCGTCTCCGAATCCGACGGCACGGTTCGCACGCTCGCGGGCCGCCTACAGGTGCATCTCGAATTCGCCGACGGCGTCGGCGACGCGGCCCGATTCTCGTATCCCGAAGGGCTGGTCTTCGACGGCGAGCGCTACCTCTTCGTGGCCGACGCGAGCAACGGACTCATTCGTCGAGTCGATGTCGAGACCGGAGAGACCATCCGCGTCGCCGGTTGCGTGCCGCACACCGAAGGGCTGGAGTGCCCCGAGGGCCTGATCGTCCGCGACGGACCCGGCGATCATGCCTACTTCGACGGTCCGCAGAACATCGCCATTGACAATTGGGGCGACCTCTACGTCGCCGAAGCCCGCGCCAACGTCATTCGCTTGGTCCGCATTCTTGCCGACCCCGACCGCACGCCCAGCGTGCACCGCTTCGACCCGGCCGTGATGCAACAGGGGGATTCGGGTGCGATGACCATGAGCGGGCGAAATCTCACTACCCTCCAATCCGTCGAACTCGGCGAAGGCGTCACCGTGACGGTAGCGCGAACCGGATACCAGAAAGTGACAGCGACTGTCACCGTCGCAGCCGACGCCGCCCCCGGCCCACGAGCCATGACGATCACCACCGCCTTCGGCGCGTTCACCACCCCCGAGGATCTCTCCTTCACCGTGCTGGCCGACACCCGCGGCGGGATTCAGGTCGAGACCATCGCCGGAACCGGGTCAGCCGAGCCCGACCGCTTGAACTACGGCCCGGCGGGCAACACGACCTTCGCGTTTCCCGGTGGAATCCACGCGATTTCCGAGGATCGGTTGCTGGTAGCCGACCCGGTCGAGCAGCGCATCCGCCTCATCGCCACACGCACCGGCGCGGTCGAGGAGTTCTTCCAACTGCTCACCTATGCCGCGCTCGGAACCGACGCGGACGTCCTGGGCACCATCAGCAACGCGTTCGATGCCATCGAGCAGACCCTTGACTTTCTCGGGATTGGAACCGGCATCGTCGGGCAGACCGAGGACGTGCTCCGCGACGCCGCCGAGCAATCCGTCGACTCGATTTGCAACACCATCGGCGTCGAGGATTGCACCTGGCTCAGCCTTCCCTGGGCCGGCTCGCCCTACGTCCCCGGCGAGAACAACGGCTTTCGCCTGAATTCCACCTTCTTCCTCCCCACCGACATCTGGGCCGACGCGGAGGCCTCGAACTCCAAGTTCTACATCGCCGACTCGGGCAACAGCACGATCCGCGTCATCGGATACGACATCGAGCAGCAGGCCGACGCGCCGATGCAGGTCTTCAGCACCGACGAACAGTCCGGCCATCCCTTCGCGGTGACGCCGCTTGGCACCTCCCTCTACACGTCCCTGCCGACGGCGCTGGGGCTCTCGCAGCTCAGCATGAACTCCGGCGCGATCAACTTCGATTGGGCGACGATCCCGCGCGGCGTGCCGCTGGGCATCGCCTCGGGCGGCGGCGACTTCTCCGAGGAACAGTCGATCTACGTGGCCGACCCGCTCAATGCGACCATCTGGCGGGTGATCAACAACGGCGGGGTCGCTGAGATCAAGAACATCCGCGGCGACATTCCGGCTTTCGTGATCGGCAAATGCGTCGACGGACCCGCGACGTTCGCCACATGGGGCGCGCCGATGGACGTCGCTATCGACCAAACCGGCACGGTCTACGTCGCCGACGCGGGGTGCAACTCCATCCGCGTTATCAAGGACGCCGGTTTCGGGCAGGACTTGGATGGATTAGTCGGCAGCCTGCGAGAGTTCGTCAACGCCCATCAAAGTCGAATCTCCGCCGTCGCCGCCCAGCAGATTGAGGAGAACTTGCGCCTGTTCAACACCGACTTCCTCGACGCCAATCGCTTCATGGTGACCACGCTCGCGGGAAGCACCGACGGGCAAGCGGGTTTCGCCGACGGCCCGGCCGCCCTCGCCCGCTTCAACGCCCCGACCTCCGTCGCCCTCGCCCGAACCGGCGACGGAAAGGAAATTTTCGTCGCCGACACCGGAAACCGCCGAATTCGCCGAATCGTCATTCCCTGAGGGAACGCGGCGAGGCACCCAGTGTAGCGCCACCCCTCGTGCGTGGCGTACGGTTTCTCGACTCGCTTCTACGGCCCGGCGGCGAAAACCACTTGGAAGTACGCCAGGTCGAATAGTTCCACATGATTGCTGGCGTCCAGGTCAGCGCATGCGCATGTAGGCAACGGAAGGGCTTCCCCGGGGCCGGAAACACAGGTAGTTGCGACCGCAGGGTCCGAAAGCGTCGTCGAACGGAAATCTTGCACAACGAAGCCGTCCGACAGTATGTCCATTGGTCGCCCATGCAGGGTGAACACGCCCGACGATGGAGTCACACCGGCGCGTTGCGGGATACCGCAGGCTTGGTCCGGGGTGACGAACGGGCCGCGTGAACAACCGAAGAAGCGGGCGTAATCGTTCAGGTCGATATCGCCGTCGGAAGCGTCAGTCGTGTCGAAATCGTGGACCGGGGCACAGGCTGGCAGCACCGGCGGCGTGGGATCGAAGCAGTTCTGGAGATTGGCGAAGTCGCGCAGGTCAATGTCCAGGTCATCATCGGCGTCGTGGTAGAACGCGCTCCCCCCGGACCTCCGCCCGCGAAGTCGCCTGTCGAGGAATAATCCAGGCGCTCGACGATTGAGCCGTCCGCGTTGCCCGTTCCGGCGATGGAGAAGTTGTTGCTTCCCAGGTAGTACGCGAACGCACTCGACGCATCCGTGAACGTCGCTACCCGCTCGTCGATGTACTGCGATCCGTTGACGTGGTAGCGAACCCGCGTATCGGCGGCGCTGCGCTCCTCGATCACGCTCTGGCCGTCGTAGTAATAGCGCGTGGCTGTCGGGGCCACGGGATCGTTGAAGGTAATCCTTCGGCCTAGGGCGTCATAGGTGTAGTTCGCCAGGACGGTGTTGGGGTAGGCGCATAGAACCGCCGCTGCCAGGAACGGAGTCCGAAGGTGTCGGTGAAGCGCCATATCAATACGCCACGGCCTCGATCACGGCGTTGGGGTCAACAGGGTCCAACGGTGAAGCATTCACCAAGTACATCTGCCGGATGATGCCAGTGTCCAGGGCAAGCGCCTCACGATTGATGAATGTCGGTAGACCGTCAAGTACTTCCTTGAAATCTGGGTCACGAATATGGTCAAAGAAGACCTCGAAATCGTCCCGGAGCCTAGCACCGATCTTTGGGCGCTCACTCACTAGTCGCGTCCATAGCGCCTTTTCCTCACCGTGGTGCCAGCGGAATTTGTGTTTGGTAGCAAGCAATTCGCCAGAGAAACCAAGATCACACGCAACCAGTGCGCAACGAACGCCCTGAAGGTAGACGTTCATCGTCACTGAGTCGTTGAACCGCCTACGGTCCTCCGCCTTGGTCACGCACCACGTAACGAACATCTCCGCCGCCTTCCGAAAGTCGGCGCGGTTCAACGGTTCACCAAGAAGCCAATGGGCAAGTGCCCGTGCCCGAACCACCTCCGCCAAGTCGTGGGGATGCCCAGCCTCAGCCACCTCGGTATCGTGGAAGCGATCTTCTGCTTCAAGACGATTGGCGTAGCTAATGGCTCGTTCAAATAGGATTCTGGCGCGCACATCGTCGCCAGCGTACGCACATACAAGGCCGTCAGAAAGATTCGCAGTTACGCTACCGGCGGGAAGGTCTTTCGCTCGATCCCAATGCCCTGCGCGTGAGTCGTTTCGCGCAAGTTCATCGTATGACGATTCGTAGTCGGCCCAACGCCGGGAATACTTTTGTGTGAAGCTGACTTTCGTCACGGCAGCACCAGAACATCAAGCACTTCAACGGGCGCACCTGTAACCGCCTGAATACGGAGTTCCGTGGTCGGGCTGATGCGAATACCGGGAGGTCCGATGATGCGGACCGTAAATGTGCGTTCTTCGAGAGCTGAGCGAATGGCGTTGCGAATCAGCGGGTCGGTCACCTGTGCTTCAACCGCGCCTTGTGCCCGCAGGACGTTCAAGCGGAAGGTAGCCGGGTTGTTCAAACCGAAGGCACTCAAACGGGAGGGCACCACGTTTCCCGCGATCGCTTTTACGTCGGTGACGAACACGCGCAGCCCTTCCGCAGTTTGAACGGCGGAAACGCTTTCAAAACCACGCAATGCTGCACCTTGCCGGAACTGTGTGTTGACGATTGTTTCACCCAGAGTTCGTTGCAGCGCCAGGGCGTTGATTTCGCCCATTTCACCACGAGCAACATTGACACGTAGTTGCTGCGCTCTGACGGTCGCCAAGGTCGGTGAACGAGCAACCGTCACTCCACGAACCGCGCCCACCGTACCCAAAGTGAGCAACCCCTGACCACCGACGTTTTGCGACAAGGCTTCCGCGTCGCCGGTTTGAACATAGATCACGGTTCCTTCGACAACGTTGAACCCGCCCGCAGTAACGGCATTCAACACGTTCCGCGATCCGGTCGTTGCGATCAATCGTCCCAAATCGTCAGGGTTGCTTGCCGCCTGCCCGAGCTGGGAGAACGGCCTACCCAGCGGTTCGTTGAAGATGAGCGTACTGGCGATGTCTACCGGCGCGACGACGATATCCACGACGGTATATCCAAGTTCGCGCGCCCCCTTGGCCGCTCCGACGGCAACGTTGCCAGCGGCTACCGCTCCGCCACCGAAGAATCCGCGAACCGCCTGTCCGAGTCCACCTTCCCGGATGAACTCAAGATCGCTCAGATTCGGATCGCCTACCAACAATCGGGTGAGCGGTCCCAGTCCGCTTGGGTCTTGATTGCTCAGTGGGTTACTTCGGAATGACTCGTATAGATTGAACCCGTCGTTGTATGCGACCGGGTCGCGTTGTAACCACCGCCCAAGAACGGGCGAATAGTTCCGGGCGCGAAAGTCCATCAGAGTGTGGCCGTCGGAGAGGATATCCACCGGGCGACCGTGGAGCGTGAACACGCCCGACGATGGAGTGACACCGGCGCGTTGCGGGATTCCGCAGGCTTGATCCGGGGTGACGAAGGGACCACGCGAACAACCAAAGAACCGGGCGTAATCGTTCAGGTCGATGTCGCCGTCGGAGGCGTCGGTCGTGTCGAAGTCGTGGATCGGCACACAGGCTGGCAGCACCGGCGGCGTGGGATCGAAGCAGTTCTGGAAGTTGGCGAAGTCCCGAAGGTCGATGTCCAGGTCGTCGTCGGCGTCGTGGTAGAAGGCGCTCGCCCCAGGACCTCCACCAGCGAAGTCGCCCGTCGAGGAGTAGTCCAGCCGCTCGACGATCGAGCCGTCCGGGTTGCCCGTCCCGGTGACGGAGAAACTGTTGCTTCCCAGATAGTACGCGAACGCCCCCGACGCATCCGTGAACGTCGCTACTCGCTCGTCGATGTACTGGGTTCCGTTGACGTGGTAGCGAAGCCGAACATCGCCCGCGTTGCGTTCCTCGATGACCGATTGGCCGTCGTAGTAGTAGCGTGTGGTGACCCCGGCCACGGGATCGTTGAAGGTGATCCGGCGGCCCAGGGCGTCATAAGTGTAGTTTGCCAGGACGGTGTTGCTTGCGTTCTTGACTTGCTTCAAGCGGTTCAGTTCGTCATACGAGTATTGCCGTCCGGCCTGATCCACGGCGAGGTTACCCGCCGCGTCATAGGTCACGGCGGTCCCGCCGATCGTCGGATACTCATTGGCTGCGTTGACCGTGCCGTAGGCGGTCGCTGTTCCCGCCCGGTCGGTGTGGGATTCCCGGTTGCCGACAACATCGAAGGTGGTGGATTCGACCTGTCCGTTCTCGTGATACTGCGTCCCCGTCAGGCGGTTGAGGCGATCCACGGTGAAGGCGCGATCGTCGGCTACGAACCCGGCCATGCCCTCCGCAACCGTCTGGGTAAGAGGATTTCCGTTGGCGTCGTGGCTGAACCCGTAGGCCGCAAGGGTCTGCAAACTACCGCCGCCGGGCTGGAAACGGTTGGCGATGCTATTCACTCGCCGATGGGAGTCGTAGCCGACATCATACTCGTAGATTGTCGTCCCGCCCGGAGCCGTGGTGGTCGTGCGACGCTTGTCGAGTAAGCGACCCTGGTAGTCGTAGTTCAAGAACGGAGCCGCATTCAGATTGACGGTATCAACTTGATTGAGCGCCGTCGGCGTGTAGGCCAGCACTGTGCCGCCGGGATAGGTGAGTTGCTTGCGATTCCCGGCCTGGTCGTAACTGTAAACCGTGGTCCGTGGGGTACCTTCCGCGATAGCTTGCGTCTCGAAGTCGAGGTCACCTAGGTCCGTATACGCCATCGCCGAGTGTGAAACGGCATCCTGGTTCGGACCGACCGTCGTGCCGCGATCGGCCAGGATGATCCGACCCACGGCGTCGTAACCTAAGGTGTCCCGATCCGCACCGGTGGTCCGCGTCAGGAGTGAACCACGATCGTCATAGGTGAAGTTCGTGGTGAGTGCTAGCTGGTCAATGCGCTGCGTCATCCGACCGGCCAGGTCGAAGGTCTGGCGAACGCAGTCGGTGCAGGTGGAAGGGTCGTTGTGCTGGGCAATGGGAGCATCGGGGTAGACAATGCGCGTCGGCCGCCCCAGGCTGTCATAACGGTACGTGGTAAGCTGGTTAGTAAGCGGCGTGCCGGTGCTGGTCTTGTTCTGGGCCGTCTGAGTGATGAGTTGGCTCAGCCGGTTGTAGGTGAAGTCCGTCTGCCGTTGCAACGCCCCGCCTTCGTCCTCGACCAACGTTTTCCTGCGGCCCGCCAAATCGAAATCCGTCCGCGTGGCGATGCCCTTGGGATCGGTGATGCGGGTCTGACGGTCCAGCCCGTCCAGGGTGAACAGGGTCGGCAGATTGGGGGGACCGAGTGCCGTCTGTTGCTTGATCCGATCATGGCCGTCGTAGCCGAAGGTGAAGGTTCGGAATCCAACGCCGTCGAAGATCACCCGTTGCGACAGGCGACCGTTGGTAGTGTAGTCCTCGTCGGTGTAGCTGTTGGAAGGATCGGTGACCCGATCGACGCGCCCAAGATCGTCATACTTCGTCTCGGAAGTGAGTTCGACGGAAGTATCGTTGTTGTACGTGTGCCGAAACCGCAGGCGGCCATCCGTGTCGTAAACAGAGTCAACCACCCGGTCCGCAGATTTAACAGCGTTTGCAGCAAGAAATGTTGTTGGTACGTTGGCTACAGCGAGCACGGCCTGACGGGTCTGACGACCGGCGTTGTCGTAGCCGAACACCGTGGTCAGTTTCGGAACGTCGGCAGCATCGCGGATGGTCTCTCTCAGTAGATCGCCACGAGAGTCGTAGCGCCGAATCCGATCCGGCCTGCCCCCGACTCCATCCTCCGGTGAGGTGATTTGAATCGCGCGGCTCAGGGCGTCATAGACGGTCGTGGTGACGGCGGAATTGCCTATGTCGATCTTGACTGTCTGTTCGGTGACATTGCCTCGGTCATCCCGCGTGAAGATGGTCTCACCGCCGAGATTATCTGTCGTTCGGTGGACTCGATCAGCCCCGTCGTACTCCGTGGTGAGAATCCGATCGGCCACGGTCGCATCGCCGAGCGACTTTTCCTCGATGACGTCCCCGGCCCAATCGAACTTCCGCTGGGTCAAGGGATCATTGGTGTTGTCCGCACCCGAAACGGTCCGTTGCCGGGATTCGTAGTTGAATCCCCCTTCATCGAACTTGGCCGTGGAATCCGACAGACCCGTTCCAGCGTCATCAACGACCGTGCGCGTGACGTGGTTGGCCTTGTCGTACTCGAACATCGTGGTGATGGTGTTCCCGCCGTCGGGACCGGGGGTGCGCTTGGTCTGTTTGAGCCGGTCGAAGTTGTCGTACATCCGTTCCTCGACGGCGCCCGTGGGACGATTGGTGAACCGCAAGTTCCCCATCGCATCGTAGGCAAAGGTGGTGGTCAGGTCGGTATCGGGCGCTTCGTCGAGAGCCAGGGGGAGTTCGGTTTTGACCAGGCCCCGCCCGTCGTAGGTGCGCTTGGTTCCCCGACCGGACGTGTCAAACTGGCGCTCCGTCTCGCCCAGCCATTTGTAATCGAAGTTGGATCCTTGACCGATGCCTCCCGAATCCATGGTCTGCAAGGTCACACGACCCAGGCGGTCGGGGCTGAGCGTCGTCGTGATCGTTGCGGGCGTCAGGGACGCACCGTCCTGATCCTTGTTTTCGACAACCTGCTGTTGCAGATACCCATTCGTGTTGTAACTGCTTGTTGTTTTGTATACGGGTCCTGCGGGATCGACGCATGGTGTATCCACGTTCCCCGCGTTGGCGTTGAGGAGCCGCTCGGTCGTGGCGACATGCCCATTGTTGTCGAATCGGGTCCGTGTCCAGTAGCCGTCCGGGTCCACCGTGATCCGATCCTGAGTGGTCGCGGGGTCTGCGGTAGCGATGTCACAATGCAGGAATCGGGTCAGGACATTCTCCCCCGCTGGATCAACGGTCTGCGTGGTCAGGCGAAGCAAGGGGTCATGGCCGTAGTCGGTGATGCGCGCTAGCGGAGGCGTGCCGGAGGCGTAATCGACCCTCTTGGAGTGGAGCCAGTAGTCCGTTGTGCTCATGGCACCGTAGATGAATTGCGTTCGCGGCGTTCGCGGAGCCGAGGGGCCGGTGTTGATGACCGGGTCGGTGATGGACAGGAGCCGATTGAGATCCTGACCACGCACATCGGTGAAGTCGTCCACAAACTGTCCCCCGTTGTCGTAGTCGAAGGTCACTTCGGTGTTGAGGTTGTCCGGCGGCTGGAGGTGACGCCCATCCCGTTGCTTGACGATTCTGGGTCGATAGAAGAGTCTGGTGGAACCCGATTGGGTGTAGAAGAACTCATAAGTCGCGTCGAAGGTGACCAGCGATCCGTCGTCCGGTCCCGTGCGCGTGCTCTTGGTGCGGAATCCGAGATCAACGACCTGAGCGCCGATGTGGGCGTCGTACTCGTGAGCGATCGTTGATCCGTCCGGCAACTCCACCTGCGTGATGACCATCGAGCCGGTCGGGTTGTTCACGTCGTGGGTGTAGGTCGTGGTACGGGACGGCACGCCGCCGTTGACATTCTCATAGGAGGTGATGCTCGCCAGTCGGTGTTTCAGGTTGTTGCCCGTGTCGTAGTTGAAATCGAACTGGCGGAACTCGCTCGGCCCAGTGAACTCCTTACGCCGCTGGAGGCTCTCGCTGACCACCTCGTGCTGGACCACGGTCTGCATCGCGTTGTCCACGAAGCGCTTCTCTTCGCTGAGGATGGTGGGATTTCCATTGGCGTCGTTGGCATAGGTAAACTCGTACATCAGGTTGTCGCCGCTATCCTTGACTTGGGTCACGCGGCCCGCCAAGTTGTAGGTGAAGGACCGCTTGCCATTTCCGCCAAGGGGCGTGATGCTCGCAACCCAGCCATCGGGATTGGCCCCAATGGTCCAGCTTCGCCCATCCGAGGTTGAAATTCCGGTGACCACTCCACCGGTGCGAGTCAGGGTGATGACGTTCGGCGGCGTGGCCTGGTCACGGATTTCAATGACCCGATTTTCGCCATCATACGTGTACTTTAATGATGCCGGATGCGAGTCGAGTTGTCTCAGCGGTCGAACAAAGTCGATCCGCCGGAATGTCACGCCCGTCGACGCTTGTGAGTCGTAGTGTGTCCCATCAGGTCCAAACACGTCCACTTCAACATGAAAACCAATAAGATAGCCCGGCCAGGGCGTACCCCAGTTGCCCTTGTTCGACGGAGGTTGGTTTAGCCTGAACTGGTCGATATCTTGGATTTGCGCTGATTCCGCTGCACCAGGGAGCACAATGTCGTTGGTGTCGTTTTGGCTCGGACCAATGTTCTCTTCCTTTGAAATAAATGCTGCGCCGATCATTTCCGCCGTGCGGCCAACGGGCACGGTCAGTCGCGCCGCCCCCACCGTCACATCTAGAATCGGCGTACCCGGCAGAAACGCCTCGCTCTCGCCGGGCAGAGTGCAAAACGAACCCGTAATCGGCACTACAGTGACGGGACGAGTGAAATCAGACGAGAATCCGCCCAGGACATAGCTGAACCGGACCGTGAAGGTCTGAGGGGCCAGAGTCTTTGTACCGATGGCCTTGAACGAAAACCTTTTGATGTCGTCGGTGTCGGTAAACACGGTGACCGGCGAACCCTGCGACGTACCCGTCAAGTCGATCTCCGCGCCCGACGCATCTACGCCCTCGTACATGCGGAGCGCGCTGCGATCCCAGTCCAGGTTCCCCTCCACCCACACGTCGATGGTGCTGCTGGTGATGAATAGCGGCGGGTTGTCCTCCACCCTAGGCTCAATGTGGGTCTTAACCTCGCCGTAGCCGATGTCCGCCGAGCATTCCCGCAGTGAGTCTATCGTCCCCCGATAGGGGGCGTTGAGCACGCCGTCTCCCTCGTTGGCGGTGATCTGCGAATAGGCTGTACTCCCGAAACCGAGCACACCAAGTAGTGCGACGCCAACAAGATGATGTCTTGTCGCTTTCATCGTCCACCCTCCTTTCCGTCGGCCTTACGCACCGCTTCCAGGCGCTCGGCAACATGGAAATCGGGATGGGATGCGGCCAGCGAGTTCAGGACGTAGATCGCACGATCCTTGTTGCCACGTTTGACCAGCCAGTCGGCGTACTCAGTGACAACCAGAGGCTCCCAACGGGCGGAGCCATTGACCCGATCCACCAGCCCTTTGAACGTTTCCTCCGCCTCGCTGAATCGCTCCAACCCATCGAGCACACGGGCACGTCGCAATCCGGCGGGAACGGCAGCCGCAAAGTCAGGCGCGATCTCCACGATCTCTCGAAGGCGCTCAGCGGCCTCATTCCGCGCTTCCGCATCGCCCCCTTGCATCAACGCATCCGCAAGGTCAAACCGACAGGCAATCCTTTCCTTCACCGGCCAGCCGTCCTGCGAACAAGCCCACCGGCCCACGGCGATGAGCGCTTCCCGTTCGCCCCGCCGCTGGAGCCAGCGGACCACTGATCGGTAGACCTCGAACGGCGAGCGGGCTGGAGCGCGGCTCTCGATCTCCGCAGCCACCGAGGCCAGTGGATCGGACAGCCACTCTGCTGACCGACGCGCCTCCGCTTGCAGTTGCTCAATCCGGTCCCTTGCCGCCGACGTTCGAGCATCATCGGGGTAATCACTGCCCATCCGCCCCAAACGCGCGGCGGCCTCCGCCGGATAGTTGGTCCATTCTAGATTCTCAGCGGCCAGCCAGAGCGCGTCCGCACCCAACTTCGTAGGTGCCGCCTCTTTGGCACGCCGATCCCAAGCCGTCGTCGAGGCATCCCACTCATCAAGCACGCGATGTAACCAACCCAGCTTGAGCAAAGCCGACCCCTTGGCGTGCTGGTCCTGAGCGAGTGACGCGGCCAGTTCAAAGACTTGAACCGCATGTTGAAGATGTTCCGGTCGAGGCGCGAAGCCCATCCGCCACGCCGGATCAAGCCGGGGGCCGGACGGCGTGTGGACAATGTTGACTTCATCGTACTTGAACGGAAACAGACAATCGGCGAGACGCACGGCGACGTTCTCCGAATTCGGATGATCGGTGCCGAACTCGTCGAGGAACATCGCGTAGGCCGCCGCAGCCACGTCGAACCGCCCCGACGCCGCCGACGAACGACCATACATCAACAGCAAGTCATCCCGGTGGAACTCGCTGGGGGTTGCAATTTCCCGCTCGACCATCGCTGCCTCGACGGGAAACGCACGAAGATCAATCGCCGCCTCCGTGAACCGCCCGTTTGTCTCGCCCACGGCGACGGGCGTCACGCTCGCCCCCACAAGTATCACAATCACAAGTCCGAAGATGAGTTGTTTCATGGTTTCCACTCCTTCAATGCAAGTCCCCCGTGATGCTGACCACGCATCTTGGGCCAAACGATGCCCTTCGATTTCGATATGAAGCCGTTGAGCGGATAGAAAGGTAATGCGATTGAAGATGCTGACCGCCACGATCATGGCGGCAATGGCTCGGATCCGTTGCATCCGTCCTCTCCGCCCGCTCCGTCGCCGCACGCCACGGAGCCGATCTTCCTCGTTGGCCCCCGATCCTATCGGCCCAGCCGCGGAGGAGCAAGGCGCGATCCGAGCGATCCGCCGCCGGGTTCCCGGCTTCGTCGGTGGTCACGTTGCTTCGCTGGTCGTCTCACCTCGCAGAATTCCCTCCTCCAAGACGATCCTAGCTGATCGTCGTTAAGATCGTGTTTGCCATCGGTGCTTTTGAGTACCCTTTTACATGCCGCCGCCGTCGCCTTCCTCTCGAATCGTTCGATCAGGGCGTTACGTGACGAACAGCATCAGCAACTTGCGCGAGCGCTTCCCAATCGGGCAACGCACCCTCTGTTTGATACGCCTTGCGAGCGGCGCGGATAGCGGCATGGAGATCGCGGAATTCCTGCGATTCGTCCTCGGCTTCGTGCAGGTGGCCGATGGCGCGGAGGCGGTGGTCCACATGTTGTAACGTACGAAACAGCATCTGAGCAGCGTGCGTCTACGCTCCCGTCCAGCTTCGACGGCGCATGGCTTCGATGACTGCTCTGGGGGCGAGGTGGTCGAGGTAGCGGGCGGTGGTGGTGATGCTGGCGTGGCCGAGCTGGCGGGAGATGATGGCGATGTCCACTCCTTCGGCGCGGAGTTGGGTGGCGTGGGTGTGGCGCAAGCCATGAGCATGGACGCGCTTGTCGATGCCCGCCCGGGCGGCGGGTCGTTTCAACATGACCCGGACGTAGGCATCGGACATCGGCTGGCCGCGGAGCGTGCAGAAGACCGGGCAGCGACCCAACGCGACGCCTGGAACAGTGGAATGCTCGCGCTCCGCCGAGGGCGAATTCGCCTCCCGGGGCGTCACATCATGGCACCCAGGGCGCGTGACTTGCCCCGCCATGCGTTTCGACCTCGTGCCCGCCTGTGTCGCATCGTGGCACCTCGAGGGGAACGACGCCAGCCAACGGGATCGGGCCTCCAGCCAGCGTTCGATGACCGCGGCGGCGCCGGGGTCCAGGCCCACGGTTCGTGATTTGCCGCCTTTGCCATTGAGCACGCGGACGCTGCCGCCCTCCAGGTCGAGATCCTTGGGATAGAGGCTGAGGGCTTCGTTGATCCGCAGGCCGGTGCGGTAGAGCAGGGCGATCAACGCCCGGTTGCGCAGGCCGGTCGGGGCGTAGCGGCCAGAGCACCGCCAACGGTCCTCCAGGGACGCGTCCTTCACCTCGATCCGACCATTCGCCGTTCTTTTCCCGAGAGGACTTCGGAAACGCCCCGCCGTCGATCGGTGCGACGAGTAACCCGACGGCGCGAACAGCGCAGAGACTCCGAGACTTTCCGTACGAAGGTGCGTCCGTTTGCGGAGTGCCGTTACGCGGCGGGTGGCGCGACAGTCTGGGAGAGAGACGGCGGAACTGCGGAACTAGCGTAAGTCCTTGCGAATACTGGCGTTAAGACGCAAACGCCGGCGCGTCTCCGTACCGGCGTTGATGGTTAACCCCTGGGTCGGCGGATTTCGCAACGACCCGTGAACTAGCGGGGGCTGGACTCGAACCAGCGACCTCCGGGTTATGAGCCCGACGAGCTGCCAACTGCTCTACCCCGCATCCATGCAGAGCAAGAGACTACGTCCGAAGAATCCTGCTGTCAACATCCGGCCCACGCGAGACGGGGGCTTTCAGTTGTCGTCTTCGCAACGCGTTCTTTGAACCCCCGTGCCGGCGGGCCCGCCGCCCGTGGCACCCGCCCTCGTTCTCGGGCGAGAATTGAAAGGCCCTGCCCCGTGAGATCGGCACGCAAGGGACATCCACAAGACTTTGGAAATGTCTCTCTGGGTTTGCTGGAATCATGCTGGACATCGGCGTAGAATCACGGCTTAGGGCTGATGAATCGGTAGGCCCGGCTCGCGGTTTCGAGTAAGAGCGGTCGCTTACCTGGAGTTTGATCCATGCCACATCGGACCGCCGCATCGTCTATTCTCCTGTCCATCACGCTATTCCGGCCGGCCGCGGTGGGCGCAGAGAAGCCCCAAACGGCCGACGAGCTTGTCGCCAGGCACATCGAGGCGCTCGGTGGGCCTGCGAAGCTCGATTCAATCCAGACGATTCGAATAACCGGCAAATCCTCGTTCGGGACGGGAAGCACCAAGAGCAGAACCGTCATCGAATTCAAGCGTCCGCAGAAACTGCGAATGGACATGACTCATGAGGGGAAGACCATCGTCCAAGTCCTTGATGGATCGACAGGCTGGGTCATCATGTCTTCGGCGGGCAAGCCCACTCCCGTACCCATGCCGCCGGACGTGATTGAATTGATGAAGGACCAGGCGGATCTTCGCGGTGCACTGGTCGATCACAGAGACAAGGGATATCGAATCGAGCTGTCGGGTAAGGCGGAGGTCAACGGATCGGAATGCCACCGTCTGGAGGTCACGAAGGCAGACGGAGCCGTCGAACATTACTTCCTGGACGCGGAATCCTTCCTCCTTGTTCAAGTTCAGGGCAAGCGCAAGTTCCGGGGTGGTGAGAACGAATACACCATCCTCTTCGGTGACTACCGGGACGTCGATGGTCTGAAGGTTGCGCATTCCCTACAGGGAGGCCTCCTCACTGGTGACATGACTGTCGAGAAAGTCGAGATTAATGTGGAGGTTCCCGACTCGCGCTTCCGCAAGCCGTAGCGGTCAGCCAAGTACCGTGCGAACCATCTAAGGCGGATCCATTTTCTTTGCCGTCGCACCAGCGAAAAACTCCGAACCTCATCGGATCGGCGATTTCTCGTAAGTTGTTGTCGCTTGGTCACTTACGACTGGAGTCGACGGGGTTCGAACCCGCTACCTCCTGGTTGCAAACCAGGCGCTCTCCCAACTGAGCTACGACCCCTGTTGCGCCGGAGAGTATAGCCGGCCCGCATGTTTTCGCAACGCCGCCTCGGCTTTCCGATGCTCGCAGTCGACCCGATACTACCGGTCATGCCGCGGCAAGTGGTCATTGACGGGAACAACCTCCTTTACGCGATGCGCGAACATGCACCCATTCCCAACGTCGGACGCGAGACGATGGTGCGGATCATCGAGCGTTGGGCGAAGACGCACGAGGAGGAAGTGACTCTGGTGTTCGACGGTCCCAAGCCGGACAAGGGTATGGCGCAGCAATTGTCCGGCGCCGGGCTCGACGTCCGTTTCAGTGCGCCGCGGACGGCCGACGACGTGATCGTCGATCTCATTCACTCGACGAAGGATGCGTCGGCGTTGCGCGTGGTGAGCGCGGACACGGCCATCGTTTACGAAGCGTCGGCACGGCGCTGTCGGCACACCGCGCCGATTGCCTTCATCGCCGAGCTGTTCCCCCCGGAAAGAGCCGCGTCCCACCCGGCCGCGAAAGCTGATCCGCCGCAGGTTGACAAGCCCGATCAAGTCACCTCGGACGAGGCCAAGGAAATGCTTGACTTGTTCGACGAAGATGACGGACCGGCGTTCGACGGATTCGACGCGATGCGGTTTTGAGCGCCGGCCGGTGCGCCGTGCATCCGGGAGCTGGCGAATGCGGAAAGACGACCACGAGTGATCCAGGCCGGAATCTTGGATACGGAATGGGTTCGTTTGGTAATTTTCTTGACCGGCACACCGGGAATCGAAGGGGGCGCTGGCCTCTTCCGCGGCAGCGAATGCGGAATGCGGAAAAGAGACAGGGGCCTGGGGCAGAATCGAGATCGTTGTCCGCACGGCTTTCAATCCCATTCGAGGCGGGCAGCGACTGGGCCGCGCGGGGTGCGGCGCGGAGCCGGCGGCTGCGAGCATTCCTACCTATATAACTTTGCGCGCGCTCGCCGACGAGAGGTTTTCAGCGCGCGCCGGCTGCAGGGGGTCTGGAAAGCGGGCGCATGTCCGCATTGTCGATCGGAGGCGTGCCCCACCCTTCGCTGCGCGAAGATGGAGCAGCGAGCGTAAGCAGCAGGCCACCCCCTGAGCCTCGACGCGGCGCGTAGAGGGCAGGCGATCGCGGTACGGATGGGGCATCCAACGCAAACAGGACACTGGTGGACAAGCCACCAGTGGCACCCAGGCGCTTCGTCCGTCCCCCACCGCAAGCGGTGGGGCACCCAGCAAACAGGACGCTGGTGGACAAGCCACCAGTGGCACCCAGGCGCTTCGTCCGTCCCCCACCGCAAG
>JBBTCJ010000031.1:0-1549 GCA_038043285.1 Planctomycetota bacterium | reverse complement strand
CGGTGGGGCACCCAGCAAACAGGACGCTGGTGGACAAGCCACCAGTGGCACACAGGCGCTTCGTCCGTCCCCCACCGCAAGCGGTGGGGCACCCAGCGGGGGAGAGGGGCATCGAACTTGAGCGATCACGGGCAGGCGCTGGGGCCGGCGAAGGGATAGGCCGTCGACTTCAGTGCATCAACGCCGTTGGCGATATCGAGCACGTTGACGTTTTCGAGCGGGTTCGGGGCGTTGTCGCGAAGTTGCGCCAAGGGTTTGGGCAGCGTTCCGCCGGCGAGGTCCTTCACCTTGTCCACCAGCTTGGCCACGTCCAGCACGTTGAGCGGACCGGAGACAACGTCCACGTCGCCCCAGCGCCCGGTCGTAACACGAACCTCCGCGGAGACCGTCGAGCAGGTCGTCTCCTGACCGGCGCACCACGCGGGAACCGAGGCCACGTCATAGGACGACGACGGAACGATGCCATCGGCGGTCACGTACAACGCATTGCCAGCCAATTCGCCCGCCCAGTCACGGTATTCCGGTTGGCAGCCGAGGGTGGCGCAGGAGAAGCTTGTGCCCAGCACTTGCGAGTCCGGGCATTGAAGGATCACGTTGCCCTGCGCGTCGCGCAGGCGGTTGACGTAGCGAACCTGCCCTTCGTAGGCGGTGAAATCCGGCGTGTTGGCCGGTGGGTCGGTCGGATGATGCAGCGAGGTCAGCTTCACCCGAAGAGCTGCATCGCCGCAGGAGACCGGGGGATCGAAGGGGGGAAGTTGCAGGCCGAGGTAACGGTTCATCGGCGTCTGCGCAACGATCTCCACCCAGCCGCACGGTTTTCCGTCGACGTATCCGCCGCCAAGCGCTGCGCACGTCGGCGAGTCGGTCACTTCGCAGGTTCCGTTCGGCAGGCAGCACGCACCCGTGGGAACCACGGCGTAGGCGACAACATTGTTGATGGTTCCGTCATGGAAGGTAAACGTCGTGGTCTCCCCGACGGTGAGCGGTCGGTCGAGAACGATCTCCACGGTCTCGGCCGGGCCGTTGACCAGGCGACGGGTCTTCTTGACCACCGGCGTCGGACCGCCGGTCACGGTCACGGTAATCTCGTTGATGCGGACGTAGTTGGGCGAATCGAAGGTTACGGTGAAACGGTCGAGGTCGGGGTGCTGCACGGAACCCACGACGCCGCCGGGCGGATCGGAACCGACGATCTGTTCCCCGAAGGAAATGGTCCCGTAGCGGATGAAATCATACTTGTTGATCGTGGGCTGACGGGCCAGGCTGCACCCGCCCTCGCCGTTGAACCGTAACTGGTGGATGCCGTCGTCACCCGGGCTGATGTCGTGGTGGCAGTACAAGATCGTTCCGTCCACGGTGGCGCAGGAGTCCACGCCGTTGAGGCTCTCGAAGCGGTAGGTGTGGAACTCGTTGATCTCCAGCCCACCCATGAACTGGATGATGCCGAAGGACGTCGCGGCATTGCCGAACATCCGGACGAACTCGACGACGTGCTTTGAACCGTTTCAGAGCAAGTGAGACATTCGGCGTCGTCGAGTAACGGATGGTT
>JBBTCJ010000030.1:0-29057 GCA_038043285.1 Planctomycetota bacterium | reverse complement strand
GTCAACGCGAGGCTCTTCCCCGTGACCTCCGGCTCCGGTGAGTCGATCCCACACACCGGCCAATAGCCCTTCAGCAGCGATCCCAACACCCGCGGCGGCGACGCCCCGCGTGACATCGCGCCGATCAGGTCCACCCCCAGACGCTCGCCTCCTGCCATCCACGCCCCCGCCAGGCTCCCCCCCAGCGGAAGCCCCGGAGCACTGTTCAGCGTTCGTCCCAGCGCGAAGCGATCGGCGTAGGTGGCCGTCTCCTCGCCGCTGTTGATCAACGCATTGGCGCTGCCGATCAGCGACCCGTCGCGCCACAGCTCCACGTAGTAACGCTCGGTCCCCGGGGCGTAGTACTCCTCCCAGCAAACCACCGCCCCGTGATGCCACGCATCGTCCGCGGAGTTCACCGTGTCCCGCACCAGCAGGCTGTAGGTCGAATCCCACACTTCGAGATAGCCGCTGTTCTCGTTGATCCGCATGGCCAGGTCCACGACGTTGGTGTCCTTGTCGCCGTAGAACATCAGCGTTTGCGTCGTGACGGAGGTCGTCAGCTTGCGGTACCAGCAGCCCATCGCCCACGGATTGCTCGTCACCGGCGAAGCATCCACCGAAAGACTGGCATTGGTCGCCTGAAGAAGTTTTCGTGCCATGTCGTTGCACCATTCCCGCCGCCGACGGGTCACGACTCCCAAATCGCGCTCGCCTGCCACGTCGAGACCTTGTCCAGCGTCCAGCCCGTCGCCTCAAAGACCAAATCCATCGCCACGATCTCGCCCGCGACGATGGTGTCGGCGTCCAGAACGATCTTCGCCTCCTTGTACTTGTCACCGTCGGTGGTCGCCCAAGTGATCGTCGTGGTCCCCTCGGCCGTCAGCGTCGCGGAGGATGGATCCTCCCCAGCCGCCACCGAGGCCCACTTCGGATTCACCTTCGCGTCCTTGCTCGCCGCAGGGGCGGCCGCCAGTCCCACCAATCGCAGCTTGGCGGTCCCCGTCGGAAGCGCAGGCGGCATGGGGAACCGCAGCCGCCACACCGTGTCCGACGCGATGCTCGCCGCCACCCCCATGCCCTCTTCGTGCTTGGAGTTCGCCCCCGCCCCCACGTGCACGTTGGCAAACGCCCGGGAACTGGTCGGATACGCGCTGAATGGAAAAATCGGTCCACCCGCCATGCGAAACTCCTAGCTTGCCGATGAGATGGCCATTACGAAATCGCCTCCGCCACCGCGTCCAGCATCACCGACGCTCCCGCCGCGCTGCTCGCCGTCAGCACCTTGACTGTCAACTGATCGCCGACCGCGAAGGTCGCGCTCACCGTGTCCGAGGTGTCGGCGAACGTCCCCGCCGCGATGTTGATCCGGTTGGCGTCGGCGGCAAAGATCGACGCGCCGTTCTTCAGCACGTCGATGATGCAGCTCGTCGTCACCGGCGCCGTCTGCACCCGCCCCCTGGCCGCCCGGACGGTGCAGGCCGTGACCATCTCGCAGTCGTAGATCACCTGGTTGTTCGACAGCCCGCCCGGGGCGAACGCTTGCAGCGCGAGCGGCAGGTGCTTCCCGGTTCCAATCAGGTCGCTCAGCTTCCATTCCGACCGGGCGATCTCGTTCCAGTTGGTCCCGTCGTGGATCAGGGCCAGCACCTGGTTGATGTCGTCCATCACGTGGTCGCGCCCGTGGGCCAGCAGGATGTTGCCTATACCCTGATGTTTCACGGTGATGGTCTTACTGGCGTATCGCACCTGGAGGAACAGCAGCTGCCCGTTGGCCCCGCCGCTGATCGTGTCCAGGTCGTCCGTCGCGGCCGCCCCCTCCGTGGCCAGGTCATGCCAGCCCTGCGTGACCGTGATCGCTCCGTTGCCGATGGTCAGCGTCGCGTTCGCCTTAAAGGCCAGCTTGGCGACGTTGGTGATGTTCTTGGTGTTCGCGTCCAGGTCGGTCGTCAGTTGCTTGACCACCAGGTTCGATCCGCCGATCTGCATCCAACCAGTGAAGGTCTCCAGCAGGACGATGAACTTTCCGGTAGAATCGAGAACGAAGTCCTGTCCACCCCAAAGGTTGATGCCGCTTCCGTGCTTGACCGTCACCACCCGCGCCGCGTTTTCCGGCTTGATGATCAGCAGCTTCCCGTAGCTGCTGCTGTTGATGGTCCCATTGTTGAGCGTGAGCAGATCGTCCGCCGCTGCGTCCAGGTAGGTGTCAATGGAATGAAACGTCGCCGTCGGGTTGACGTTTCCGTTCACGTCCAGCGTCAACTCCACCGGCTGTGCGAAGTCGATCCGCCCGACGCCGTCGAGCGATTGCCCGTTAATGTTGATCACCGCCGTCGGCGCGATCGTCCACCAGTTGCTGATCGTGCCCACCTGGAAGTTCATCCACCGCGCGTCGGTCACCCCCGTCACCGTCGTGGCGTTGGTGGTCACGATGGCCACCTTGAAGTGGTCCCCCGCCGGCCACCCCGTGGTGCTGTTCAGCAGCGTGGCCGTCGCGGTGAGGTAGAGGTAGTTGGTCGCCGACGCCGTGCAGGCGAAGCTCGCGCTGCCCGCGTAATCGTACCGCGTCGAGCCGATCATGTAGGTCAGCGCGTACGCGCCGACGTTCAGGCCCGATTGCAGCGACACGCACAACCCCTGCATGCACGACGCCAACACGTCCCAGGCGTTCTTCTCCGTTTCCTTCAAGCGGGTGAACAGCTTCGGCGTGTCGGTCTTCTTGGCCCCTTCCTTGATGTGCCGGATGCCCGTCCCGGCGTGGATGGTATCGGAGAGCGCCGATCCCGCGGCGTCGCTCAAGCTCGGTAATGTGGGGTTGGCCATTGTCTTTCCCTTTGTTCCGTCGCCGAGCGGCAATCGACAATGCGATGCTCACTCGCCGTTTCTGGTGAACGCCAGCTTCACCCGCCCTCCGGCGTAGCTGTCGAAGCTCAGGCTCTCCGTCTCCGGCGGATCCGTGCTGGCCACCATCGCCGCGATCTCCGGCGCAGCGCCGCCCTGCACGTTGCCCTCGGCGTCGATCAGCTTCACCGCGAACTTGTGGCTCCTGTACGCCGCGGGCACCTGCACCGTGATCTCCGCCGTCGCCGCCGTCTCCGCGTAGTCCGTGTCGCCGTAGGTCTCCTCGCCGTGCCCGCCGTCCTGCGGCGCGGCGAATCCGAGTCCATAACAGCCGTCGCCGTAGACCTCGCGGCCATATCCATGAAACCGTTCCGTCCCTTCAGCAAACATTGCCGCCGGCCTGGCCAGCAGCGGTTTGCCGAAGTCCACCGTCCCGCTCCCTTTGTCGGTGTACGCCTGGATCCGGTCGCCGACGTCGGCGTCCGCCGGGTACGGCACCCGCAGCGTGATCGCGGTCAAGGACATTGGCCTTCCAGTTCCGCCACCAGTTCGCCCACCTCTCGATGGGCCTTCGAAGCCAGGTCGAACTCCCTTCGTTCCTCCTCCGTCAGTGTCCGTTTTCCGCTGACGAATCGCAGCGATTCCACCTGCTGGCGGAGTTGCCCCTCCCTCATCTTCAACCGCATAAGCGTCGTCTCCGTCCTCACCCGTCCGCGTTTCATGCCCTTCTCATTCGCTGCCCGTCTCCGGGCTGTCCCGCAGGTCGCTCAAGTGATAGATGGTCCGAAACCCCGCGTGGGGGTCCTTCACGTACTCGATCCCCGTGATCTCCGGGTAGCTGCGGAAGGATATCCCCAGTCCCGCCACCCCGGAGAAGCTGTCCCCCAGTTGAAACTCGGTCTTGACGTACGGCGTCTCGAAGCTACCTCCAATGGTGTCGCGGACCATCCGCTCCGCCTGCCGCTGCGCGTAGTCCGCGAACCTGCCCCGGTCGTCCCGGCCCTCGAACTCCAGGGATGGATCCAGCGCCCGTACATTGAGCAGACTGTTTTGGTTCCGCCGGTCGCGGTATGTGAAGGTCTCCATCCCCGTGTCCACCACCGCCGCCCGCGTCCGCGTAAACGACGCCTGCGGCGTCAGCGGTGCATAGCTCAGCCGACGGTCTCCCCGCACCGTGCATACGACCGCCACGAAGAAGTGTGGCGCGACGTACTCGCCGGTTTCGAAGTCCATCCCGATCATCGCGTAGATCATGCTGGTCTGCGGATCGTCCGGCTCCGCGAAGCAGGTCGGGTTGCGCATCGGGTTGTCATCGCTGATCCACAGCGCCGCCCGCTCCTTGTCGAACACCGCCTGGCCCTGGTAGACCAGCCAGTGATCCGGGTGCGTGAGCGCCTCCAACGGATCCGTGTCCTTAAAGTTAAAGAGGACGATCGGGTCCCGCGCCGTGTCCACGCCGCTTCGCCGCCCGATGAGCGGTCCGAAGGGCCGGCGTCGCAGCGTCCACTTCTCCACCACCTCCGGACTGATCCCTCCCCCGATCGCGCCGTCGACGTAGATCAGATGCTTTCCGTCCTGCGTGTACGGGTCATAGAAGCTCGGGCTGCTCCACGGCTCGATGGCCCGGGCGTAGGGTGATTCGTACGTCGTGCCGTCCGCGCTGAGGTACTCGTGGCTGTCCGGAAAAACCCACAGCCGAAACACCTTACTGTTCTCCCCGACGTGGTGATCGGGGTGCTGCACGTGATAGACGCTGATCGGCAGATGCGTTTCGGGATCCCGCGCCTCGTCGAGCAACTGCGCGTCCCAGTATTCCGCCGCCGCCTCCGCGGCGTCTTCTCGCTCCTCCTGCCCTGCCTCGCCAAGCGGCGCGTCCTTACCGATCTCGTCCAGTTGCGGATGCGGCAGCCATCCCGGCCGCAGCAGCAGCGTGCACTCATAGTCCATCGGCCCGCCGACGAACGTCGCCGCGCTGATCGCCCGGGCGTCGATCGACAGGCTCGCCTGCCGCGCCTCGTTGCGCTTGGCCACGTCCCCCGCCCGCAGCCCCGCGTAATCGCTGAACGGCCGATCGCGGGGAATGTCCCGCAACACCGGCGCGCCCATCTGTAACTGCCGCGCCTCCGTCTCCTGGGCCACGTCCTCAATCGCCGCGAACACCCGCAGCGACCAGGTAAACGCCCCCTCCTCGTCGGTCTTGGGAAGCACGTGCCAGTGCAGCCCCGCCGCATGGCACAGCGCCGTCAGTGCCTCGCTGGCGTTCATCGAGTGAATGCTCACGTTGTCCGGCCTAGCGAGCATTCTCTGTTCGAAGGGATCGTGGCTGTCCTCCCCCGGACCGTGATCGAGGAAGTCCACGGTGTCGTCCATCAGCGCGTCGACGTTCACCCCGCAGTGCTGCGCGTACAGCGCCGCCACGTAGCGGATCGCCTCCGCGAAGTTCCAGGGCGTCTGCCCCGGTGATGCGTCGTCCCCGAAAACGTAGATCGCGTGATCCCCCTCGCCCGACGCCGCCGGGATGCGCACCATCTGATCCAGGCTGGCGTTCTCCCAGAGTCCGCTCGCGTTCTTCTTGCGATAGTCAAACCGCCTCAGCTTGTTGGGCTTACCCTTCGGGTTGAACACCGTCGGCAGCGCCTCGATTTGCAGGAGGTTCTCGGCGGCCCTCTGCGGGTCCGCCTCCGGATCGTCCGTCGGCGACTTCCGCATCGTCCGTCCGATGATCTGTGCCGCCGGCTCATGCCGCAGCCGCTCCTGTCCCTCGGAGATCGCCGCCACGTTGATCGTCTGGTGTCCCTCGCTCCAGCTCACGCCCCGCGACTGCGGATAGCCCTGGAAAAGCACCACCGGCGGATCCGCTCCTCGCGGGATGGCGATGCGCACCCGCCGGTCGGGCTGGAGCTCATCCAGCAGGTGCTGGAAGTGCTCGTCGCCGATCGAGCCTCCCGTCGTCAGCTTGCTCGCGTCCAGCGCCCGCACCACGATCGTCGCCTTGTCGTCCGCCCCATCGAGGCTCAGCGTAATGTTCTCCCAGTCCGCCAGCCGGGCGAGCTCCCATTCGCCGGCGTCGCCGGCCGTCTCCACGTACAGGTTCGCGCCGATGGGCGTCCGCGCAAACCTGCTCGGCCGCGTCCCGATGGGATCGGCCTTGTCGCCGCCCACCGGTTTCACGCGGCCCGGCGTCACCGCCGCGAAGGCGTTGCTCACCACCGACGTTCCCACTATTCGCTCCGCACCTTCATTGCCGTTTCTTTTGGCCTTTCATCCCAGCAGTTTGAACCTCACCCTCAGCCCCACCGCGTACAGGAAGTACCCGCCCTGGTGCAGCTTGTTCACCGGCGTGGTGAAGCTCCACTCCGCCAGTTGCGCGGTCAGCGACAGCACGTTCCCGAAACTGTCGGTCAGCTTCGTTGGTCTCATGTACGTCGGATCCGGCGCGGTCAGCGCTCCGCTCACTCTTGCGCTTCCATGCTTGTAGCGGTTCAGTTCGTTGCGGACGGCGTCCAGCGTTGTGGGCGTGTCCACCCGCAGCGTGCCCGCCCATTCCACCTCTCCCTCGCGGAATCCCAGGTTGTCCGCGAAGGTCACGTTCTGCTGCACCACCGCCTGCGGCACGCGGATAGCCTGGTCGCTGCCCTCCAGCACCCGCAGCGTGAACCGCGCGGTGTTCCCCGCCGCCCGCGCGCTGCCCGGCTGGCCGAGATTGACCTCCGGCACGCCGTTGGTGCCGCCGTATTGTGGGGTCGCCGCCATCGCCTCGCTCGATTCCCTCCTCAGAGTCCGCCTTCCGCCGCCCTCGCCCGCCCTTGCCCGTTGACCGTCCTCGCCCGCTGCGCCGCCGCGTCGGGTCCGATGAACTTGGCGTTCTGGTTCTGGTTGTTGATGATCGTGATGTTTTCGCCCCGGGAGGATCCATCGCCGCGCCGCTGCAACTGCTGCAACGCAAACTCGGCGGTGCGGACTTCGTCTCCTCGGGCGGTCACACCCTCCCGTTCAAGCAGCGCTACTTTCCCCTCGATGTCGAGCGCCGCTCCGCCCTGACCTCGTGCAACGTCAGCTATTTCATTGATGATCAGCATGCTCTCCGCGATGAATCCAGCCTTGCGCCCCTTGAATCCCTTCGTGTCCCGCAGAACGCGCACAATCTCCGCGACCTTCCCCACGTCCTGCCCCCGGGCCAGCAGGCCCGGAAGATCCTGAATGAACTTCTCGATGTCGACCGTCATTCCCTCCGGCGACGCGAGTTCTGCAAGGGCTTCCGCCGGAGTCGCCGCCTTCTGTGCCGTCTCGCGTCCGAAGAAGATCCCCACGTCCTCCGCTTCCCGCCCGCGCATCCTGCCGAACAGGCCGAGTCTTCTCGCCGCCGTGTCCTTTTCCCCGAACTCCAGCCCCTTCGCCTGAATCAGAAACGCCGCCTCCGCCAGCGCCTGATCGTCGATGCCCTCCCCGCCGAACAGGTTCGCCACCGCCTCGTTGATCGCCTCCGGCTTGAGTCCGGCGAACCGTTTCCCGATCCTCTCCGCCGTTGCCGTTGCGGCGCGGGACTGATCCGCGGTGAATCCGCCTTCGCGCCGCGTGTCGGAGATCTCTTCGATGCCTCTCCGTCGCTCCTGTTCGGCTCGCTTCAGTTCATTCATCGCCTCCTGCTGCCGTTTGATCGCCGCCGTCACCCGCTCGAATTCCTCGCCCATCCGGGCCACCGCGTGGGTGATCGCCAGGATGCCCACGGCCACCGCCCCGCCCGCGCCCAGCAGGGCCAGCGCGCTGCCGTTCTTGCTGATCGCCGTCGTGACGCTCTCGAACGCGCCCTTGAGATTGACGTTCTGCGTCGCCAGGTCGCCGATGGAAGCAGCCACCTTGCCCAGGCGGCTGACCATTCCCTCCAGGCGCGGATCGATGGTCCGCAGCACCGCCTGCAACTGCTCCATCCCGGCGCCGGCGACTTCGCTCGTTTCCCCCAGCAGCCCCACCGCCTCGCCGAGCTTCTGCTGCTCTTTCGTCAGCGCCGCCACGTCGGAAACCGAACCCGTGGTCTTCGCCGTCTCCAGCTTTCCGCTGGTCTCCGCAAGCCGCTTCTGCGCCTCGGCGAGCACGTCCACCGCCCGCGCCGACTCGGTAAACCCCAGCGCCTCCGCGATCAGTTTCAAACGTTCTTCAGCCATGCTCCGTTCTCGTTGGGTGGGCAGTTTGGTTTTTGTCCTGTAGGGTGGGCATTGCCTACGCGAACGAAAACAGCTTCGTTGTACCATTCATCGTGTACACGGTCCCATCGCCCTTTCGCCAGCCGGCTTCTCCCCGCAGCGTGAACTCGCTGTATCCCTTCTGATCGCGCTGCTCGACGCCCGTCCAGAGCAGATTGTTAGCCGTGAGCGTCTTGGCGGTCTGGCCGCCCAGGGCGACTAGTGGGACCGACAGGACCCCATACCCCGAGTCCACCAGCTTCGCGGCCAGGTTCGACGACGCGTCCACACTTGCGTCACGAAACGTCCAGCTCACCTCCAGGGGCCCCCAGCCGATCAAGTCCGCCACCGCGCTGATGTCGTTGTCCGCGAAGTCCTCAATGATCTCGCCATTCAGCGAGAGCGAAACCGCCGAAGTATGCTTCGGCGAGATCGCGACTGGGGTACCCTCTGGATCAAACGACGCCGCATTGGGATAAGCGAGCCGAATCGGATGCACCAACGTCGGCGCCACTTGCGCCGCCACCAGTGAGATCGCATTGGCCAGCGTCTTGCTGCCGTCCAGAAAACTCATCTTCCCCCCGCAACTCAACTGTCCGTCCGACGATGCGCTCAACGACACGTTCATACTGCCAACCACGATCCACGCCGTACCGCTGGGGATCGTATACTTATGGAACGTGGCGATGCCCGATTCCTTGGCATAGAACACCGTGTCCGCCTTCGCCGCCGCCAATATCGCATTGACCGCGGTCACGTCCGCGCAATCCATCGAGAAGCCCACGCTCAGCCCCGCGCGCGAGACTTCTTCGACCGCCACGGCCCCGTCGGGCCGCCCGCGGATCGCGCCGAATCGTCCCGAGAAACCCAGCGTACTCAGTCCCCCGACCGCCACGCCGTTGAGGCTCAACCCCTGCGCCAGGAACGTCCTTTGATTCGCCATCGCTTTTTCAATCTCCCATCACGCCGCCGGGCTTTCCCGCACCACGCACGTCGCCAGCATCACGAACGCGTCCGCCCGTTGAAACGCGATCCGCGCCCCGCGGAACTCCGTCCGGTCGGTGTAAAACCCGTTGGCCGTCTGATTCGGGTACTTGTCGTGCAAGGCGTTCCGCAACAGGTCGCGGATCAGGTTCGTCCCCGGCGTCGTCCCGTCGCCCTTCCTCGCCGACCCCTGTCGCTCGTTCTGGATCGCCACGTACAGTTCATACGTCGGCTCGTAGGCCGATTGTCCCTCTTCCAGCGGGATAGGCACGTCGCCGGAGAACAGCACCGTGCAGTACGGGCTGCGGTTGGCCAGCATCTCGTCGATGACCTGCTGCCCGTCCGGGTGCGTCGATCCCGGATAGACCTCCACCGTCCCGTCGGCGAACTGCGTGAGCGCCGCCACCTGGTCGGCGATCCACTGCTCGGTCTTGGAGGCCAGCGATCCGTCGTTGGGCACGTTCGACTCCGTTCCGCGTTCCTACTTGCCTTCCAGCCATTGGGGGATCAGTTCGTTGCGAATCACCGCCAGGTCCTCTTCGTCCCAGTACAAGAACGGGCGGGGGTCTTGCCTGACCCAGTACGCCAGCACGTACAGCGGCCCCGGCCCATACGCCGTGCCGCCCAGCCTCCGGGTCTTCATCCTTCCCCGCCGATCGCGCACCTGGATCTCCCCGCCGTCGTCGATCAGCAGTCCCACCACGTTGGGTTTGGTCGGCCGCAGAATCGGCTGGAAGCGCAGCAGCTTCCCCGACGGGTCCGCCTCCCTGGGTCCGATGCCGTCGCGTTTCAACCGGTCGGTCAGTGGAATGGCCAGCGCCCTGGCGTGGACCGGCAGGATGATCCCGCCGTACTGCCGCTGCGCCGCGTAGCGCACGTGGCTGCCGATCTCCACCGCCTGGTCCGAGAGGTCGAAGATCGTCTCCGCCGATCGACTCCCGCCGTCCCGCGCGACCGTCAGCGAGGCCATCAGCCTGCCGCTGCTGAGGGTGTCCGGCCGCGCCGCGATCTGCGATTGCAGTCGCCTCACCGCCGAGCTCATCCCCAGCACCCCGATCTTGCGCATCAGGTCGCGCGGGTTCCGAAAGGCCTTCGACACCCGCGTGAACAGGTCTCGATCCCCGCTCAGGTCCAGCCGCGTCCTGATGTTCAGTCCTGAAGGCATTGCCGCTTTCCGATTGAACGACCAACAAGAGCACCGCGTCCGCCACATTCACCATTCCGCATTCTCCATCTCACAATTCCCGCAGCTTCGCCGCGTTCTGCTCGCTGCTGCCCCACGCCGGCTTCGGGTCGTCGCTGCTCGTGCTCGCCGGCGTTGCCGCCGCGGGCAGGACGATCGTTCCCTGGCTGACCTTGGTCAGCCACTCGATCGCGTCCTGTCGCGCCTTGACGATCGCCTCCGCGATCGGCGGCCGTCGCTGCGCCAGGCGATACGTCGCCACGTCCAGCGTGAAGCTCTTCAGCGTCGCGGCGAGGTCCGCGTGCGTCGTCAGGTCCACCGGCGTAGCGTAGCGCCGGGCGAGGTATCCGTTCACCTCGCCCTCCGCCGCCTACCGCACCTCGTCCAGCACCGCGGTGTTGACCGTGCTCCCGCTGTCCGAAGTGAGCTGCACCGCGCGCGCGTTCCCCACGCGGTCGATGATGTCCTGATTGACGAGATAACCCATCACCGCCCCTTCCGGCTCGTCCGCCAGTGGTTACGTCAGCAGCGTGTCTTGGAACAAGTAACCGGCATCGTTGGCGACAAGCACGGTCTTGGTCGTCTCCACGACCTTGATCGCCTGACTGCCGTCGGCCCCGCGGTTGGGATCAAACCAGCTCAGCACCCGCAGCGGATCCTTCCACATCAGCTGCATGCCCCAGACCACGTCCTCGACCTGGTCCTGGGCCACCCGCAGGAAGGCCGCACCACCCTTCGTCGCGTTGGGCAGGTCCCAGATGCGGGCCTTCGTCAGCGCCTGCCCTTTCTTGCTGCTGGCGTACCACGCCGCGCCGATCATCACCCGATCCACGCCCAACGCCGCCGCCAGCGCCGGGCAGAACACCGCGTCCGAGATCGTCGGCGAGCCGGTCTTCGCCGGCCCGCTTGCCTGCTCGATGAACTGTGGAGCCAGCGTCCCCTTGATGGCCGACAGGATCGTGGTGTTCTTCTGCAACGCCCGGAAGGTGGCCAGGTCCATCACCAGCACGTTGGGCGGCGCCGCGCACGCGTCCATCGCCGTCAGCAGTTGCGACCAGGCGTCCGTCGAAACCGTCGCCCACGCCCCGGCCACGTCGAGCTTGTTCCCAGCAGCGTAGTTGTTGGTGTTCAGCACCGCCTGCGCCACGCGTCGCTCGCGGATGCGCAGCACCTTCCGCGTGACCTTCCGCGTCGTCGCGTCCATCGGCGCGATCGGCGCGTCCGCATTGTCGATCGCCTGCTGAGAAACCCAGCCGACGATCCCGAAATCGTCCATCGCGAACGCCGTCTCGGTCACGTCAAAATCCATCTCGTCCGCCTGCGCCGTCGGACCGATCAGGCCTCCCTCGATCCCGAATTCATCGTAGACGCTATACGACTTGTACTTGCCCGACTTCGCCGAATGCGGCATGGGCGGCAACACGCGGTCCGCGATGAACTGTTTGTTCTGATACTCCACGGCGATCCTGGTCAGACCCGGCGAAAATGATACGGCAGTTGGTTGTGCCATCGTGAGTCCTTTCAGAGTTAGATAGCGGCTTCATGCCGCACCCAAAGGCCCCGGTTGCGGGGTAATTTGCTTACGCAGTCACCGCCGACCAGACCGACAGCGCCACGGGAATAATGTCCCCCGATACGCCGCTGGCCATCGCCCGGCCCACGCTGGATTTGATGGGGATGGCCGCCGCCAGCGCCCCCCCGACGCCCGCGGCGCCGGAGGGGACGTCGGCGCCGCGGGCGACGGTTCCGCCCAGCGCCACCTCGGCGACGCCCTGCAACTGCACCTCCACGCGTTCGCCCGAGGCGGCCGCCGCCAGCGCCACGCCCAACAGTTTGTCCGTCGCCGCCGTGGCCACCACAACGGTGTTGTCGTCCGCGCCGAACATCACGATCGCGTTCTTGGTGATCGCGCCGCCGGCCGTGAAACTCTTTGAAAGAGTGTTTGTCTGTTGAATCATGCGTGATCCTTTCGTTCGCCGTTTGGCGTCCTTGCCTTGCTCGATGCCCAACGTCCGCGGTCAGACCGCGAAAATCCTCGGATATTCCCGCTCGCACTGAACCCGCGCCGCCTTGTTCGCCATCCCCGCGTCCAGGTGCGGGCGCATCAGTTTTCTCTGCAAGGCGACCATCGCCTCGCCGTAGTTGTTTCCATGCTCCTTGACCGCGTCGGCGATCAGTTCATCCTCGCGCCTCCCCGCGCCCACCCCCGTCGTCGCCGGCGGAATGGTTTTCCCCGGCTCGACGTACGGCGTGCGTTCCGACATCAGCCGCTCGAACGCCTCCGGATTTTCCGCAGCCAACTTCTTGCAGACGGCCACGTCCTCCTTTTTGTTGGGGTTGATCTTGTTGGCCTTCAGGTGCGGCGTCAGCCGGTCATCCGCTTCCCGTTCCGCCTTCCATGCCTCCAGGGCCTTGACCTTTTCGGCGGTCGTGCCCACGCCCTCCCTGGCCTGTTTCAGGCTGTTGATCGCCACCACCACCTCGCTGGCCTTGGCCTTCTCGGCCAGCCCCAGCGCCTTCCGCGCGCTGCTGGCCACCTCGGCCTCCTCGCCGCCTTCGCTTGCGGCGGGCTTCTTCTTGCCCACCGCCTCCAGAATCGCCGAAAGCGCCGGGATCAGCTCGGTGGTTTCGAGCTGGATATCCAGCGCTTGCAGGATCCGCCCGATCAGCAGGCTCGGATCCCCTGTCATCATCTCTTCCGCCATCGCATGATTCTCCTTCTCAATTTTGGCCCTTTCGATGGGCCTGGTTCGTTCGGCGGCGATCGGCATCCCGCCCTTGATCGCCGGTTTGTGCGTCAACGCGACGCTGTCCAGCCGCACGACGTGGTTCGTCTCGCGGTCCAGCCACACCGTCGGCGACAGGTATCGGTATTCGCCCGCCTTCAGCAGACCGTAGGCCTTCTGCGTCCAGTGCACCAAGCCGTACAGCCCCTCGTCGCGCCGAAACGCCAGCTTCTTGATCCATCCCGCCGCCGCGTTGGCGCCCGGCTCCATCGATGCATGGTGATAGTCCACCACGATGTCCACGCCGCGGTCCTCGAACACGTCCATCACTCGCCGGGCGTCGCCGTCGTCGAAATGAAAGGCGCCGTTCTCGGAATTGACCGTTCCGCACGGGATCAGGCGAATCCACGCCGGCTCGCCCGCGTGCCATCCGTCGTTGTCCATCTCCACGACGCAAGCTCGTGTGTCTTTCATGCGCTCTCCGCCCGCTCAATCATCTCGCGGACCGCCTCTTGCAGCTCCTTCTCGATCCCCCGCAGATCCAGCCGCCCGCGGATGAACGACTCGTCCGGCCCGATGCGCAGCTTCTTCCGTACGTACCTCAAGTCGCGCACCGAAACCTTCAACGCCGCGACCTGCCCCGGCGTCAGCGCGATCACCGTGCACCGGCAGTGGAAGCCCCACGGCGGATAGTGCCGGTCCCAGAACGGATCGTCCGCCCGGAACACCAGCTTGTGCAGCGCCGCGTGCTCCGCCCGCACGCCCTTGTATCCCGCCGTGCCGTTGCCCACCGTCAGGTACTGCCAGTAGGGGAACGTTTCTCGTTCCTCCTCCAGCACCTCCCGCCGCGCGTCGTTGTACGCCTGCTGCGTGTTGGTCACGAAGTTCTGCCGCAGATGCGCCAGCGTAGGCTTGGGCACGCCCGCCGCGTCGAACAGCGTTACCAGTTCCTTCCGCGCTTCCGCCCAGGTCTTGCCTCGTTTCATCGCGGCGTCGATGCGCCGCTTCACCGCCGTAATCAGCCGCGCCTTGTGCACCCCCGCGATGCGAAACGCCCGCTGTTTCGCCTGCGCCGAGAGCCGCTCGAAGACCTCCGAGGTCAGCGCCGCTTTCTCCTGGAACTTTTTCCGCGCCTCTTCCGGCGGCCTCGGTGTGAAGTCCTTGGTCGTCAGCGCCCCAATCGAGCAGGCCACGATTCTGAAATCGCCGCCCGCGGTATTCGTGGCCTGCGCTCTCGCCCGTCGCGGCGTGGCCGTGGTCCTTCCCACCAGCGCCGCCTGCACCCCCGCCTGCCACAACGCCTTCGCCAGCGCCGTCGCGTCCATCTGCCGGAACAGCTTCGCGTCCAATCGCCGCCGCCCCGCCTCGGCGCTTTCCGCGTCGATCGCCGCGACCAACGGCGCGATCGTCTGCCGGGCGTAGTCTTTCCCGATCGCGGCGAACGTCCGCCCGCTCATCCGGTCCAGCGCCGCCAGCACCTGCGTTTGCCTGTGGGGCTTCATTCCGCATCGCTATTCCGGCGTCTCCGTCTCCGCAACTCCGCTCACAAACGCCTCCACCGGTTCCAGCGACTCTTCGTTGTTCGCCGGCTCGGGAATGCTGAGTCGTTTGTAGGCCCAGGCTTTCGGGATCCGCACCCCCGCCGCCTGCGCCGCCCGAAACAGATTGGCCTCCGCGATGCGGTCGACGGTTTCCGGCTTGACCCGCCGGAAAATCGGCAGAGAAACGTTGCGTCCGGGAAACTTGAACGCCACCATCGGTCCGATGATCTGGCCCATCACCGTCCGCGCCTCGCGCTGGATGTCGTCGTTGCGCAGGTCCGCCCGCACCTCGTTCTGCACCGTCGCCGCGCCGTACGTTCCCGTTCCGCCGGTGGTGTCCGACGTCAGGTTGCCGCCCAGCCACAGCACCGCCTGTTCGCGGTTGCAGAAGTTGAGGATCGCCTCGTACGGCCCCGCCGTCCGCTGGCTCGATTCGGCGAATTCGATCGCCGACGCCTCGCTGACCATCGCCCATCCCGCAGAGCCGAGATTCTTGAGCATGTCCGAAAGCTGCCGCTTTTCCTCCGGGCTTGCGGCCGGACGGTACTTTCCGATCCGCAATGGCATGCCGAACAGCTCACAGAAGGTCGCCCAATCCGACAGCGACAGTTTCTTGATCAGCCATATCCAGACCTGGGCGATTGCCAGGCTGCGATCAATCGGGCTGCCCGAGATCGCATGCGGCACGTGCACCACCCACTTCGCGCCGTCGGTCTCGATCCCCTGCGCGTTCCCCGCGGTGATGACCCGCACGTGCGGGCTTTTCTGGAGATCCATCGTCAGGCGATGATTGGGGATCGCCACAAGCGCAATCGGCCTGGCGTTCTCCCAGACCATCTCCAACACCGCCAGGTTCGGTCCGATCGCCGTGGCCAGGTGTTCCAGGGCCTGGGCGAACTGCCCGCCCAGGTCGGAGAGCGTTTCGCGCACGTACGCCGCCGCCTCGTCGGCCAGCGACTTGTCGACCATTCCCGCACCGCCCTCGGCGGCGGAGAGGATCTCGTAATCCAAACCCGTCAGCGCCAGCCGCCGGATCGCCGCGACGCTCTTGAGCCTGGCGTCGCGAGCCTCCATCTCCGCGAACATCTCCAGCGCCTCGGTGATGTAGCCGCTGCGCGCCGAGTCGAGAATCGCCTCGATGCGTTCGAAGCTCAGCCTCCGCGTGCTGGCGCTGCGCCCCGCGTCCAGCCGCGCCTCGTAGGCGTACACCCGTCCCGCGGGCACGCCGCCCCACAGAGCGCCCCAGGCGTCCGAAAGCCTCGCCACGAGATGTCTCACGCCGTCTTTCACGGTTGCCCTACACGTTCCTCAGTCCCGCCCCACCCAGGCGCGGCCCCAGCACGCCCTCGAACGGCCCCACCTCTTCCGCCCCCGCGTGGCACGCCAGCGCCGCCGCCCAGAACCGGTCCGCGTGGCTGCCGTCCTCCCGCGGTGCGTCCAGCCGCACGTTGCCCGCGTTGGTCACCGTCTTCCGCACCCCATGCAGATCGTTGCGCACCCCGTCGTCCACCGGAATGGCCATCAGCCGGTCGGTGAATCGGTTCCGCATCCGCGCCGCGATCTGCTCCTTGAACGGTCCGCTCAGGGTGCACGCCTCGACGGTGTGCCCGCCGAACCGCTCCACCGCCTCTTCCGCCAACTGCATGCCCAGCCCCGTCGCGTCGATGGCGCAGCGCCGCACGCAGCGGCACGACAGCACCTCCGAAAGCGCTTCGAACTGCTCTCGAAAGCGCATCGCCCGCAGTTCGATCAGCCCCAGGCTGCGTAGGATTCGCCCCTCCACCGCGAACGGCCAGATGACCGTGAGGTCGTGCTTGCGTCCCACGTCCACCCCCACCACCACGTCCTCAGTCAGAACTCGCAGCGCCGCCAGGTCCAGCTCCCGCGGCAGCTCCGCCTTCTCGCACTCCCCGATCATCTCGTAGGTCAAGAAGGCCGTGGCCTCGTCCACGAACTCGCAGAGAAACTCCTGTCGAAAGAGTTCGTCGTCGCCCATCGCCCGGTGCAGCGCGTCGCGGTCCACGGCCAGGCCGTCCGCGATGGCCTCGTCGATGGTCACCGTCGACGCGGCGAAGGCGTCGTTGTCGCGGAGCATGTAGAACATGTTCTGCCGGCCCTTGGGCGTGGAGCAGATGTCCAGTTCCCCCTCGCCGCGCAGCACCGTGGGGAACACCGAGGCCCAGATGGCCCGGTCCTCCTTGTGCATGGCGAACTCGTCCAGCAGCACGTCTCCGGAGAATCCCCGCGCCGTGTTCGGGTTGGCCGGCAGTCCGATGATCCGCATCCGGAATCGCGGGATGGCAATCTCCAGCTGCTTGAAGCTCGTCCCCTCGAACAGGTCATGCTCCGACCAGTCGGCGGCGATCTTCATCGCCTCCACGTGTTGCTTGGCCTTCATCATCAGCTCGCGGCTCTGCCGTTCGCCCGCCGAAAGAAAAATCTGGTTCCGCCCCCGTTGCATCCCCCGCAGGATGCGCCGCAGGGAAAACGCCGTACTCTTGCCCACCTGGCGGCTCCAGTTGTTCCAGGTGAACCGCGCCGTGGTCTCCCCGGCCCGCCGCTGGTATGGCAGCAGCGCAATCGCCGGGGCGTTACTTTCCGTCATGGCGCACCAGGCCAAACACGTCGCGAGCGATGCGATTAAGCATCTGCTCCGCGTTCTCCGTCGGCCCCGTTGGGCTCGCATCCTGCTCACGTTCCGACTCCTCCGCCCGCTGCCCGATCCGCTCCACGTGGGCCAGGAAGTCCACCAGAATGTCCGCCGCCCGCTGCCGTTTGTTCTCCTCCGTGTCCGGCGACAGCGCCTGGGCCAGCACCATGCCGAACAGCTTGACCACGTTGGGGCCCATCGACGCCGCCCCCGCGGACAGCGTCTCCCGCAGCCGGCTCATGGGGGCAATCACCCGGCGGTAGCGGTACTTCCGGCCCAGCTCCTCCAGCGACCGCTCCTGCTGCTCGGGAATGGAGAGCTCCCGCCGCACCGCCGCCGGCTGCCAGCCGTCCCGCAGCAGGGCGTTGATCCGCTCCCACAGCTCGCCCGGCTCGCGCTGCGCCCCCTCCGCCGCATTGACCACCCAGCGCGGAATGGATTCCTGATTCCCGCATTCTGCATTCACCATTCGCGGCCTCACGGCTCCAGCGTCGCGTCCACGTCGATCCGGTCGACGATGTCCTTGCCCGAGGCCGTCAGCTTGTAGAAGCGCTCGTGCCACGGCGTCATCCGCCCCTCGTTGACCCAGCGGACGTACCCCTTCTCGCAAAGGTAGGTCAGGTCCTTCTTCACGTACGACTCGTCGGGCAGTTCGAGGTGCGTCAGCGCCGCGCACACCTGGACGAATCCCATCGGCTGGCTCTCGTACATCAGCGCCAAGGCGGAGAGGATTTCCCGCCGCGTCTGTTTGATCATCCGTGCCCGCGCCTCTTCGTAGCTGCTCACGTTCGAATCTCCATCCGCCGCTCCAATGCCTCTCCGATGCGTTTCAGTCCCCCCGATATTCCGATGGTCGCGTCCAGCTTGCCCGACAACTCGGCGAGCTGCTCGCTCATCCGGTTCTGCCGGCTCAGCTGCGACTGCGTCACCCGCACCCAGTCGGTGTGCGAGACTTTATCTTGTTCCACCCGGGTGATTCGTTCGTCCAGCTTGGCCAGGTCGCCGCGCATCGCCCGCACGTTCCACAGCATGATGCCCATCGGCGCCCCCACGAATCCGGCCACGATGCCCGCGATCGAGGCGTAGTCCGCCGCCGTCAGCGCCATCAGCCCGTATCCTCCGGCCGCCAGCGGCACGTCAGCGTCGCGCATCCCGGATGGCGGTAATGCTCCTCCGGGATGTCCAGTTCCAGCGGGGCCACAAATCGCTGCATCCCCACGATCAGCGTGGTCAGCATCTCGTCGTGCTCCCGCGCGAAGCGCCCTTCCGCCAGGTCCACCGGACGGTTCCCATCGGGCACTCCCTCGCGCATCTTCTCCACCGCCCACGCCAGCACCCGCAACCGCTCCGCGACCCGCTGCGCCGCGCTCTGTTTTTTCTGTTCCGTCATGTCGTCGATCAGCGCCGCGTCGTTTGATCAGAGCCGCGCCCGTGAGGAAGCGGGCCTCTCTTGTCCGTGCCGTTTGTCCGTCCTCGGCCCTACGTCTTCGCCCACGCCGTGGCGTTCGCCGCGTCTCCGTCAAACAGCTTTCCCTGCCCGCCCGCTCGTTCCCCCGCCGCCTGCTGCATCCGCCGCGTCACCGCGAACTCAAACCGTGCGCTGCTCCGCCGCGCTTCGAGGTACGCTTTCCATTCCGCGTCGTCGCGCGCCATCCAGTAGCCCAGTTCGCAGCCCGTCTCGCTGTCCTTGCGGAACCCCGCGACGATCTTGTGCCCCTGCCGTCGCAGGTCTTCGATCACCTCGCGGATGCGTCGCCGTTTGGTCTCGTGCTCCCAGTGGGCGATGCCGCACTTCGACGCCAGGTCGATCGCCGCGATCGGCCCCGGCGAACCCCCGTCGAGGTTCTCGTACAGTTCCCTCAGGCACGCCGAACATCTCGCGTTGAACGTTCCGTTGGTCATCGCCCGCGATCAATACCTGCCGTTTCCCCCGTGAATCACCGGCTTTTTCGCCGCCGCATCAATGGCCTTGTCCGCCTTGTGGGTGATCGCCACGCCGGTCCACGTGCCCACGATCACCGCCAGCCATTCGACTGTTTCCCACTCCACCAGCCCGCTGGATACCGCCAGTCCGATGGCTCCCGCCGCCAGGAGTCCGAGGTAGGTTTTCTTCCCGTTGATCCACTTCAGCATCGCCTTCTCCTTCGCCCAGTGGGCTTCACTGTTCCCGCGGCTCGATGACGATCACCGCGTCGTCCGTCTCGATGACCGCCTCTTCTCCGCCCGGCTGCGGCGTCGTTTCCTCGCCTCCCCGTGTGATGGCCGGGGCCTTGGGTCCGTAGTGTTTCTCGCCCCAGTGCAGGTGCAGATGACAGCCCAGCGCCGCCAGAATCGCCGCTGCGATCCAGACCCCCGCGATCATGATCGCCGACAAGGTCGCCGCCAGCTTCACCGTCTCCCACGCCCGTTTCGTTCGTCCCATCGCCGTTTCCCTGCCGCGCCGTTTGATCAGAGCCGCGCCCGTCAGGAAGCGGGCCTCTTTTGTTCGTACCGCGCCCGCCCGCCCTTTACGTCGCGCAGCGACGTCAAGGGTCCGGAAGCGGGCCTCCCTCGACGGCGCTCCGTCGGCCCTACGGCGTCGGTTTTTCGTCTTCCGGCGGCTTCGCCGCCTCCTCCCGCATCACCGGCGGCGGCACCGTCGCTTGCTGTCCCGCGTCTGCCTGGCCCGCCGCCGCCACGTTGGCGCTCACCCCGTCCACCCGCATCACGAACTTAAACGTCGTCGCCGGCCCGGCGCTGGCGAACCCCTCGATCACGTACCCCGGATTGATGATCGACCCCTGTCCCTGGATCTGCCCGCTGCGGCTGGAAAGCTCCCCCGCGAACTTCTCCACCGCGGGCTTGATCACCTCCGAGACCACCGTGGAGATGCCCCGCTCGATCGGCTCCATGTTCGGCCTCAGGCATCCACAGTGCCACGTCGTGGCACACGCCCAAAACCCAGTAAAACAAGCCCTTTTCGCAAGTGTCATACTCTGTCACTCCTTTTTGAAACCGTCGCCCGTCCTCAAAGCCCGCGGCCGGGGCATCCCTGCTCCGCCCGCGGCGACGCACCGGTCCATCCGCAAGACCTCGCGCCTTCCCGTGGTGGGCGCCGCCCACCGTGCCATGTCGTGACACGGCCGCTCCGGCCGTGGCTGTGCTCGCGCGCCCCATCCGGCCCCTTTTTGGATTCGCCGGATGGGGTACTGCTCTCGTGTGGTTAGCGCATGAGTAGGATGGGCATCGCCCACCTGTTTGCGTAGCGCCGCCCCTCGTGGGCGGCGGTTGTGGTTTCGCGCCGGCGGGCACAGCTCCGCCGCTCCCGCCGGCGCTCCCAGGGTGTGGTCTTTTCGTCCTTGCGTCCTCCGTGGATTTCTGGCCGGATGGATGAGTGCAGCGCCCGGACGCGGGTGGAGGAGTCCCGCGTCCGTGCGCGGAGGTAAAGAGAATGAAGCCGTTGGATCCGAGCCGCTCTGTCGATCAGAGCCGCGCCCGTCAGGAAGCGGGTCTTTTTTGATTCGCGCCGTTTGAACGGAGCCGCGCCCTTTGTAGGGTGGGCATCGCCCACCAGACGTCCGCCGCCGATCCGTACCGCGCCCGTGAGGAAGTGGCCCGTCAAGAAGCGGCCTCATCCCATTTTCATGGGGAGGGTAGGGTTTGGCTGGACATTCCGTTGTCGAAAGCTGCATCCCTGCGCACCTTTCCGGTGCGCAAGCCTTCGCTGCGTGGGGACGTATTGGCTTTTACTTCGCCTGCGGAAAAACAGCTCCGACGGGCGTTCCGCGCCAGGAAACGCCCATCGCTCTGGTTCAAGTGTCGTCTACTCCCGCGAAAAGTCAAGCGGGATTTTCAGGATTTTTCAGGGGACACGCGCGTCCGCCGCGACCTTCGCCAACCTCCGTGCCTTTCGCATGGCCGTCGCGTCCGGATCGAACTCCAGTTTATCCCAATGCACAAGCACTGCCGCTTCCGCCATCTCCTGCTTCGACACCCCTGTTCCGAAAAGAAAGGCCACCGCTTCATCAACCGCCCAATCGTCCAGTGTCGGGAACCGCTCACTGATTGACTCTGCCACTTGAAGTGCCCGCGCCGATTCCTCCAGCGTAAACCCGCCTTCCTCTCGCCGATCCGACAGATCTTCGATGTGCCGTTGGCGCTTCTGACGCCGCCGCTTCCATTCGTTTGCCGCTTCCTGCTGCCGCCGCATCACTTCCAGCACATCGCGTTCATCGCGTTTCGTCGATCTCCAGCTGTTCACAGGCATCCAAACGGCGAGGGAACCCAACACGCAGCACGCCCCTACCTTCTTCCATGAAACCCCCCCTCGCGGGCTAGATAGGGACTGCCCAACCCATGCCGTCGCAGCGCCACTCCGCGCCCATTCTCGATCATCGTGCACCTTCCCATCGGCAACGCCCATCTCGCCCATCGCCGCCAGCGGATGCCCGCACTGCGGACACACTCGCGCTTCTTCTGAGCAGGCATTCTCGCAATTCGCGCAATACACATTCATCACAGGGTTTTCCCTTCCCTCTGAAATCTCAAATCTTTTATCGAAAATCCCCTTGACTTTACCTAACAGAACCCGTACAAGGCCCCGTGATCCGCCGGGTCGGCTCGTGGCGATCCAACCCGGCGGATGCCAGCCCCTAACCGGGCGGACGGTGGCCAAGGAATTGTGCCGTCAGGGACGACGCCCGTCCGTCCGTTTCGTCCAGGGAGGGCTTCATGCCGCAACTACCGGCATCACTGACATCACCACGAAACATAATTCTCGACTGCGCTCACTACTACCTCAACCAGATGCCGACTCACGACGTTGCTGTTTTGCTTCCCCTCTTCTCTGAGCACGTTGCGTCTCTAGGATTTTCAGCATCTTCCCCATCAACATCGCTTGTTCCGCCGTCACGTCAGCCGGTTGTTCGGTACCAGCCCCCTTGTCCAGCCGCCGAAGCATATCCCTAAAAGCTGGCACGTCCCCCTCAGGCACAAGGCCCATCACAAGAATCTGCCACAATCGTTGTTGCTTCGAAAACCAGCGTACAAGCCGGCCAATCGCCTCCTGCTGCTTCATTCCGAGCTGTTCGACGATCTTGTCAAACTGTTCTTTATCCTTTTCGTCAAGTGCCACTTTGACAATGTTTCGCGTCTTCATTCGTACTATCCTACTCCCGGAATTGTAGTCTTTTGTAGACACATGTAGATTTTATTGGTTTTTGCCTTGACTCGTCACAGACTAGCGTGTAGACTTTTGTGGTCATGTGTCCTCACAAGTACAAAAGCACTACCGTTCGACTTTATCCCGCGGACAAGCAAAAACTCGACGAACTTTGCCGCCTGACGCATCGTGGCCTCGGACACATGCTGTCTTACCTGATCGACCGTGAGTACGCCTCGGCTCGCGTTTCCAAGACGCGAAAGGCCTCCAACCATGCGTCGTAACGGCCATCGCAACGGCATTGCAGTGACCCTGTACGACGCCCCAAAGCGTGACTCGATTTCTTTGACCGTCTACGGCGCCGACCTGCTCGACCTGGCCCGCCACGTCGAGGCGGCCATCGTTCAGCGTTGGACGGCCACGAAGCTAAACGACCGCCGCCACAAGCGGCGTTGAACGTAGGGTGGGCATCGCCCACCAGGTGCGCGAGCCGCCGCGCGCGGGGACGGCGGAAAAATAGCTTGCCCAGGGAAGGGCGAAGCGGAGGCCACTGAAAACTCGACCTGTTCCTTACCTCCGCCGCGCCAGGCGGGCTTGTCGAGTTCCGCTTCGCTCTTCCGGGCCTTTTTGTGTTTCGTGCCGTTTGATCAGAGCCGCGCCCGTGAGGAAGCGGAGTCTCTTGATCCGTTTGCATGGCGCCATTGTAGGTGTGGTGTCCCCCGGACCAACGGATTTCCGGGGCTGCTTTTCCGGCTGACACGGAGGTCGACTCGTGAGTGAAGACGTGCGACGCGACGCCGAACTGCTCGACGCCCTGCTCAACCTCGCCCCGGTCGTCTCCGACCGCGTCACCGGCGGCAACGCCCAGTTCACCGTCTTGACCCTCCGCGACTGGACCGACCGCTCCCAGCAGATGATCTCCCAGTACCGCAACGGCATCACCAACGTCCCCGTGGAGTTCTGGCGGCGGATTCTCGATCACTGGCTCGACGATCGCATCCTCGACCTGATCTGCCCCTCCGACTGTTCGTTTGACATCCATGTCACCGCCGGAAACGGTCCGGCCAGCGCCCCGGAGTTTTTCCGCGAAGCGGTCACGGCCGAGGGCGCGCACCACGAACAGATGAAGTACGTCGCCGAAATGCTTGCCGACGGGCGCATCGACGAGCTCGACGGCCGTTCCGTCCAGGTTTACCACGACGCCTGGCTGCGCCATCGCGCCCGCGACGCCGTCCTCCATCGCGCCATCCTCAACACTTATCACCGCACCATTGAACGAAAGGCAGGCGTCCGATGATCTCCGTCGCAGTGTTTGTCATTCTTTTCTTGGTCCTCGGCCTCGGCCTGTTCTGGTTCGGCGGAACGGTGGACGCCCAGACCCGCGACCTGGCCTGCGACTGCGGTCGCCGCGAGCTTCGCTCCGTGGTCACCGACGACGCCGCCCGCGTCCGCGAGCATCTCAGCGCCGCCTGCCCCTGGTGCCTCGCCGCCGATCAGAGCCGCGCCGTCGATCAGAGCCGCGCCGCCGATCAGAGCCGCGCCCGTGAGGAAGCGGTCGCCGTTTCATCATCCACCCCGAAGGGAGGTGTTCTCGATGTCCGCGGTTAACCATCAGCAGTGCCCTCACTGCGAGGCTGAGCTTCCCGCCGAGTGCTTCGTGCGCGAGGCGGTTTACAAGGGCGAGGCCACTTACCTGCACTGCGAGTTCTGCGGCCTGTTGATCGAGACGCTCTGGCGTTTTCACGCCGACCGGCTGGAGGAAGACTTTTCCTGTTGCTGGTCCGCCGAGACCGACCCCGTGAGATACGGCATGGCCGTGCAGCGGATGAACACCGCCCGCGCCGCGTAGTGTGGGCATCGCCGACCAGGAACCTTATGACTCTGCTCGCTCGTCAAACCACGCTCGACCATCGCCCATCGGCGGACTGGTTGCCCATCGACGACGTCGTGCGTCTGACCGGCGATCCCATTCGCACGCTCCGCTGGCGCTGTGTGACCAAGTGGTCCGCTCGCGGCAAGGCCGAGCTTCGCCCGCCCGCTTCCGGCAACGGCAAGCCTTCCTGGTGGATCAGCCGCTCCGTCGACCGCCGTTTGCTCGCCGATGCCCCCTCGGCGGACCTCGCCGCCTCGCTGTTGTCCCGTCACCCACGCCGGCACGTCGAGCGTGCGCACCGCAAGGCGCAGTGGCTCGCCGAGTGGCGCAGTCGCTGCAACTATCCCCGCGAGGCCGGATTGACCGACCGCGCCGTCGCCGAACAGATCATCGCCGAGGCCCGCCGCGTAGAGGGTGCGGATTTCGCCATCAGCGTGCGCTCGTTGCAGCTCTGGTCCGCCGCCTTCGATTCCCGCGGCGTAGACGGCAACCCTCTCGGCGTTGCCGCGCTGATCGACCAGTATGGCCGCCGCGAATCGACAATCGTCAATGGGCAGTCGCCAATCTCGCGCAGCGCCGAGGCCGTCGCCTACTTCTATTCTCTCTACCGCACCGAAAACAAGCTCTCCGTCACAACCTGCCACGGTTTCACCCTGCGCGAGTCTTCGCGTCGCGGCTGGTCCTGGCCGCCCAGTTACTCCGCGACCCTCACCTGGCTAAGAGACCACGACGACGTCGCATTCTCCTACGTCTGCCGTTACGGCCTGACAGCCTACAACCACCGCTTCACGCCCTACATGGAGCAAGACTGGAGCGTCATCGCCCCCGGCCAGTTCTTCGTCTCCGATCACACCGAGTGCGACTTCTGGGTGCGGCACCGGGACAAACTCATTCGCCCCTGGCTCACCACCGTGCAGGACTGCGGCAGCCGCTGCATCGTCGGCTGGCACCTCGGTGCGTCGCCGCACCAGGAGTCCATCCTGCTCGCCCTGCGCATGGCCTTCCGCGAATACGGCGTGCCGCAGACTCTGCGCGTAGACAACGGCAAAGACTTCAAGTCGCGGGCCATCACCGGTCTGACCAAGGATGACATCCGCGCCCTGCGACAGCAGTACGGCAAGGCGTGGCATGACGTGATACGCCGCGACCGTTCGCTGCTCAAGTGCGACGACTCGCGCTGGTTGGGCGTCGTGCCCGAACTCGGCGTCAAGCTGATCTTCGCCACGCCCTACAACCCCCAGTCCAAGGGCACCCAGGAGCGCTGGTACAAAACGTTCGAGGATCAGTGCGCCAAGCTCGTCGTCACCTATTGCGGCAACGAGCCGAACAATCGGCCGGAATGTCTGGAGCAGTTGAAGCCCGACGCCCCCACACTGGAGCAAGCCCGCGATCACGTGCGCGATTATCTGCCCATCTACCACGCCGCGCCGCATCGCGGCCTCGGCATGAACGGAAGATCACCGCTGCGATCCTGGAACGCGCACAACGTAGCCCGCCGCGCCGACCTGGACGCCCTGGCCTTCCTGGTCTCTGTGCGCGGCGCGTACAAGGTCGGCCCCAACGGCGTCGCCGTCCAGGTCGCCGGAATGCGAGTCGGCTACGGCGCATCCTGCGCCGCGTTGCGTCGCTATGTGGGCCGCGACGTCCTCGTGGCCGTGGACCTCGAACGTCCGGCGGAGTGTTTCGCCTTCGAGGCCGACGGCCGTCGCTTGATCGCCCGGCTGTTGCCCAACGAGCGTATGCACCCCGAGATGACCACCGAGGATCTGCGTCTCGCCTCCGCCGCCAAGGCCCGCGCCACCCGCACCGCCCGTCAGGCCGAAGCCGCATCCCACAACCGCACCCGCACCGCGGTGCAAGAGGCGAACCGGCATCGCCAGGCGCAGCTACAGGAACTCCGCGCCACCGGCACCGACGGGCCGCTGCCCGCCGCGACGAGCGGCGTCATCCGCCCCGTCCGAACCGGCTTCGAAGGGGCGTCGAAACCCGTGCGAATTGAGGTCGTGGACCACGACGCCGGGGATCTATCCGACCTGTTCGTGGATCGTGTTTCACCTGAAGAAGAATCCAGCGGCGATGACCTCGCAGGGTTGTGTTCGCTCTGGGACACGCCCAAGAAGGACGAAGACGAAGGCGACATTCGCGAACTGCTATGACCGGGACGCACGAATTCAGTGAACTCCTGAGGGATCGGGATCGAATACTCATGGCTGCATGGATGCTCCCCAACGAAGGCGCCCTGACGGACGCCCAGCGACGTCAGGCGATGGAGAATTTCGCGGGCTATGTGCGCCGCGTCGCCGTCACCTACGCCGAGGTCGCTCGGCAGGTCAATCGGCCCCGCACCACGACGATCGGCGACCTGGTCAAGGGCAAGTACACCGAGCATTCCGACGAGCACGTCCGCACCCTCAATAATTGGATCGAGCAGCACGCCCGTCGGCAGGCGGTCAAACTCCGGGGAAACTTCGTCTCCACCAAGGTGGCCGAGGACATCCATCACGTCGCTCGGCTGGTGCGCGAGAACGCAACGATCGGTCTGGTCTACGGTCCCACCGGCATCGGCAAAACCTGTTGCGCCCAGGCGCTCCACGACACGACCGTCGGCTCCGTCTTAGTCACCGTCATCTTCGGCGGCTATCACCCCAGGGGCCTCACCACCTTGCTCGCTCAGCAACTTGGCGTTCGGGCAACGCCCAAGGGCAAGGAGCTCGACTATGTTCCTACGCAATTGGAGCGCGTCCTGTCGCGGCTGAAGGACAGCCACCGGCTCATCATCGTCGACGAGGCCCACAAGCTGAACAATGAAGCCGTCGAACTGCTCCGCGAAATCCACGACGCAACCGGCTGTCCGATCCTGCTGCTGGCCACGAAGGATCTACACGACCGCGTCGACCGCAACGCCGACCCCGATCGCGGGCAGATATATTCGCGGTTCGAGATCGACCGACCGCTGACCGAGGGCCGTGGATCGCGACGCGACAGCGGCAAGGCCCTCTTCACCATCGAGGACATCCGCAAGCTCTATGAGCAGACGCCGATCCGCCTCTCCCCCGACGCCGCCCGTTATCTCCAGGACGTCGCCAACTCGCTCGGATTCGGCTCCCTTAGGCGCTGTCGCATTCTGTTGACCAACGCCGCCCGCCGCGCCCGCAAACGCTGCGGCGTTGACGAGGAGGATACCGTCACCGTGACCGCCGACGATCTCGCTTGCGTCGAGGAGCTTCTGCGGGCCAACCAGACAGACAAGGAAATGGTTAAGGAGCGCCGCCAGGCGATCGCCGCCACCGCGTGATCTATGTCTCTGGACAATCGTCAATCGCCAATCACCGATCGACAATCCACGACGGTTCCGCCGTCGCTGAACGTCAAGCCCGGCAGTTCCACCGCCAAGCAGCACTCGTCGCTGGTCTGCGCCGCCCTGCGCCACGGCGTCGACGTCCACGAGCTTCGCCGCATGGTCGGCGGCTCGATCCGCCAGTTGTCCGCCCGACAGTGCAGCGATTGGATCAAACGATTCTCCGGTCGGGATCTCCCCCACCCGCCCGGTAAGAAACCTTCGCTCTATGCAGGCCGCAGGGCAACGCCCGGCGTGTCTCGCATGATCACCGACGATCAGTGCGCGCAGATTTCCCGTTTGGCCCTCGACTACTTCCACAACCACGGCGCCGCCGCCCGCGAATGGCTTCGCAAAAACTTCGGCGTCCTAGACCCCCGCGACCTGCTCACCGCCAAGCGCGGCGGGGAGGTCATCGTGGTGCTCAAGGGCATGATCCAAAGGAGGGAGCCTCGTGCGCTGGATCGTGATTAGCTCGCTGATGGTTGCGGTTGCGCCGCAGCAGCAGATCTTCAACGACGGCAACGTCAACCACTGCCCGCCGTGCAATTGCGTCTGCAACTGCACCATCGACCGCTGGTCCTGGCCCCCATGCGTCCCGGTTCCGTGTACTCCCTGCGCCGACTGCCCGACGCTCATCCAATCGCCGCTTCCCGCGCGGCTCGGCTCGGCGGCGGCTGAATGTCTATCCGGCCCGGGCGCGTCGCCCGACCCGCCGTGCCGCGTGTTCGACGTCGACGTCGATGACGACGTCGATCTTGTTGACTTCGCTCGTTTTCAAGGAGGTCTTTGATGATGGCATGGCTATTGTCGATTCTGTTGAGTTGGTGCAGCGGTGTTCCCTCGCCCGAGTCCGCGCGGCCCTTGCCGCCGACGAAGTTCCCGCCGGAAACGGCGACCCCCGTGGAGCCGATCCCCGGGCCATGATCACCGCCCAGGGTTATCTCGCTCTCGCCCGCAAACGCTTCGGCGTCGAGCACTATCTCCCCCTCCAGGCGGAAGCGATCGACGCCGCGCTGCAAAGCCGCGACCTGCTGGCGGTCATGCCCACCGGCGGTGGCAAGAGCCTCTGCTATCAACTACCCGCCGTGGTCACGGCCGGCGTCACCATCGTCATCACTCCGCTCATCGCCCTGATGCAAGACCAGGTCGATTCCCTCCGCCGCCGCCATCAACCCGCGGCATGCGTCAACTGCACCCAGCATCCCCGCGTCGTCGCCGATCTCTACCGCGCCGCCGCCGCCGGCGAGCTGCGACTGTTGTATGTGTCGCCCGAGCGCTGCGACGATCCCGCGTTCCTGGCCATGCTCAGCAAAGCCCGGCTCTCGGCCTTCGTCGTCGACGAGGCTCATTGCATCAGCCAATGGGGCCACGACTTCCGTCCCGCCTATGCCCGGCTCGGCCAGCTTCGTGTGCTGTTCCCCCGCGTTCCGATGCTCGCCTTCACCGCCACCGCCACGCCCGAGGTCCGCGAGGAGATCGTGCGTCTGCTGGGGATGCGCGATCCCGTCATCCTGGTCGGCGACTTCGATCGCCCCAATCTCACACTTCGCGTCATCGCGCGCTACACCGCCGATCCCGATCACCAGCTCGGCGTCTGCATTCGCGTCCTTCAATCGGTCA
>JBBTCJ010000029.1:0-8770 GCA_038043285.1 Planctomycetota bacterium | reverse complement strand
CGGCTTGGGCACGTGACGACCCGCTCCGATGGAGAAGTCCGTCGGATTCCCGTTCTCGTCCAGCAGCGGAATCTTCTCCGGGTTCTCGTAGCTCGTCCCCGGTCCCGGAGGCTTGTGATCGATCACGCTGCTCATCCGCTTGGGAATCTGGGTGTGGAACTTCCGATCCCCGATCTGAATCTCAAAGAACACGTCGAAGAAGCTGCTGGCCGTCCCCGCCGGAGCAAACGGCGGTAGGTCCAGCCGGCCCGGCTGGGTGTTGGCCGTCTCCTCAATCTCGCCGCGAGAAGGCTTGCCCGGATGCAACCGTACCAGCACCGGTCCAAACGGACTGTTCCCCGCCAACTGCATGTCCACCATCTCGGTTTGGACCTCGTCCAGACCGTCGCCGTCCTGGTCCCCCGCATCGCCTTCGTTGGCACCCTCGAAGAACACGTGAACCGTCGTCGGGCCGCTCAGCGCGATCGGCACGCTGTCCCCGTTCGGCATCTGCAATTCCATCAACGCCGAAGTGTTCGGGAAGAAGTCCACCTCAACGGTAGTTGGACGCGCGCAGTCACAGCATAGCGTGATGCTGCCGTCGGGATTGACCGTTCGTGTGGGCTTGCAGACGTTGCCATCCGTGCAGCCGCCGAGGCAAATGGGCCCGATAGACGGTGCGGTCTGCATGCGGATCGTTGCCGTCGTGCTCCCCGACCTGCCGGCAAGGGCTCCGCCCGGAGCGCCCACGAAGTCAATGCGATAGGTGATGTCGAAGAAGCTGTCGACGGCCCAATTGCCGCCGGGCATCCGGATCAACGTGGTGTGGCCCGGGCTGGGCAGGCCGAAGTCCGTCCCGCCGACGACTCGCAGCAGATCGAAGTCCGGATCACCGGTAAACTGTCCGAACAAGCGGAACATGTCGGTGTCGAACGACTGCACCGGATCGCCCGGCATCCGCGGGGCGGTATGCGTTTCGAAGCTCACCGGCAAGTTGACCATTCGGTTGAAGCCGTTCAAATCCCCCGTTCCCCGCAGGTTCAATTGCAGCGTCGACTGGACACACTCTTTCTCGCCGTCCAGCGTCCCGCCCAACTCACTGCAGTCGATATCCGGCACGAACGAGCAGATGCTTCCGGGTGTACCCGGCTGCCGGCAAATGAATTCCTTGTGAATCGCCGCCAACTCGATCGTCGTTCCCGGCGGAAGACCATCGATGATCCGGTGAACGTCGTCGGGGCTGAGGTAGTCGCACCCCGCCGGAGGCAACGTCACCGTGCCGGAGCCGTTGTCTGGGACAACACATCCCGAGAGGCCCGCCACTGAGGTGGGCGGACTCACTTGAACATGACACTCACCGGTTCCCGCACAGTCGCACGCCGTAACGGTCGTACGACCCGTCGTGGGGTTGAACGTGACGCATCGCGGCTGGCACAGCTCGATGAGGCTCGGGCAAGTCGACTGTCGGCAACCCGACCCGTCCGGGGTCGGTCCGCACTCACAGGCATCGTCGATTGCGTCGCCGTCAAGATCCCCCAGGCAGTCAGGTACGACCGTACCTTGTCGTTCCTGACAAATCTGCGTGGGCACGTCCCTTTGGCACTGAGTCCCAAAGCAGCAGCCGGGATAGGTGAAGTGATTGGCCGAAACCAGGTTGCCGACGAAGGTTCCTCCAGTGGGGGACGGCGAGCTGAACAAGGGCGTGCAACCGGTGATGTGGGCGTAAATCCCATCGGGCGGCAAACAGTCGATCCGAGTGGCCACGCGGATCGGCGTCCGGTTGTAGGCCAGCAACCCCAGGCCGTCGGTGATCTCGAAGAAAACATCGAAGAAGCTGTCCGCCACGAATGGATCGGTCGGATCCTCGGCGATCGCGCCGGTCGAGCCTTGCAACGGGAACGTCCCCAGGCCTCCGCCGGCGGTGAGCGTCATCCCGCCCCCGGTCAGGCTCATGGAGAGGATTTCGGTGTCGATCACGTCGAGGTGGCCGTCGATCGGACGAAGACCCGGATACTGCGCCGAGTCATCCCTTGGACCCTTCTTGCGAATGGTCACCGGACCGCCCAGGACAAAGTTGATGTCCGCGATGCAGTCACCGTTGGTGTCAATCCCGGCGTAGGCGCCGGAGGGAAGCGTATCCTGACCGAACCCGCCCGGCGGGCACGGCGGGTTGTGGATCCAGTGCTGTTCCGGTCCGCACTCCGCGCACGGCGCGGCCGCGCATGCGTCGTCGATCCCGTCGCCGTTCAAGTCGCCGGCGCATTGCGTTCCCGGCCCCTGCGGGAATCCGTCGATTCTCCGGCAAACCGCAGGCGTCGTTGGTTCGCATCCGCCGCCGGGCAGACAGCACGCCTCAGTGGTAGGCAGCGGTACGCAGTTTGTATTGGCACATGTTGAGCCCGGCCCCTGCGGGGCGCCCAACTGGTTCGCACAGGTTCCTGGGGCGAGATCCTCACAAACGCGGCCGATGACGCAGTAGAAGAGGGGGAGGTCGAGTCCGTTCACAGTTCCGTCACAATTGAGGTCCGCGGCGCTGAGGTTGCAGTTAGGATACTGTGCCTGGTACCCGGCCGGATCTGTAAGGGCCAGCACGAACGCATCGGAGTCCCCGGCGTTTACCGAGCCGTCGCAGTTCATGTCAGGAGCGCACGGACACAGCGCGGTGCAGAGACCGGCCAACAGGTCCGCACAGGCGACGTCGACGAAGCAGCACGCCTCCGGCGGCTGACAGGTCGTCGGGGTACAAACGGTGCCGTCGCCGAGGTAACGAGCGCCCCCCGAGCTGCAAGTCGCCCGGTCGGTAATGAAGCACCCGTCGACATTACAACACGCGCCCGAGGGCAACGGGCACGTCGTCAAACTGCACTGCGTGAGATCCCCTTGGTACAGCCCGCCAAGAGCCTGGCAGGTGGGCGCATCGACCTCAATACATTCCCCGGCGGCGGCTACGTTTAGCGGCGGCGCCCCTGAGGCGGTCAATTCCCCCTGCCCCATTTCGCTGACCGGCGTTCCGGCATCGGCGGTGGCCGTCAGGCACCCTGGCGGGCCGCAAACCGGGATTCCACAACAGGTGTTGACATAGCAGACCTGCCCGGCCGGACAACTCGACGTCCCGTTCGGACACGGGAGCGCCGTGGAGCACGGGAAATCACGCGTGCAATCAAGCCCGCCTTCGGCAGTATCAAAGCAAAAACAGTTGAAACTCCCGCCGCAGCCCGGAAAAGCTTCACACGATCCGCCAACAGTGCAGGCCTGCGGCGGCGCGCAGCACGCGCCGGTGGGCAGCGGACATTGCGCCGTGGCGCAGGAGGTTCCCGGTCCCTGCGGAGCTCCGCCGAATTTGAGACAAACTACCGGCAGCCTGTCCTGGCAACCACCGGTGGCAGAGCAGCAGGCCTCGGTCGGTTGCGGGCAGACCACGGTCGCGCATGAAGTTCCCAGCCCTTGTGGCGTGCCCTGGAACTCGATGTCGCAAGTGGGGGGATCAACGTCGAAGCAGCCCCCACTCGGTGTGCAACAGGCCTGCGGGGGCAACACACAGAACACAGTGGCGCAGAAAGTTCCCGGCCCTTGCGGCGTGCCCAGGGATTCCTGGCAAGCAGCCCGCGACATGTCCTGGCATCCGCCGGTGGCAAAACAGCAGGCCTCGGTGGGCGGGGCGCAGATCGTCGCGGAGCAGTTCGTTCCCTCGTCGATGAATCGCCCACCGTTGCCCTCACAAATGGCCTTCGATGTCTCCAGGCAGCCGCCGCTCGGAGTGCAGCACGCCCCGGTTTGTGGGCAATCGTTCGGGTCGCAGTCATCGAAGACATTCCAGAAAATCCCACCTTCGTTGAAACACTTTTCAGGGGTGGTGTACGCGCACAATGCGTCCCTCATGCAGCATTGACCCAGGCAGACATCGGGTCGGCATGGCACTCCGTCGCCGATGTAAATCCCGCGCCCCGCCATGCAGGCCGACAGGGACAAAATCGAGCATTGATCGCCGAAGCAGCAGCCCCCCGTATTCGGACCGGCGCAAAAAGTGTTGACGTTGCAGACCGTGCCCGGACCCTGGGGCGTGCCCAGGCCCTCCCGGCAGCCACTTGGCGACTCATCGAGGCATTCGCCGTTGGGAAAGCAACAGGCCTCGGGTAGGGCGCCGCAGGTGAGGTCCACCTTCAGGGAGTATTGCCCCACGGCCCCGTTGTAGCCCGCGACGCGGATGAAGTACGGCACCCCGCCGGTCACGTTCATTGTGAGTCGTGAGGGCCCCGCGACCCCGGTGCACCCGTCGTCGTCGCACGCGAGCGCCGGGAAAGTGCGCACATCACATGATCTATACACATCCAGCGTCGTGTCGAAAGTGGTTCCCGTTCCGCACAGGCTGATCGTGGCCGTGCCGTCACACGGGGAGGTCCAGCAGTGCCACACGTCCGTATAGTCGTTGTCAGCGCAGTAACCGTGAGTGAGAATCCACGGGGTCGCGCCGAAATTGGTGTTACTGATGGTCTGCCCCGTTGCGATGGGCATGCAGCTCGGGCAGTCATCGTGCGGTGGGCCACCGGCGACTTGGCCGGGCTGGTTGTCGAGTGTCGCGTTCTCCTGCATCGTTTCAAGATGTAGCGCGCGGACGTGTTCAGGCGCTTCGGCGGTCGTTGAGCGATTCAGGCCCAGCGTAAGGTCCACGGATCCATCTTTCGAGGTCGCGCCAGCGCGCAGCCCCGCTCGGTCGTTCTGACGAGGCAAGAGCGTCTCGACAGACGGGATCACCGACCCGTCCTGAGCGCGCGTTTCAGCCGTGGAGTCGGATTGCTGCCGCCGTGACTCGTTGGACTGCGCTGGGCGGTCTCGCTCGCTCCCAAGCCGTGACGATGTGACCGATGGAACAATCACGCCCAACAACGCCGCGAGGCTCGCAAGTGCGAACCCCACCTCGGCCAAAGTGAATGCGGAAGACTGCGTCGCCCGCCCGCGCGTGCCCGTGCCTCTTAGCGATCTCATCGAGATGGTCCCCTGGAACCGTGACTCTTATGCGGCTGGGGATAGTGGCGGGAGCGCAATCATCAGGCTACCTGCACCGGCCTTCCTGCAGGTGCCCCCGAACCCCTCCGTGTTTCCCCATCGTCCGAACCCCGACGGCGATAGGCCGGAAAGCGCTGGCTATCATATCCGTTGGGACTGAATAAAACAAGCGGGATTATCCGGCAGAGTGCCGAGCCTAGTGCTTCGACACGCATGATTCGAGGGGTTACCCGATTCGTGCCCCCGCCCGAGCCCCGCCATTCATGGCGGGCGGGCCGCGTGGCTTACCGCCCGGTATGAATGGCGGGGCTCAGGTCAACCCATCGAATCAGGGTTAACGGACCACTGCGACTTTTCCGCGTCGCCCGCCGGACCTCGGAGAAGCGGTCTCGAGGCTGATTCGCAGGGTGCAGGAGACTGTGGACGCTTAGCCGAAGAAGGGGCAAGCCTTCGCGGCCCCCGCGGCGGTCGATACGTGGGGATCCTCTTATTATTATCGGCTGCGCCGCCCACGGCGACGAAGGGGTCGGCATTCGCCCATCACCTCGGCGGCAGGATGATGAGTCGAGACCCGGTGGCGCCGGGGGGGGCCGTGACATTTCGGCGGTCCTGGCCCGTACCGGACACGCTGCCTGATCCGAACCTGGAGCGCCAGCGACGGGCCGGACGTTCTGGAAATGTGGTGCAACAAGACCCCGCGCTCGCGCTTGGGGTTCTGATCAACGCGCCCGTTTCCCGCCGGAACTGTCGCGGACTTGCGCCGGCGCGGCGTTTCGCGGCCTTCGTGGTTTCATGACCGAGGGAGCGCAACACCGACCGCGGGGGGGTCACGACGGCGGTGATGCCCGGTCCTATGGCGCCTGCTGAATCAGTTCCAGTCGCTGGGTTTGCAATTCGACCGTCCGCTCGTCCGCAGCCTTGAGCTTCGGCTTCAGATGACTGATCGCGGTCGACACGTCCTGCTTGATGCGTGCAAGATCGCTTGCCTCGGTGGTGATGGGGTGGAAGCCTTCAAGCTGGGCCTGGGCCGCCACCACGGCTGTCCCGAGTCGGCGAAGATCGACGTCGTCCGGCTCGTCGCCGCCGTCGTCCGCTTCGTTGATGCACTCGGCGAAGCGCTGGAGACCGGATTGGACCTGCTTCACCACGCTCCGCGGCGCCGCCGAGGCGACCACGTCATGGACCAGTCCCGGAATCGCTCCCATCTGACCCTTGGCTGCCATCTTTCCCTTGGCCTGGCTAACCGTGCGGCTCAGCGTGTTCAGTTTGTCGAGCACCTGCTTGCCGCAATCCATGCCGCGCTTCAGTCGGCGCTGTCGTTCCATCAGCGTCTGGAACTGTTCGACGACGGTGCGCAAGGGGTCACACTCCGGGCCGCCGGCGTCGAGGATGCAGCGCTCGGCCTCGTCACAAACGGTTTGGAAACCGGTCTCCGCGTCCTGCAAGGCTTTAAGTTGTTCTTCCATTCGACGGACTTCCGTGTCAAGATCGCCGACCGCCTGCCCGGCTTCGTCGCACTCCGCTTGCAACGTGGACAGGCGCTCGCGCTCCGCGGACAGCTTCGCCTCCTTGCGCCCTAGAAGCGAGTCCATCAGCCCGGAGATCGAGAAGGATTCCAACCGATGGACTTCCTGTTGAGCCTGCTCCAATGCAGCCTCAAGCCGGTTGAATTGGTACATCTGGCTGCTGCAACGCTCGTGGGATCCAGGCAGCTCGGCGCGTAGCCGTTGCCAGGTCTCGTATCGCTGCGTTGCGTCGTACAGACGGGCCTTTAGATCGTCGCGCATGGTCAGCCTCCCTCAAGCAGTCGTCCCCCGACTCTTTTCGGCGGCTTTCGCGGTCGGTTGAACACAAGGAATGACGCCGCGAAGGTTCGCGGACCCTTGTGTCGGCGAGAATCGCCCACGGATCGTTCGGACCGGGCAACCGAAAAGCTATCGGACGCGGCGTCCGAATGGGTCCGAGCATCAGCCGCCGACGGTCACGGTGATCGCCCGGGTAACTTCCTTTCCGGCGGGCGAATGGACGTTGACGAGGACTCGGTATGCGCCGGACGCCTTGTACACGTGCAGAGGTTCGGCCACCGGCGACTCATCCCCGTCGCCGAACTGCCAGTGGTAGCGCGACGGCGGGAATGAACTCTTGACCTTGAAGCTCCGTTCCAGCGGCTTCTTCGGATCGGGCGTGGAGGAACCCGCGACCACCCAAGGCTCGGTGCGCAGCAGGTGCTCGAAAAACTGCACGGATTGGACGAAGTCCTCACGCGAGGCCCTTCCGATCCGTTCCTCGCGCACGTCCACGCCCAGGGTCCGCAGCCAATCGGCGCACGCGCGGCCGGGTTTTCCGGTCAGCACGTCCGCGGCCCGATAGTGAACGAACACCGGCTGATAGGGGTCTGCGGAAAGGCGCGGGCCCGGTACGCGATCGTCGGGCAACTGCGGACGAGTCACCGCGACGGCGCGGAATACTTCTGGATTGCGCAACCCGGCGAACAGCGTGGTCGTCGCCCCCGTGGCCCACCCATGAATCAGCACGCGATCCTCGGAGATCGTGTGCCCCGCGCAGACATGCCGCACGACGGATAGAATGCGCCGCTCGTCGGATTCCAGAGTCGAAGTCTGTTCGTCGACGTCCTTCCGCCATCCGCGGCTTGCCCGCTCCAGCAGCGGAGCGACCACGACGAACCCGTGATCCTCCGCGAGCCGCGACCAATCGCGCATCAGACTCTTCGGCGAATCCAGCCCTCCGGCGGGACACGCCACCAGGAGCGGCCACGACTGCTCCCGCCGATAGTTTGAGGGGCGGTACAGTAGGTACTCCGCCCCGAACTCAGGCTCCCTCAGGGAATGAACCTGCTCCGGAACTTGCGAATCGACGAGCTGCGAACAACCGGAGAACAGCGCCACGAAGGCAATCGTCACCGCCCGGACACAACACCGAAGGGAATTGCCGATTGCCAATTGCCAATTGCCGAATCGGGGCGCGGGTGCGTGAGCCAGGCACGAACACAATCGCCAAACGGCTGAAGCGTTTCCCGCTCGCACGTAGCGTTGCCCTTCATGGGCGGCGCAGCTCTGGATGCCGGGGACACGGCGCCGCGGATACACCGCGACGCTACACAAAAAAGAGAACGGCTCCAGCGCCAATCGGGAACTAAGCTCGGATCTCATACCCGCCCCCGCGGAGGTGCGTCTCGAAGGCCGTTCGGAAGACCTCTCCGTCGGCGTCGACCAGGGTCCGCGACTCATCGCCCAGGATCGCGCGGAACGTCAGGCTGCGCGTGTCCGCCGCGACCGATTTTCCCTCGTAGGCCGTCACCAGCGTGATGGCGCGAAGGAGCGGATGCGAAAACTCGCGAATTCGCTCGGTGACCGTTGCGTAACGCGTCGTTCGCGGAACCAGAATGGAGAAATCCAACTCCACCAGCGGGAACGGCGGCATGGCGCGGAGCCTCTCCGGCAAACGGGCCAGTTCCACCAGTCGGTGCAACGACAACTCCGCCCACGCCACGCCCCATGAGCCAAGGTGTTCGTCCATCTTCCGCCGAAGCGGAAGGTCCACCATGCTGAGACGCCCGACGGAAACGCCGCTCGCGGTCACTTCCGCCGTGCGGTGCGGGTGCTCCCAGGGACAGGCCGAGGCGGCCTGGGCTTCGCAGAAGCAGACCTCCTGGCCGAACAACTGCCGCAGCAGCGCCCGCAGCGTCCATCGCAGCCGCCGGTCAAGCTCCAGCTCCACGCCCTTTCCCCGTTGCGCCATCACCAGCCCCGCGTGACGAAACTGATCG
>JBBTCJ010000028.1:0-16137 GCA_038043285.1 Planctomycetota bacterium | reverse complement strand
CTGACTGCTTTACCGCCCATCCGACGGCAGGATGCAATAGCCGAGACTGCTGTGCCCTTGTTTGTCCGGATGACCCCTTCTGTTGCGAGACGGAGTGGGACGACAGTTGCGTGACCTCCGCCAATCAGGTATGTCCGCGTTGACGCGCGCGGGTTGGGTATCACGTGAAGCGGGGGGTTGGGTGCGCAGGACGCGCGACTCGGGCCGGTCACGACGATGCGGCGGCACCGGATGAACAGGGATGGCCGGAACGGATCGTGTGCGGGTTCTCTTTATCTGCACCGGCAACTCGTGCCGGTCGCAGATGGCGGAGGCCATGCTGCGGCATCTGGCGGGCGAGCGATTCGAGGCGTTCAGCGCCGGCTCGAGTCCCGCCGGGTTCGTTCATCCCCTGGCGCTGGAAGCGCTGCGGCGTTTGGGCATTCCCATCGGTGACACCCGTTCCAAAAGCTGGCACGAATTCACCGACATTCCGTTGGACGTGGTGATAACGGTCTGTGACTCCGCCGCCGGAGAGTCCTGTCCGGCGTTTCCCGGAGGACCGTTGCGAGCGCACTGGTCCCTTCCCGACCCGGTGTTCCACCTCGGTCCCGACGAAGAGCGGTCAGCGTTTTCGACGTTGATCGCAGAACGCCTGCGGCGCAAGATTGAGGGACTCATCGCCGTGGACTGGTTGGCGCCGCGGGATGAGACGGAGAGGAAACTCCGGTTTCTCGGAGAGATTTGATTCCCCGGCCCATCTGAGTTCGCCGGTTCCTACCGAGCCAAGGAACCGCAACCTTGAGTCATCCCTCGGCGGAAGAGAATCAGTACCGCGACAGATTTGGAGCGGTCTACGACCGCCGCCAGGGTTTCAGATCATCGGACCGCTCGTTGGCACCCGCCCGCGGCGGTGGCAATCGGCAAACTCCAACTGCGGCCGGTAGGATTCGCGGGGACTGCCGCGCCGAAGCAAACAACCTCATGACGTCCTCTCCCGCTGCCGTTGCCCATTCGGCATTCATCCCTTCTCTTTCGTCCGCCGCCGATCGTACAAAGCCCCTTCAATCAGATCCTGGAACTTCCTGCGCAGGGCGTCGTGCTCCGGGCCGGTCGCCGGTCCGGCGAATCCTGAATGGACAAACACGATGTTCCTGTCCGAGTCGACGAAGATCGTCGTCGGATAGGCCGCGATCTCCTCGCCGATGGGGATGGCCGCCGTCGCCGCTCCCTTTTCATTGGTCCCGCCGATCAGCAGCGGGTATTCCACCTTATGCCGTTCCGCGAACCGCCGCACCTGCTCGGCGTCCCGCGCGAACTCGCCGGTCAGCTCGAAGGCCACGCCGATCACCTTCAAGCCGTCGGCGCGATACTTCTTGTCCAGCTCCGCCAGCAGCTCGGCTGCATCGTGGCAATTCGGACACCACGTACCGAACACTTCGATGATTTTGAGCCGCCCCGCGAACTTCAGTTCCGCCAGGGAATGCTGCTCTCCCTCCACGTCGCGGAAGTTCATTTCGGAGAACCGCAGTCGACTCCGGACGTGCGCCAGCTTGGGATCCTCCGCGAGCTTCGCCTCCGGATTCTTCTTGGCCGTCCATGTGTCATGGAAACTGTCCCGCGACCAGAAGTCGCCCTTCAAGGTTCCGTCGGGAAGAACCGTCGCTTTGAACAGCAACGCATGCGCTCCGTCGAAGTTCGACAACCACAAGACGTCTCCATCGACGATTCCCGCTAGAAACCCGTAATCTCCCCCGGACGTAAGAATGGTTCCCACAAGCTCATCGTTGGTGTCCCGCTTGAACGTCCCCACGCTGACGTCCTTGCGCGAGCCGAAGACGACCTCCCACTTTCCTTCGACGACCGAACCGGTGTCGCCGGACGCCCCCGGGCCGTTCTTTCGCGAAAACCGTTCCGTTTTCGCGGCTTCGGCCCGAAATGGCAGCTTGCACCAACTGTCTCGGCCGGTCCGCTTTCGCCACTCCCCGTCCATTCGTTTCCCGACCGTCACCTTCGCGGAGATTGCCGATTCGTAGTGGGTGATCTCCAGGACAATCTCGCCCGGCGCTGATGAGGAGACCTTGGGAATCTCGATTCGCTCCGGACCGTTGACGATCCAGGCCTTCATTGCTTCTCCCCCGCCCTCGAACACCAACCCGAACGGAAGGTCGCCGCCGGGCGTTTCCAACCACGCCCGCCACGGTCCGGCATCCATGCTTGGCGGTTCGGTCGCCGCTGAGACGGACGCGAAGGACGCGACCGACGCAACCAGTCCCGACACCATGATTCGGTTCATGCTTCCTGCCTCGCTTTCAGTCGATTCCGATTGCGCATGCCGGATTTCATCCTCGACGCCTATGGCCCTATACTATGTCGGCGAAAGCCGCGTGCAACGACCGGCGGGCTTCGATGGAACCGCTCGGCGGACCTTGTGCGCGATTACCGTCGCCTCGCTGGGGGTTGGACGCGAATGTCGGATCCGCTGACAGAAATGCTCAACGACGACGTCGTCCTGGACACCGGGACGCCAATTGTCTACGTCGGCAAGCTCATGGCCGTCACGGACCATGCGTTCGTGCTTGACGGCGCCGACATGCATGACTGCCGCGACGGTCACGCGAAGAAGGAGCACTACCTGGCCGAGGTCAGCCGCGACGGCGTCACAGTCAATCGCCGCCGCGTCGTCGTCATGCGTCAGGTGGTCATCAGTTTTTCACGCTTACGCGACATCGTGGTCGACTGACCGGGTATCGGACGGCGTTCTCCGGGCCGCGGGCTTGACGCCCGAGTGATCTTGTAAACGGAAACGCGGTCGGGCAACTGGAGCCTCGGGACAAAACATGCGGATCCTCGTTACCGGCGGCGCCGGATACGTCGGCAGCTTCTGCGTTCGTGAGCTAGTTCGCACCGGGCATGAGGTTGTCGTCCTCGACAATCTTTCGCGGGGTCATCGCCAAGCCGTCGATCCCAACGCCAAGCTCGTCGTCGCCTCCCTCGCCGACCGCGACGTGCTGGCCCGTACGTTGTCGGAGCACGCTGTCGAGGCCGTCATCCACTTCGCTGCGTTCGCCGAGGTCGGCGAATCCGTCTCCGACCCGCTGCGGTATTACCGCAACAACGTCGCCGACACGGTGGCGCTCTTGCAGGCAATGGCCGATCAGGGGGTACGCCGTTTTCTCTTCAGCTCCACCTGCGCCGTCTACGGCGTCCCGCCCTCCGTTCCGATTACCGAGGAGATGCCCAAGAACCCGATCAATCCGTATGGCCGCACCAAGCTCGCGATCGAGTGGGCCATGAACGACTCGTGCCATGCGTGGGGGTTGGGCGCGACCGCATTGCGATATTTCAACGCCGCCGGCGCAGCCTCCGACGGCACGCTCGGCGAGGACCACACGCCCGAGTCGCACCTCATCCCCCGCGTGTTGCAGGTCGCCCTCGGTCAGCGCGACGTGGTCGAGTTGTACGGCGACGACTACCCCACGCCCGATGGAACCTGCATCCGCGATTACGTCCACGTCGAGGATCTCGCCCGAATCCACCGAACTGCCGTCGAGGCTCAGCCGCTTGGCCAGTTCCGCTTTTATAACGTCGGCACGGGCGTCGGCGCGAGCGTCAGGCAGATCATCTGCGCGGCCCGCGAAGTCAGTGGCCACGCGATTCCCTTAGGCATCGGCCCGCGCCGCCCCGGCGATCCGCCCGCCTTGTACGCCGATGCCTCGAAGCTCACCCGTGACCTTGGCTGGAACCCCGTCTACCGCGACGTCCGTCTCACCGTCCAGACCGCGTGGCGCTGGCATCAATCCCACCCGAACGGCTACGGAACCTGAGTGACAGGGTGGAAGACGGAGATTGCCCGAGCGCGCCGCGATGGTGTGAGCAAGCGGTTCAATGGCGGTAGTGCTTACCGCTCATTAACGAGTCTGGAATAGGCCTCGCCTTCCGCGGTTCGGCCCATGGCTTCGTGGAACTCGACCACATATCGCAGCACTTCCTGGGTGTACCTGTCGCCATGGCCTCGCGCGGCGCGGACAACCTTTAGACCGTTCAGCAGAAGCGGTTCAGCCTCCTCGAAACGACGTTGATTGGACAAGGCCGCCCCCAGCAGGCATTGGGCATATGCCCGGCGCCAATGCTGCGGAAGGGTCTCGTCGAAGATGCTCAGCGACTCGCGCAACATCGCTTCAGCCTCGGCCGGCCGTCCGGTCCTGTTGTAGAGCCGGGCAAGCCCGTTCAAGGCGAACGTCACTTCGATTCGCCGTGGACCGTAAAGGCGACGACGCATGTCCAGGGACTCTTCGTACAGTGGTTCGGCCTCCTCGAATCGCTCCTCATCCGCGAGTAGGAAGGCGAGGTTATTGAGGCTGTTGGCGATGGTGATGTGTTCGTCGCCAAACACCTTGCGTCGGATGGCGAGCGACTCACGATAGGCGGACGCGGCGGCCTCGAAGTCGCCCTTCAGGTGCAACACCTCCCCGAAGCTGGAGAGCATGTTCGCCACCTCCGGGTGTTCCGGGCCAAGGACTTCGCGGCCCAATACGACAACTTGCTCGAAGAGCGGCCCGGCCTCGTCCAACCGAGCTTGCTCGTATAGGCAACTGGCGAGTCGAAACGTTGGGTTGATGGACGCGCCATGCTTCGTCCCGAAGAACTCCTCGGTTTGTGCCACAGCCTCGCGCCAAACGGGCTCGGCGTCGTTGTATCTCCCCTGGGCCGCGATGGCGATACCCAAGGCGTTGAGACTCTCAACGACAGCGGGGTGCCGAAGCCCAAAATGGCGCTGCCGAAGGCTCAAGGACTCTCTCGCCCATTCCTCGGCCTGGGCATGTTGAGCCAGTTTGGTGGCCATTTGCGCTTGCAAGCACAGGCTCGCGGCGACGTCCGGGTGGTCCGCCGGCAACCATCGTCGGCGAAGTTCAAGAGCCTTTTGGGCGCAGTCGTAACCTACGGAGAAGAGTCCCAGCGCATCGTAGGTTCCCGCCAGCGAGTCGTAGACCGCGGCTTGAACCAGCGGTTGTTCCTTAAAAGATGTCTCGACTTGCTGTGCTGCGCCCTCCAGAATTTCGCCGATCGTCGTGTTCGGACCGCGGCCGCCGTAAGGGTTGGCGCTACCCAGGGTTCCCATGAGGAAGTCGGTGACCGCCTGCGCTTGCGCACGCGCCGCCTCGGCGGTGTCGCGCTCCGACGCCGCCTGCCGCCAGCCGGCCGCTGTGGCGATCAAGCCCACGATGACCGTGACGAGGAACGCGAACGCGATGGTTACGGGGACAAGGTGCTTTCTCAGCCGTTTGCGAAGAACGTAGATCGTCGAGTCGCGCTTGGCCTCGATCGGCTCGCCGGAAAGGTAGTGCCGCAGGTCTCGAGCCAGCTCGCCGGCGTTTTGGTAGCGGCGATCCGGCTCCTTTTCCAGGCACTTCAGAACGATGGTCTCCACCTCGTCGTCGACGTCGCGGCGAATCGCGCTCGGGCGAACCGGATCGGCATGCATGATCCGATCCAACACCTCGCGCATGTTGCCATACACGTCATAGGGAAACCGACCGGTGAGAATCTGATAGAGCATCACTCCGATGGAGTAGACGTCGGTCCGCACGTCGAGTTTGCCGGGGACGCCTTCCGCCTGCTCCGGCGACGCCCAGGGCAGCGACCCCACGAACTGACCGGTGACGGTCATGAACGAAGCGTCCGATTCGGTGGGAGACGATCGAGCCAGGCCGAAGTCGAGTATGTGCGGTTCGCCGGTATCGTCGACTCGAATGTTGGAGGGCTTCAGATCTCGGTGGATGATGCCTCGCAGATGGGCCGCCGTCATGGCGTTGCAGATCTTGACAAAGAGGCCCAAAAGATTACTGACGTTCCGCGACCCGCCGGCAACATATCGATCCAACGGCTGACCGGGGATATAGTCCATCACGAAGTAATGGCATCCGGCGGCCAGCCCGGTTCCGTGAATGGCGACGATGTTCGGGTGATTCAGTTGACCGAGGGTTTGGACTTCACGATCAAAGCGTGCCTTTTCCGTGACACCGGCGAACACCCCTTCCTTCATCACCTTGACGGCGACGTTGCGTCGCGTCGAGAGCTGAATGGCCTGGTAAACAATCCCCTGACCGCCGCGGTGCAATTCCTTGACGATCTGATATCCGGCGAAGGAATCGAAGGTCGGAGGGCCCGCCTCGGAACCTCGTGAACTGTCTTCCGGCGGGAACCCCGAATCCGACCCGGCGCCGACATCCGACTCGCCGACTCCTCGCATCCCCCGGGCCTGTTGTCTGGCGACGGCGATCAGCTCGCGCTGAACGTCCGCGACGCCCCGCTGATCCTCGCAATGATCGTTGACCACGCCTGTTTCCTCTGCCCTGCCCGGGAAGCTTCGGAACGTCTTGGCACGCTTGTCGCCCTCAACCATTGGGGCGATACCGGCACCTCGGATGTCACGCGGTATCGCTAAAAAAGGCCGATTCGGAACCCAAAACTTCACGCAGACGGTCCTTCGCCCGGGCGAGCAGCATGCGGACGGCCCCATGGGAACGACCCAGGATCGATGCGGCTTCCGGGGCGGTTTTGGACTCCAATTCGCACAGGCGGATCACTTTTTCGTAGTCTGGAGGAATTCTGTGAAGGGCATCCTCGACGAACTTTTGAACCTCGCGCGCTCCTGCGGCCCGGCTGGGCGTGGTTGAGCCGGCCGAAATCCGTTGCAACAGGGCTCCATAGGAATCGCCGCCGCCCCCGCACTCCACTCGGTGGCGTGGTCGTTTTGCGCACTCAAGCCCACGAATAGCGTCGCGAAGGTTATTTTCTGCGATGCACCGCAGCCATGCGAGGAAGCCCTTGGGGGTGGGTTGCCGAAGGGTCTCGATGCGTAGGAACGCCTCCAGATAGGTGACCTGCATCACGTCGTCCGGATCGAGGGCCGCTCGCCATTTGGGCGAAATCGACAACCCCTGGCGGACCGCCACCCCGTGCCGCTCCAGCAGAGTCGCCAACGCAGCCTCATCACCCGCGACGGCGGCGGTCACGAGGCAATCGTCTGTATTTCCCATCCCCTGCCTACCCAATAATCTTCCAGCAGCGCTTTATTGTAACGATTTGCTCTGGCGAACGCAAGCGCGGTTCGGGAATCTCGTGTCAGTTTTTCGAACATCGGTCCGTGGCCTTGCATGACGCCGCAGACCGCGTACACTGCGCGGCTCTGAGTTTGGGGATCGTCCAGTTCCGCCGATCCGCGGGAGTGGGTTGCCGGGAAGGTTTTGGATTAGGTGGTCATATGGCGAGAGTCTGTCACTTCACCGGAAAGCGAACCCGCGCGGGGCGGCAGATTGCCCGTCGTGGAAAGGCCAAGTACCTCGGCGGCGTGGGTCGAAAAACGACGGGGTCGACCAAACGTCAGTTCAAGCCCAACATCCAAAAGCTCCGCGCCGTGATCGACGGCAAGGTCTGCCGGGTCCGCGTCTCCGCCAAGGCCATCCGCATGGGCCTTGTTGAAAGGCCGAAAGTCCGCGACTGGAAACCGACCGAGGTCGCCGCGGCTTCCTGACGCCGCTCTGCTGTCTCGCAACGAACATCTCGCGCCCCACCGTCGTCGACGCTACAAGCTGCTGCGGTGCGTTGGGTCTGTTGGTCCGTCACGCCTCATTTGACGGGTCGATCCGAGCCGCGGCATTCATGCCGCGCGGGCGCCCGCCCCATGCATGGAGCGGCTCGGGCAGGGGCACGACTCCGGTAACCCCTCGAATCATGCGTGCCGAGCGCCAGATCGTTCTGGGCGCGTCACTGGCCACGCTTGCGGTCCATCATTTCTAACAGCAGCTTTGCCGTCCGCTCCGACGCCTTCGTCCCCCGAAGGGGTTCGGTGAGCGCCGCGAGTTCCTGAATCATCTTTTCGCGGAGCGCAGCCGACTTCAGCAGCTCCAGCGCCTTCTCGGCGATCGGAGCGGTGGACCGGTAGTAGGGCATAAACTCTGGAACGACCTCCCTCTGCGCCAGGATGTTAGGGAGCGACAGAAATGGCGCGTGAATCATCCAGCGTCCCAGCAGGTGATAGAAGGCACGCGACGCCTGGTACATCACGATCATCGGCTTGGCGAAAAACGCAACCTCCAGGGCGGCCGTTCCCGACGCGACGAGCACCAGATCGGCGGCTTCCACCAGGCACGAATAATCGCCGCGGACGATTTGAGTGCTCACGCCCGCGCGCTGCACGGCCCGCGCGATCCGGGCGGCAAGAGGTTCTCTCGCCGCGGAGACGCCGATATAGGCTGAAGGGAACTCGCCACAGACCGCGCGGGCAACCTCCAACTGTCCTGGCAGGAGGGCCTCCACGACATGGGCGCGGGAACCAGGCAGCAGCGCGAGCACCGGTTCGCCACGGCCGCGGATCGCTTTTACTTGCTCCGCATCCGCGCAACTGGTCCCCAGTCGATCCACCAGCGGATGTCCGACGTACGTCGCGTTGACTCCTTGATCGCGAAAGTATTTCTCCTCGAACGGAAGAATCACGGCCACTTGCTGCACCCGATGCCGAAGCTTGTAGATGCGGTGCGCCCCCCACGCCCACATCTGCGGCGCGATGTAATACAGCACAGGCACGCTCAGGGCGTTGATCCGGCCGGCGAGCGGCAGGTGCAAGGTGGGACTGTCGATCACGACGGCAGCCGAGAAGGCATAACGCCGGAGACACTCGTCGGCGAGTGCCATCATCCGGCACGCCCGACCCACGTTGGCGACCGCCCCCAGCAGCATGGCGGCATGGCGGGTCATGTCGTAAATGGCGTCGCAGCCGGCCTCGACCATTCTCGGCCCGGCCACGCCGACAAACCGGACGTCGGGGGCCAACTTGTGGGTCGCGCGGATCAGGGCCGCGCCGTGCATGTCGGCGCTCGCTTCGGCGGCGCTGACAAAGACCAGGCGCGACGTGCTGTGTCCGTTCATACCTGCCCCCGGGAAGCCGACGCCAATCGGCTCCCGCAAACTCCCTGGCCATGATTTGGCCCACGCCCCGCAGGGCGGGCGAGCACGCTACGTCGTGCCGGAATGGCGGTCAAACCGCCGCTTCGAGGTGCGGGTTCGACTGTAGATGGCTCAAGCCCCAGGTTCAAACCGCCCAGACTGCCAGCTTCAGGCGAAAGTGCGGTGGTACTGGCGGGAGATGCCAGGGAGGGTTTTTTCCCTGCGAGGACGTTCGCGGCCAAGGGTGCGTCAACGGTTGCTACCTGCGGCGATCTGGACGGATCGCGGCACCGGCGGGGCAAGCCGCTAGCGGTGTCCTGCCGCCCCTGGCCCTCAGCGTTACGCTCAAGCGGGAATTGGAAGGCTGTGGGTTGTCGCAGCCGGTTCTTGAACCTTGGACAGAATCTGTTACATTGAAAGGTTCACGGCGTCATGGGATGCGGTGCGAGAGGCTCTCGGTTTTTCGTGGAGGTGGTTTTTGGCATCGGAGTTGGTTCGTCAATTGGTGGACTCGGGGATTCACTTCGGCCACCGCGTGAGTCGCTGGAACCCCAAGATGTCTCCGTACATCTTCGGGAAGCGCAACGCCATTCACATCATCGACATTCGCGAGACGGTGAAGGGGTTGTTGCGGGCGAAGAAGTACATCGCGCAGGTGGTGGCCAAGGGTGAGGATGTTCTGTTTGTGGGGACGAAGCGGCAGGCTCGCATCCAGGTGCAAACCCAGGCGGTGCGCGTCGGGATGCCCTTCGTCATTGAGCGCTGGCTCGGCGGAACGCTGACCAACTTTCGCACGATTCGTTCGCGCCTCGCGCGACTGGACGAGTTGGAGCGGGAGGAAGCCGACGGAACGCTGCAGCAATACAGCAAGAAGATGATCTCGGCCCGCACGCGCGAACTGCGGAAAATCCGTCGCAACCTCGACGGCATCCGCACCATGACGCGCCTGCCGGGGGCGATGATCGTCATCGACGTGCATCGGGAGCACAACGCCGTTCGGGAAGCCAGAAAAATGGGCATCCCGACCGTGTGCCTGATCGACACGGATTCCGACCCGGACTTCGCCGACATCCCGATTCCGGGTAACGACGACGCGATTCGAGCCATTGATGCGATTCTGGTCCACCTTACCGACGCGGTCGACGAGGGCAAGAAGGGTCGCAGGCAACCGGAGGCGGGTGAGGCCGCCGGAGGCGGCGGAGCGCAACGCAAGAGGTCCCGCCGATCAACGTCCCCTCGGGCCGAAGGTGACGACGCCGACAAGGGAAGCCCGGATGCGGAGGGCGGCGCCTCGGTGCTCGCCGGGCCCGGCGCTGCCGAAGCAGGAATCTAACGCGCCGCCCGTCTGACGATTCGGCCCGACTTACCGAGGGAAGTTTCATCGCGGCCGGCTTTACGGTGTGTTGACTGCCTTTTTTTGAGGCGGTTTCATTGCCAAGGGTCTAGTGTCGTCGCGGTATATTGGGGCGGGAGTTGCTCTGCGACGGCTTTTCAACCGGTGCCTCCCGCGGCGCCAATTTCACGATAAGGTTCCGACATGGCAAGCGTCACCCCCCAGATGGTCAAGGATCTCCGGGAGAAGACCGACCTCCCGATGATGGAATGCAAGCAGGCGCTCTCGGAGTGCGACGGCAGCATCGAAGCGGCCATTGACTGGCTGCGCAGGAAGCACAAGGGCAAGCTCGCCGAGCGCGCCGGACGGGCGACCGGTGAGGGTCGCATCGGCGTCTATTTGGACGCCGCCCGGAAGGTCGGCGCGATCGTCGAGCTTCAATGCGAGACCGCCCCGGTCGCCAAGAACGAGTTGTTCGTCGCCCTGGCCAACGCTTTTGCCAAGAAGACGGCCGACGGGTCGGAAAGAACCCCGGAGCCGGCCAAGCTGCGAAGCGATCCACAACTGGACGCCATGTTTACCGACGTGTACGGCAAGATGCGCGAGTCGATGAACCTCGCCCACTGCCGGCGCGTGACGGGAGCCTACCTGTCGTCGTACGTTCATCACGACGGCAAGAGCGGGGTGATGCTGGCGCTCGATGCTCCGCCGAAGTCGGAAAAGAACGTCGGTGGCGACCTGTGCATGCACGCGTTATTCACCCAACCGGCGGCCATCGACCGCAACGGCGTTGCCGCGGAGCAGATCGAGAAGATCCGCAGGGAGGCCCGCGAGATCGCGCAGTCCGAGGGCAAGCCCGCCCAAATCATTGACAAAATCGCCGAAGGCAAGGTCCAGGCGTTCTTCGGCGAGCGCGTCTTGGTCGAACAACTGCACGTCAAGACCGACGATTACGGCAAGGCCAAGGTCGGCGACGTGCTCCAGCAGGCCGGCGTCAACGCCGTGACCGATTTGGTCATCATGCGTATCGGCGGGACATCGTAGTCCCTGTCGATCCGCGGAAATACCGATCGAACGGGGCCGATCGGCCCCGTTTTTGCTTGGGCGGAACCGAACCCTGCTTGCCAGCGGGGCGATGTCCGGGAATCGACGAACTGGACGCGTTCGCCGGCCTGGATACAGTACGCTCCGTGTCCACCACCAAGTACAAGCGCGTGCTTCTGAAGCTCAGCGGCGAGGGTCTGTGTGGAGCCGGCAAGACCGGCATCGATGGGGTTGAGCTGCGCCGCCTGGCCGGCGAGATCAAGTTGGTCGTTGATCTGGGCGTGCAGGTTTGCGTGGTTGTCGGCGGCGGCAACTTGGTCCGCGGCAGCAACATCGCCCGTGAGACGCAGATCGAGGAAGCTACGGGGCACTATATGGGCATGTTGGCCACGGTCATCAACGCCCTGGCGGTGCAGGACACGCTCGAATCGCTGGGCGCGCCGACGCGGGTGCAAAGCGCCATTCCGGTTCACACGGTGTGCGAGAACTTCATCCGCCGTCGGGCCATGCGGCACATGGAGAAGGGCCGGGTGGTCATCTTCGCGGGCGGAACAGGCAACCCCTTCGTCACAACGGACACCGGCGCAGCCCTCCGAGCCGCCGAGGTGCGAGCGGAGGTTCTCCTGAAAGCGACCAAGGTTGACGGGGTATATACGGCGGATCCGGTCCGCGATCCGTCCGCGACGCGACTGGAACATCTGAGTTTCAACGAGGTGATCGACCGCAGGCTGGCGGTGATGGACCTTAGCGCCGTCGATCTTTGTCAGCGAAGCGGGATTCCGATTGTGGTGCTGGATCTGAAGCAGCCCGGCAACATGCGCGCCGTGGTCATGGGCCAGGGCCGCGGAACGTTGATCGACGGAGGAAGTTGAGTAACCCTGCGGTCGTGATCCGGAATGAAGCTGGTCATGCGTTGCAACTGGAATGACGTGTCGTGAAGTTCCGCTGACGGTCGCGGCTCTGAGACAAGGCGGCTGGCCGCTTGAACGGCGCCGCGAGCGGAAGTGGGGCTACCCGCGGAATCAGGTGTTTCGTCACATTTGGTTTTGCCCTTGCGATCATGGAGTCCCGTTGCCTGGTGAAGGCGTCGAGTTAGATAGGGAGCGAACCACTCATGCCGGCAGCAGCTATCGAAAAAGATTGTACGTCAAAGATGAGCAAGGCGGTTGAGTTCCTCAAGCAGGAGCTAAAGGGCATCCGCACAGGCCGCGCTCATCCTGGATTGGTGGAGCACATCAGGATCGAGGTCGCCAGTTACGGCAGCAGCATGGAGCTTCGCGAGCTGGCGACCATCAGCGTTCCAGAACCAGCCACGCTGCTGGTCAAGCCGTTTGACCCCGGGACGTTGAAGGACATCGAAAAAGGTCTGCAATCGTCGTCTCTGGGGATCACCCCGCAAAGCGACGGCAAGGCCATCCGATTGCCGATTCCGGTGCTGTCCGGCGAGCGTCGCCAGCAACTGCTGCAGCAAGTGAAGAAAATGGCGGAAGCGCAGAAGGTCGCGGTGCGAAACACCCGGCGCGACGCGAACAAGTCAATCGACACGGTGGAAAAGGAGAAGAAGCTCAGCGAAGACGCAGCCAAGGATCTCAAGGACAAGATTCAAAAGATCACCGAACGGCACGAGAAGGACATCGACGCCGTCGTCGCGGGTAAGACAAAGGAGATTGAGGAAGTCTGACCTGATCGACAAGCCCGCGCCTCGGCAACGCCGCGAGGAGGGAGATCGTGCCGGTGATTTTGTCCTGCCGCCTCATACCGCGCTGGATGGCTCCGCTTCGCCCCCGCGCTCGAATGGATTGTCAACACCGCCGTCTGCAAGACTGCACAGGATGTCTTCCAGGCCCGCCAGCTTGTATCGCGCGGACCAACATTCGGCGTAGTCGCGGACGGCCGACGCGACGCGATCCGACCACGCTCTCCATCTTGTGCTACTACTTTCGCTTGAGGCCTCTGCGTCGCGAAGCAACCTAATCTTCTCGGCGAACAGATCGGTGAATCGACACGCCATGCGAAGTTCATCAGCATCCCTCGATGCATCCGGTGCGTCGGAAGGCATTCGGTCCAGAATCGCTTCAGCTTCACGAGCGGCGTAGGCCGCCTCGTCCGCCTCGTTGAGCGTCGGCAGAGTGGAATCGTCCGTTACTTGTGTCGCCGCTGACCAGAATAACCGCCATGTTTCGCAGCGGTCCGCGGGGCGCGAGGCGCGACGCAACCGGGCGATCAAAGGGTCTGCTCCGCGGCGTGCGGCGAAGAGCCAGCGGGAAAACGGGCCGTCGAAGTCGTCGCCGATCGGATGATCTGCGCGCCAGGCGCAAGCGGCTCCCAGGGCAATCCCATGCCAAGAACATGCCAAGGCGTTGAAATGCCCGTGGTCACCCCAGTCGGTGTTGAGCAAGCCGCGCGCGCCGTGGCGAAGACCCGCTTGGGCGAACGTCGAGACGTTGCGTTCCGCAAGGCCCATGGCGTTGAGAATCCGCTTCCACCCGGAGGTTCCCGGACAAACGATGGTCTCCAATCCCGCGCCGACAAACGCGGCCGTTCCCTCGTAGTCCGCCCGGTCGTCGTAGCCCCAGTGCAATACGGCCATGTCGCGCGGAAGGCGATGCAGCAGGTTCGGGTGGTTGCGAACAACGTCGCCCCACATCTGCGTGCGCCGTCCGCGCTTGGCGCACAGATCTTGCGTCCAGCGAAGATGCTCGACGTACGCCTCGCCCAACTCTTGTGTCGTGAAGCGGTCCTTGTTTTTCCCCTTCCCCATGTCCCAGGGTTCGTCACCGCAGACATTGACCACCGGCGATCGGAAGGCATCGAGAATCTCGCCCCAGATGCGCTCCACCAGTGCACGCGACTCGGCGTGGAAGATGTCGAGCGTGAGGCCGCGAGCTCGCTGAGGCCAGGGCATTTGCTCCCACGTCTGTAGCGGCGCGATTTCCGCCAAGTGTCGGTATTGCGGAAGGGAAAGAACTCGACCCATGTGCCCCAGCGTGGCGACAGCCGGAACGAGGTCGATGAAGCGGTCTCCGCAATAGGCCTCAAGCTCGCGCACTTCGTCGGGCGTCAATCCGCCGCCGGGGGGACAGACGTTACCGTCGAAGGCGAACGTGAACGCATGCTCTATGTAGAGCTGCAACTGGTTCGCCTTCAGCGACGCCAGTCGGTCGGCGAGAAGTTTCAGCGTGCCCAGGGTGGGCACCTTCCCGCGGGTCACGTCGTGCAGGAGTCCGCGCGTGCTGAAATCAGGCCAATCCTCAATGACGGCACAGGGTAGCTCCCCGGAGGCTCCATGCGCAAGCTGCTCGAGCGTTTGTAGGGCATGAAAGCAGGCGGCTGGCGAGGCTCCTTCGATGCGCATTGCGTCGCGCTGGACGACGAGGCGGTGTGCATCGGGGTGAGACAACCGCTGGGGCGCGAGAACGATTTCCAGCATGCCGTCCGAGCCGTGACCTCGGTTCGGCGTCGTTCGGATCAGGCGTTCCGCGGCGCGAAACACACGCGGATCGTCCAGGCCGCACACCAGCCGCGTCATCGGCCCGATTCGATGGACGCCGCCGACCGGATCAACCCGGCGTGGTCGAGGCAACAAACGGCGCAGAATGTCGAGGTGGTCCGCAACCATTGGACCGTGCGATCATACCGATGGAGCGGGCAGCCGGTCCACTTGAGGCGTGCGATAGGGCCGGAACCATGATCGATCAGGCGATCCAAGGGGGGGGTGAAGCCTCGCCGGAAATCAAGGGTTTCAGCCGGGCCGCGCTACCCGATGCGGTACCGCGCCAGCATGTTGCGGATCGCGGGAACGAGTTCGCCGCGGGGGACGGCGAGCTGGGCAGGTTGCTGTTCGAGCCAGCGTTTGCGATCAGCGCCGACTTCCCTGGACAACTCCTCGCCGAGGCGAAGGTCCTTCAACGAAACCTCGCCGCGGGCAAGTTCTTCGGAGCCCATGACCACGGCCACGATCTTCCGGGTATCGCCGGCATACTTGAATTGCTTGCCGATGCCCTGGGTGCCGACATACAGCTCGGCGTTGACTCCGGCGGAGCGAAGTTCCGATACGATCGCCTGGTAGGCGCTGGTCAAGGACTTGTCCAGCCGGGTGACGAGAACGGGCGCCGTGGAGGCGTCGACGTCGATGGCCCCCAGGGTCATCAGGGCCGAGAGCAGCCGATCCACGCCGAGCGACGACCCGGTCGCGGGGATTCTCTCAGCGGTGAACCGTTCGACCAGGTCATCGTAGCGCCCGCCGCCGAAGACGCTGCCGAACTGGCGCTTCACACCGCTCTCGTCGACGATCTCGAAGGTCAAGACGCCCTCGAACACCGGCCCGGTGTAGTAAGCCAACCCGCGTACCACTGTCGGATCGATGACCACCTGATCCTCCAGATAGCCCGCGCCACGGAGGGCGTCGTCGATGTCTCGAAGTTCCTGCACGCCCTCGCGTCCCACCGCGCTTTCGCCCACCAGTTCCGCCAGGGCGTCGCAGACCGACCGGCGCGTGTCGGCCTTGATCCGCAGGTAGCGGGCAACGGTGTCAATCTGCGCGGGCGCCAATTCGACGCCCCGGCTGAAGTCTCCCGATTCGTCGCGACGTCCGCCTCCCAGCAGTTGGACCACGCCGTCGATCCCAACTCGGTCCAGCTTGTCGATCGAGCGGAGCACCTGCATTGCACGATGCGGCGCGAGCTTCTCGGAGCCGGCCATCGCCTCCAAGATCCCGTTGAGCACTTTGCGATCGTTGATCCGAACGACGTAATCGCCCTTGCGAATACCCAGCGCTTCGAGCGTGTCGCACATGATCATGCAGCACTCGGCGTCGGCGAGCATGGAACCGG
>JBBTCJ010000027.1:40456-61574 GCA_038043285.1 Planctomycetota bacterium | reverse complement strand
GACGGCTCGACGGTTCCGCTCCAATGCGGGGGATCGGTGGCCTCCGTGCAAGGCGTCTCTCCGCTGCCGAAGTTGGAAATCACGAAGTCGGCGACCCTGAGCGCGACGCAGATCGTCCTGGCCCACTCGACCGACGTGACCGTGGGTTCGCCGGACCCGCAGGTCACGGAAGAGCCGACGATCACCGTGACCGGCGCCTTCCGCAACAAGAGCAAGGATCCCTGTCGGTTCAATTGGTACAGTGGAAGGCTGGTTCTGGGTCGTACGATGGTCGGGGCGTCGGGCGGACTGCGGGTCGCCGGCACCGAGCCGACGACGCTGGAGGTCGCCGGGCAGGACCTGGGGGCGGTCGCCGACGGCTTCAACACCGGTGCGGACGGCAACTTCTCCATTTCGACCCTCGAGATCGCGCCCGGCGCGGACGTGACCATCGAGAACCAGGAGGCCAACACCGCCGCGCAGCCAGGCCCATGCCTGGAGGCGTTGTACGCCGGGACGCTGATCCTTGGACCAGGCTCCAACCTGGCGATTGCGGAGACCATTGTTTACTACGCAGCGATGATCGACCTGGGCGGCGACGTGACGGTGGTCGGTTGCGGCGGATTGGTTCCCTTGCCCGCGTGCACGACAAGTACGGAGTGTAGCGACGGCCTGTTCTGTACCGGCGCGGAGCAATGCGTGGACATCAACGGCCAGGTGACGACCAGCGGCGGGCTTTGCCGACCGCCGGTATTGCCCTGCGGGACGACCGAGGTGTGCAAGGAACAGCAAAGTCGCTGCGTATCCACGGCGGTTCCCGCCGGTGTCGTTGCCGCGGGTACGGCGTACCACGATCAGGACCGGTACCTGTCCCTGTCCGTGCCCGTAAGCGGCGCCGGCCAGGAGACGGCGCTTCGCGTGCGGCTGACCTCGCTGCACCATCCGGCGGCGCCGTCCGGCGCGCCGGACTTCTCGGCGTTCGAGGGCCAGGTTCGCTACGTCAACACGATTCGGGACGGCGGCAACAACGTCGTCCTGGACTGCCCCGATTCCATTTTGTTGGGGACCACGTTCCAATGCGCCACCCTCGGTTGCCAACCGGAATACCGAGATTGGGCGGCGGAACTGAATGGTGCGCTCTTGCACGTGACCGGGGCGTCGGCCATTCCCAGCTCGAGGTATGAGGTTGCGCAGATCGGTCTCGTCTGCCTGGGTCTGGAGGCCGACTGCGCCTCCAGTTCTGAGGAACTCATCATTACGACCGGTCTTTGGGGAGACGTGGACGCGGGTCAGCTCAACGTGTTGGACGTGTCGAAACTGGTGGACAAGGTCAAGGATCTGGCCACCGGCACCTTGCCCAAGCCGCGCGTGCAGCTGCAACCGGCGGTGCCGAATCCGCTGGCCAACGTCAACGTGCTGGACATCGCCAACGGCGTGGATGCGCTCAAAGGCAAAGCCTATCCCTATGCCGGCCCGGAGTCGTGCCCATGATGGCGCTTGACACGGCGCACGATCGATAAGGCACTACACGACGTAGCTCCTCCCGGGAGACGCAGACCTTGCCGCCTCCAGCAGTGGGGCTGATCTCAGAACGTGTTTGCAAAGCCGTTGTTTGATCAGAGCCGCGGCCGTGAGGGAGCGGTTTTTCACGCCTTCGCCCGAATGTTCGGGGAACCACTTGCTTACGCTCGCCGCACAGATCGGCCTTCTCAAACAACTTCTCAGACGGGCCGGGTCACGCAAGCACGCCGCCGATGAGTCCACACCCGAAGAATCCTTGCCAACGTGGACGGGTACCGGCCGCGCAGCATCGCCCAACAACGCCCGGCGTCGCACGCATCGCAGTACTGACGCGGGAACTGTCCTACAACCGGAAACTCAGGAAGCTCTCCCGGAAAAACCGCGAATCCTTGTGCGCCAACGTGCTACGAACGGAGAGGGCGAGATTCGAACTCGCGGTACAGGTGAAACCCGTACGACGGTTTAGCAAACCGTTGGTTTCAGCCACTCACCCACCTCTCCGGTGAATCCCGGAAATCCGCCGACGAATTCACCCCCAAAGGCGTCGCTGCCGGCTCGATGACCGCTGCTTCGTGCTGACCGCAGCCTATCCGTCGAGGCCGAAACGGTCAAGCTTCGTCGCAACCCGACTAACCTGTCGCCGCCGGAAGTGTCGATGACTACACCCATGCGAAAGGGGATCCTGCCGTGATGGCCAGGGCCTTTCAAGGGTCCAAGCCTCGCGGCGTCGGGTGCCACCGGCGGCTTGCCCGCCAGTACGGTAGTAGGTTGGAAAATGCGTTGCGAGGCCGAAATCGGAAGGGCCTTGCCGCAATGGCCGCGGGTGTTGACGCCCGCCCTGGAAATCTTACGCTGTACCCGAGTTGTCAGTTTGGACGGCGCTCGTTCGGCGGCTTGGCGCGGTTGGCCGCTGTCGGCGCCTCAGGCAGTTTTCCTTGGTAACCAGGAGATCAGGTCCATGACAAGAAGCAACCTTGCGGGCATTGCCGGGGCGGCTGCGCTCTTCGCGGCGGTCAGTGCGGCGTCAGCCCAATCACCGGTCGTTCCCTCCCAAGGGGCCGATCGAGCCGGGAAGGGATCGCTCGCGCTGGGCAGCGGTGCGCAAAATCAACAGCCGGTCAAGAAAGAAACCACGAAGGTGACGGTCACCGAGAAGGAAACTTCCTGGGAAATCAGCGGTCCCGTGTACCTCCGCAGCGCCGATCCGGAACCGCCGGGCGAGATCATCATCAAGAACATCTTCGGATGGGAGACCGCCGACGACGCCGAGGACGAATACGAGTATGAGTTGGAGGTCGAGTACGGCCTCGTTGAGAACCACGAACTGATTCTCGAAATGCCCTGGCAGATCGGCGACGGCCGCATCGACGGCAACGGCGACCTCACGCTCGGCTGGCATTGGCGGCTTTGGAACGAGGACGGCATGCTGCCCGCCTTCGCCCTGCGAAACTATGTCCGCCTTCCCAGCGGCGTGGACTCCGCCGGCGTGGACTACATCCTCCGCGGACTGGCCACCTGGACGGTCATCGACAATTCGATGCGCTTCCATCTGAACCCGTATCTGAAATCGCTCAACGGAAACAACTACGGCGACGAGGCTCGCCATTTCCTCTGGGGCACGGCGCTGGGTATCGACTACAAGTTGACCGACGATCTCCTCTTCATCACCGACTACATCTACGGTGCGGGTAAGGAAGAGCACACCCGGGACGATCATAGGGCGGAGTTCGGCCTGGACTGGAACATCGACGAGCACCAGAAGCTTGGATTGGCCCTGGAAGTCGGCCTGGACGGCGACTCGCACGGAGCGGACCTGGGCGCTCGCGTCAGTTACATGCTCAGCTTCGGCGGCTGATCCGCCGGTTCGATTCGGTTCTTGATCCATCACGCGACCGGAGAGCGGCCCGCTTTCCGGTCGCTTTCTTTCCTCTTTTCCAGTCAACGCCGGAATCAACACGCGAACTGCGCGGCCCAACACGGATCTCAAGATTTGGCGGCGTTGTCGGCGACGTGCCGGGCGGAAGGGCGCAACTGGCGGCTTGTCCGCCGATGCTGCGGCGAGCGCAGCGCGGTGATCTTGGGGAACGCGTAAACAACCGTTTGGATGGACCCCAAACCGGGGCGATGATGCGCAGGAGCTACGATGCAGCCGTCGTCTCCGCAACCGGCTGCGGAGGACGTGCAGCCACACGCCCGGTCAGTCGGGATTCCGGAATGTACTCGCGAACCGCCTCAGGAACACCCTGTTCGTACCCAATCGTCGGCGACCATCCAAGGTGTTCCTTGATCTTGTCGCACTCAAAGAAGCACCGCCGACCCATGAGCCAGACCGCGTAACGCGTCACCAGCGGCGGCTTGCTTGCGCGGAACAAATGCCCCAAGCACTCCATACCGAACGCCGCACCGTACGCGGCTCGATAAGGAACCATGCGCGTTACCCGAGGTTCTCCGAGCGCGTCCGCCACCAAGTCAAAGTACCGTCGCTGGGTAAGCACGCCATCGTGTGAGCAATTGTACGCTTCGCCTATTGCCCGATCGCTCTCCACCGCCAGGACGGACGCCTCGGCGACGTTGGCTGCATGGACGACGTTCAACCGGTTCGTGCCGTCACCGATCACCCGGAGCTTCCGGCTGCGGATCGACTCGATCAGCCGCGGCAGCGTCGCCCGGTCCCTTGGCCCATATAGCCAACTCGGGCGAAGGATCGTCGCCCGGATTTTTCCGGACTTGTGCGCCGTCGCGACCCGGTGCTCGGCCTCGACTTTCGCTCGCGTGTAGTAACTCCAACGGTGAACGTTCGCGCCGATCGGCGAGGATTCGTCGTGAACCTTGCCGGCGCCGTCCACGTGGCCATAAACGCTGATCGAGCTGACGTGCAGAAACCGCTCGACGCGGGCGTCCGCTGCGGCGTCGATGAGGTGTTGAGTTCCGTCAATGGAAACGCGAACGAAATCAGCCCAAGGCCCCCAATCTCCGACGCGCGCCGCCGCGTGGAACACCGCGTCCACGCCTTCGCAGGCGCGACCCAACGCCGACCGATCCGTGAGGTCGCCGCTGACAAGCTGCACCCCGATTCTCGACAGGAAAGTGACGTCGCTGCCGACGCGGCAAACTGCCCGGACGCTCCAGTTCCGCCTCCGAAGCCGCTCGGCGATATGGCTGCCAAGCAAACCCGTTCCTCCCGTAACCAGAGCTACTCGCTGTTTCGCAGCAGGGTCCGCGCCCATGTCGGCTAGATTAGGGACGAGTCACGGCGCCGGTCAAGGAGCTTTGTAACCCTGTTGCGACATTGAGAAACCTCTGCCGCTTGCCCAGGCCAAGAATTTCCATAGAATCCACATGGCCCGACCGCGGCCGCGGGCCGATTCGCGGTCCGGATTCAGGTTTCCGGACGGCGGCGGCGGAAACCGGAGCGGCGTGGCCGGACAAGATCCGACGCGACTTTGCCAAGAAACTTTCCTCCGGCCCGAAGCCAACCATAGAATATCCTGCTGCCGGAGAGCCTAGGGTGTCCCTTCCTTCCGACACCGCTTCCCGACCGGGTGAACAGAATGACGCCAGAACTCCCCAATTCGACGCCGGACAAGCTTGGAACGCCCGATCCCCATCCCCACCGGCACGAATCGGAGGGCGTCAAGGAGACCATCGAGTCGATCGTCATTGCCTTGATTCTTGCGTTCGTCTTCCGGGCTTTTGTGGTCGAAGCGTTCGTCATCCCCACGGGGTCGATGGCCCCCACGCTCTATGGCGCCCACGGAACGATCGTCTGTGAGGACTGCGGGACCGAATTCGCCTACGGGCTGCGCGACTTGGACGACCAGCGGCCGATGCGCCTGGTCAGCGCCGCCGAGGCCGCCGTCTGCCCCAACTGTGCACACGTCAACACCGATCTCCCCCTCAGCGATCACAAACGCAATGCCGAAAAGGGCGATCGGATTCTGGTGCTCAAATGGCCTCTCGACATCGGCGGAAAATGGCTCGATCCCGCGCGATGGGACGTAACCGTTTTCAAAGATCCCTCCGACGGGGCCACCAACTTCATCAAACGCATGGTCGGCCTGCCGAATGAAGTCCTGATGATCGTCGACGGCGATGTCTACACCGTTCCGACGGGCAAGTTATCACCGGAATCGCTCACCGAACTGGAGCGATTGGTCCACGAAAAACACGAGTTTATCGAGGGCTCGCGTCGTGGGCGATTGCCATCGCCCTCCGACTCCGTGCTCGCCGAGCTTGATTCCAAACTTCGAATTACCCGAAAGTCGAGTGAAGCCCAGCGGATGTTGTGGTTCAACGTCTATAACCACGACTTCCCCCCGCGGCGGTTGGATGCCGACCAGCCCCGTTGGGCCCCGGCGGAAGGAGGCAATTCAGGATGGAGCGCCCCCTGGCGGCGGCTGCGGTTTGAGGACCGCGGCATCTATTCCGACTACCTGGAACTGAAGAACGCCAACTTCGACGCGGTCGTGGCCTACAACGTCTTCGAGCGAACCGCGCCGCCGGTCAGCGATCAGCGGGTGTCATTCGTGGTAAAGCCCGAGGCTCCCGAAGGACTGCTGCGCGTCCGACTGGAAAAGCTCGGCCGGGCGTTCTTGGCCAATGTCCGCATGGACGGAACGGTGTCGCTGCTGGAGTCCCCCGCTCCGCCCGGCAACTTGAAACCGATCAATCTGAGCGTCACTCTGCCGGCGTTTGGTGTCGGGGAGGCCGTCGAAGTCAGCTTTGAAAACGTGGACTACCGCCTCGCCGTATCGGTCGCCGGGCGCGAGGTTTTGGTGAGTTCGGACGACCCGAACTCGCCGGGGTACTACGCTCCCGACGTATCCGCCCTTCGAAAAATGTATCGCCCTAGCGTCGCCGTGGCTCCGCGCATCTACGGCGAGCAGGGGCGGTTTGAGTTGTCTCACGTTCAAGTCCAGCGCGACGAGTATTACTTCACCGAAACCCGAGCCAACGTATTGCCCGCCTTGTCCTGGGCCCCGCGCGAGGGATGGGCAAGCCGACAAAGCCCCATGCTGCTGCGCGACGGCGAATACTTCATGCTTGGCGACAACACCGCCGCCAGCAAAGACTCGCGCCTGTGGGATGTCCGCGGAAAACACCTCATCGAGCGCCGAGAGGCGTTTCAACTCGGGACCGTCCCCAGAGATCAACTCATCGGCAAGGCCTTCTTCGTCTATTGGCCCAGCGGACAACGCCTGCCGTGGCTTCCTTCCGTCGGCGCCTGGCACTGGCCGATCGTCCCGGACGTCGGGCGAATGCGCTGGATTCGATAGCCTGGCCGATCAGGCCGCTGGGTCATGGCCCGAGCCGGGCTGTAGGTTGTCCCGAAAGTTCACGCTACCTGACGGTCGCTGTACGCATCAAAACGCGCCCGCTCATTGCCCTTGATCCCCAAGAGATACGCTCGAAGACGACTGGACGGACCGTCCCAGCGCGGTCATAGTTCCACCCCATGATCAAGGAGGAACAACCGCCGCTGCTGGAGGTCCGCGAACTGGTCAAGCGCTACGACGGCCGCGCGGTCGTCGACGGGCTGAGTTTCTTCGTCGCCCGCGGAGAGATCGTCGGCCTCCTCGGACGCAACGGCGCCGGGAAAACCACAACCTTCCGCATGACCGTCGGGATGATCGATCCGGAGCACGGGCGGGTTCTCTTCGATGAACAGGACGTCACCCCCCTGCCTATGTACAAGCGGGCCCAATTGGGCATGGGCTACCTCTCGCAGGAGCCGAGCGTCTTTCAACGCCTCTCCGTGGAGGACAATCTGCTGGCCATCCTGGAAACCATGCGCGACTTGGACCGCCGAAAACGCGTCGAGAAGGCTCGGCAACTCATCGACCAGTTTGGGCTCTCCGCCCAGCGATTTCAGCTCGCACGCACGCTCTCTGGCGGGGAACGCCGTAAACTGGAGATTGCCCGGGCGCTGGTGACCGAGCCCAAGCTCATCATGCTCGACGAACCCTTCAGCGGCGTGGACCCCAAGGCCGTCGAAGATCTGCAGCACGAAATCCTCCGCCTGCGCCACGATCGCGGCATCGCCATCCTCTTGACCGACCACAATGTCCGCGAAACGCTGCGGGTCACCGATCGCAGCTACATCGTCCACGACGGCAAGAAATTGGCCGAGGGGCGGCCACGCGACATCGTGCGCAATGCGGCCGTTCGCTCAGCCTACCTCGGCAGCAGCTTCAAGGGCGACGAGTTCGACCGCTGATCCGCCTCTCCGGCGTTGATCTTCCGCTCCCGGAACTTCAAACGAGGGGAAGCGCCGATCCGAACCGCGACAGAATGGAGCGGTGCACCCCGGACCGCTTGTTGGCGCCCCGCACTTCCGAACACCCCCGGTTCCGCCGAAATCCTCACAGACCCGGCAACATGACCAGAACCGCTGCGGCGGCAACCTCGATGGTGACCGGCGTCTGGGTCAGTCTCTCCCCGTCGGCCCAGATTGGAAGCGCTTCGCCCGCAACGATGTGCAGTTGTTTCGTGCGAAAAAAACGAACCTCTTTGGCCTTCGAGTGCCGGCCCGCCATCACCGTCGGGATCAACGCCAGCGCGCGAAGCCGCGACACGCGGTCGATCACGCAAAGATCCATCCACCCGTCACAGGGAGAAGCCTGGGGAACGATCGGAATCGCCCCGCCGTACGTGGACGTGTTCGCCGTCGACGCCAGAAACACCGAACGCTCAAACTCTCCGAAATCGCCGGAAATCCGCAGCTCCGGCGGGCGATAGCGCATGAGTACGCGCACCGCGCCGTAGACGTACGCCGGCGTGCCGCGCAGCGGCACGCGCATGGTATCCACGAACCCGGACACCTCCGCGTCGATCCCCAGCGTCGCCACCGTGCAGAACCATCGCCCGTTGGCCACCCCCAGGTCCGTCGGCTTCGGCACGCCCCTCGCCAGGATCTCCGCGATCGCCTTCACCTCGCGCGGAACGCCCAGCGCACGCGCGAAATCGTTGCAACGCCCCGCCGGCGCCAATCCCAGCGACGGACACCCGTCGCCGACTCTGGACCGCGCCTCCGCCAGCGCCCCCGCGACCTCCTGGATCGTGCCGTCCCCGCCGCAGGCCGCCACGCAGGTCGGCGGCGACGCCCCCGTCGCCGCTTCGCGCGCCATCCGCGCCGCGTCGCCCTTCCGTTCGGTGAACCGCACGACGGCCTGGTGTCCGCGCCGCGTCAGAAGTTCCGCGACCTCGCGCGACGTTCGCTCCCCCCGGCCTCGACCGGACGTGGGATTCGCGACAATCAGGATGGAGCGGCGATCCAAGGGGCAGACTCAAGCCGGAAGTGAACACATCATGATCGGCGGGCAGTGGAAATAGCACATCCGCGCTTGCCCCCCGACGAAGTCCCTCGCCGTCTCGATCGCGTCCTCCATGCTCTCCGCGACCTCAAACCCGATGAGCCGCGCCGCGTACGCGCTCTTCGGTCGCACGGCGATCACCTTGCCCAGATGGGCCATCCCATGCGCTCCCCAATACCACATGTAAAAGGGATGAACGCCGTGGTACGCGTACGAGTTGCGATACAAATGAATGTACCACTCGTTCTCCGCGTAGGACTTCTCAAAACGCCGCTCCAGCTCAGCCGGATCGCGCGTCTGCGGCAGCAGATCATTGAAAAAGTCGAAATACGAGGGATGATGCACCAGGTGAAACTCGTTCTCCAGCGGATGGTCGACGATCATCACCCCGCCCCGCCGGACCAGCGGACGATGGCGATAGAAGTTGAAAAAGTACCCCGTCGAGAGGCATTGCACCAGAATCGGATTGAGAACCGAATCCACGTTATACGGTCCGATCGACGGCAACCCCACCAGCACGATGTCGAACTGCTCGGGGACCGCCACCTCGTACTGCCGATCGACGTTGCCCAGCGTGGCCGCGTGAACCGCCTCGGTGGCCCCCGCATGAACTCCCGTCAGACCGTACGCCGAAGGCAGCGCCGTATACGCCCTGCGCCGCAACGCTCCGGGCAGCGCGCGCATTCCCAGCCGACTCCCGTGGTACGTCAGCCGATCCCGGATGTTCCACGCCTGCTCCCGCTTCTGCAGAAAACCAAGAAGGCTCGAAAAGGTGTTGCTGTTCAGTGTCGTCTCGATCGTGAACACCTTCAACTGCTTCGAAAGCACTTCGCCCATTCGCTCGCACGATCGATGAAACGCACTGTTGGGCGGATCCATGTAACTCGAATCGTGCAGCATCATCGGCGCATTGTGATGGTGCCGCACCGACCGATACGTTGCCAATCCCACCGGAACCGACTTGTGCCCGCCGTCCATCGTCACCAGGTTGATGTTGACGTAGATGAGCAAATCGGATTCCGCCGCCCGGCGGTTGATCTCCACGACCTCCCCGTGCAGCGTCGTACCCAGCACGACGTTCCCCTGGGGATCCTCCGCGTCATGGTTGTACAGGCGTTTCGGCCAGAATCGCCGGAAAACCTCCGCTCCCACGAAGTGCTTCAGCTCCGCCGGCGTACAGCGCCGATGCAGACAGATCGCGCAGATAAGCTCCACGTCGCTGACGCCCGCGCGCTCCAACCGCTCCAGAACCACCTCGATAACCGTCTGGCGGATGTCCGGCTTGGCCATCGCCGGAAGCGGAAGCGACACGTCGTCGAACGCAATGGTGACCTTCATTCCCGCCCGCAGATGCCCCGACAGCGGTTCCATCCCCAACGGATGGTCGAGCGCCTGCTCGATCGCCGCGCGACGGTCCGGAAGCGCCTCCAGCGGCGGGTTGGGATAGATGACCTTCGTTCCCGTCGGCAGACGATGCCGGGTGTAGCCGTCGCCGCGATGAAACAAAAACGGCGGATCGTCGGCGGTGACGGTATGAATATTGGGCAAGCCGTTTTTCACGCTCATTTACGCCGATGCTCCGTCGATGGAGAACACCGTCTTGACCACGCCGCTTCGCCCCGAGTGCAAAGCCGTCGCAATCGCCGCACGATAGTCCTCCAACGCGAACGGGCGACCCACCAGCGGCGAAAGCCGCGGCCCCCATGTTCGCATGAGGTCGATGGCCAAATCAAACGTCGAACGCCGTCCCTCGCCGGTGTTTTCCCATCCATAGGCGTACGCCGCATGGAGCGTCAACTCCTTGAACCACAGCGGCGTCCAGTCCACGCCCCGCGGAACTCCCGGCATGCCCACCAGGACGAACGCCCCGCCGCTCTTTGTGAAGCGAATCCCATCGTCGATGGAGTCCGACGAAGCCACGCAGTCAAACGTCACGTCCGCCCCGCCCACAACCGCCGGCTTGCCCAACTCCGGACGGAACGTCTGCGCGCTCAGGGCTTCCGCCCAACGGGCGTAGCGAGCGGCCAATCTGCCGGAGGACGGCAGCCATTCATCCGCACCCAGCGCCAGCGCCGCTCGTCCCTGGTGATCATACTTGGCCGCGGCGACGATGCGAGCCTTGCACCCCGTCGCTCGAAGTGCTGCGATCGTAAGCAACCCGATCGCCCCGCAACCCAGCACCAGGGCGGTCCCCTCCGTAGGCACGCTCGCGCGCAGCGCTCCGTGCAACGCGCAGGCAAACGGCTCGATGAGCACCGCCGCCCGATCCTCAATTTCCGGCGGCGCCACGTGCACTTGTGTCTCGTGCGCCACCAGGCTCTCGCCGAATCCGCCGCCCGTATCTCGACAATACCCGATCTGGATGCCGGCCGACACGTCCCCGCGGGTCACGTTGCGGCACAGCGCGTCCCGCTCATCCCGGCACGAATCGCACCGCGGTGTCACCCCGCGAGCCGTGCACCCCAACGCCGGATGCACCACCACCCGATCGCCCACCCGCGCCTGCGTGACCCCCCGACCGATCTCGCTCACCACGCCGACGACTTCGTGTCCCATCACAAAAGGCAGCGAAATCAGCGGCGACAGGTAGGTGCTTCCCTTCGCCGAGAGCGTCGCCAGGTCCGACCCGCAGACCCCCGCCAGTTTCGGACGAATCCGCACCCAGCGTTCCGTCGGCAGCGGCGGCGGTGCGATGTCCCGCAGCCCCAGCGGCGCCAGACGGCTCGCGTTCAACCAGCGGGAGCGCGCCCCCAACGCCTTCAACAGGACGAATCGCGGAACGCTCTTGTAGAACACCAGCGCCCGCATCAGCATCCCTCCGCTGGGCCAACGCCGCGCGACCAGCGAAGGATCGGCCAACCGCGCGACGCGGCGACGGCCGCAAGTTTCCCGTCCGGGTTCACCGCGTGGGGAAAACCGACCGCCTCCAACATCGGCAAGTCCGCTGAACTGTCTCCGTACGCCGACGATCGCAGCAGATCGACCCCCTTCTGCTCCGCGAACCGCCGCATCCGCACCGCCTTCTCTTCCCCGCCGATCGGCGGACCGTCGAGCTTCCCGCTGAAAGCCCCGTCCTTCTCCAGCAACGACGGTGCGATCACCTCCTGGATACCCAGCTCACTCGCCAGCGGGGCCATGATGAAGTCAATCGAGCCGGTAACCAGCACCGGAGTGTCCCCCCGATCACGATGCTCAGCCACCCGCGCCGCCGCCTCCGCGTGGAATCGGGGCAGGATCACTTCTCGAAAGCAGTCCCCGGCCCAGGACTTGATCCGCGCCGCAGGCAGCCCGCCGTAGTTGCGGTAGAACGCCACGTTGAATCTCGTCCGATCAATCCGGTCCAGAACCAGGTAATACGCGCACTTGAGGTGGAACCAGACATACCACGCCGCGTACCGCGCCGGCGAGAGCCGCCGGGACATGAAATAGCGATAGTAGTGAACGATCGTACTGTCGATCAGCGTCCCGTCGACGTCGAAGAAAGCCGCCGCCCTGCCGCCCCTCGGCATGTCGGCGCTCATGCGGAACGTGCCCCGAAGCCCAGCGCCGCAACCGCCGAATGCGCGCTCGCCGTCAGCTCACGAAAAGCGGTGTAGTGGTCGTCGCCCGGTTGAAGCGGAGGAGGATCAATCGGCTTACCGAATGTCACCGTGATGACACCCGGTCGAATCCATCGACCCCCCTTTCGCAACAAATCGTAAGCCCCCGCGATGTGCACCGGGACAATCGGCGCCAGCCGCTCCACCGACAGCACCGCCGCCCCGATCTTGAAATCCTGCAACCAACCGTCCAGCGAGCGCGTGCCCTCAGGGAAGATCAACAACCCCTCGCCCCGCCCCAGCGCCTCGCCGCAGCGGCGAAGCCCGGCCAGACCGTCCGATCGGCGGTCGAACGGAATGGTGTCGAAGAGCCTTCCGAACACGAACCGCTTGATCGCCGTGTCGAAAAAATAATCCTCCGCCCCGGCCACGAACACCCGCCGACGCCCGCTCACCGCCGTCAGCACCGCCGGCGTATCCAGGTGCGACGAGTGGTTCGGCGCAAGAATAAACGGGCCGCGCGCCGGAAGGTTCTCGATCCCCCGCGCGTGAACCCGCACGTACGAGTTCATGAACGCCCCCACCGTCCCCCGCGCCACCCAACGAATCGGAAGCAGCGGCGGAGCCATCGCACGCCCGTTCCGCACCGCTCCGTTCGCCCCGCCGCCCACGAACCGCTTCCACGATTCCGCCGACCGCCTCGCCCCCGCGACCGCCTTCCGGTTCCCCACCAGATGAACTAGGTCGCCCACCCGGGCAATGCGGCTCGCCGTCTCCTCGTCGATCTTCATCCCAAAGGTCGCCTCCACCGTCCCCAGCAAGTCCAGCTTCCCAATGCTGTCGATCGCCAAGTCCAAAAGGAGGTGCGATCGCGGCGCGATCGTCTCCAGGGGCTGTTTGCTCAACCGCGCCACCAGTCCGCGAATCACCGGATAGGCGCTGCTCCGCTCCGCCAACGCGTCCCCCTCTGCCGCCTCACCCAACGCCGCAAGCTGCACCCCGCCGCTACCCGGACCTTGCGCCGCCGCCCGTCGTTCCCGCGCCACCGTGTCCCGTATCCAGCTTCGCTTCGCCTTCATCGTCGACGTCTTGGGCAGCTCCCGATCCCAAAAGTGCAACGCCGCGATCCGCTGATGCGTCGGCAGCTCGGCTCCGCGGGCCGCGGCCGCGTCGCGAATCTCACGCTCCACCGACGACCGATCCAGCTCCGGCGCCGCCTCACGGTCCGGCACAATCACCGCGTGGACCATGTCCCCCACCCCGTCGTCCGCCGGCAACCCGAACACGCACAATTCTTTCACGAACGGCAGTTCCCCGTACCGCTCCTCAACCTCGTCGGGATACACGTTCTTTCCCGCGTCCGTGACGATGAGGTCTTTGCTGCGCCCGGTGATCCGCAGGTGTCCGTCCTCGTCGACACGTCCGAGGTCTCCCGTGCCGAACCAGGCGCCGGCCATCACCTCCTCGGTCGCCTCGCGGTTGTCGAGGTAGGCGGACATCACGCTTGGTCCCTTGACGAAAATCTCGCCGATTCCTTCGACGTTCTGTCCGCGCACTTCCAACTCCACGTTCGGCAACGGCGGACCCACGGTTCGCGGCTTCGCTTCCCCCGGCCGATGCAACGTCAACACCGGCGACGTCTCCGTCAGTCCATATCCCTCGCAGACGTTAAACCCCATCCGCTGAAACGAGTGGAACAGATCCGGATCCATCGCCGACCCGCCGCACACCAGGATCCGCAGCCGACCGCCGAACTTCTCGTGCACGGCTCCGAACAAACGCCGCGCCCATCGCCGTCCGCTGAGGTCCGAAAACGCCCCCAGCGTCCGGAACAACCCTCGTCTCAGCCGCCCGGACGCCGCGACGGCGTTGTCGATCGAATCGTGAAACATCTTCAGCAGCCGCGGCACCACCAGCATGACCGTCGTTCCCGTCGCCTGCATCGCCGCCGTGATCTCCGCCCCCTTCAGTTGATCGACGTAGGTCACCGTCGCCCCGGCGATGATCGGAAGCAGGAATCCACCGGTGAATTCGAGCGCGTGGTACATCGGCAGAACCGATAGGAACTCATCCGTGGCGTACACCGGGTGAACCTCCAGCAACGCCGTCACGTTGGCGATAAAGTTGCCATGCGTCAGCGGAACCGCCTTCGGTGCGACGGTGGTTCCCGAAGTAAACAGGATCGAAGCGATCGCCTCCTCCCCCACTTGCGCCGGCGCGGGTGATGCGTCGCGCGACGCCCCCGGCGGGGGAACCCACGGGTTTCCCAAAACCACCAACTCCGCGTCCCCCGATCCGCGCGTCGAACGCAGCTTCTCCGCCGCCGCCGAACTCACACACATCAACTTCCCCCGCGCGAAGCGAACCGCCGACCACCCCTCCGCCCCGCCCAATTGCGGATCCAGCGGAATCGCCGTCAACCCCGCACGCATCATCGCAAGGTACGTCAATCCCCATTCCGGCGAGTTCTCCGCCAACAGCCCCACGCGGTCCCCGGCGCAAAGCCCGCGCTCCCCAAACCGCTGCATGATCGTCCCCGTCGCCCGCAACGCATCCTCATAGCTGTACTTGACCCAACGCCCGTTGCGCCGAACCTGAAACGCCGTCTTGCCGGGGTGTCGCTCCGCAGTCCGCGAAAACAGCTCGAACAGATTCCCCGCCGATCCGACAACCCGCCGCGGCGCTTCCTCCAACGGGCCCCCGTCGCCCACCCCCAGAATCCGCGGCGCAGGCTCCCCCGTCGAACCCAACACGTACGACCGCAATCCCGGAATGTGCCGGTTGACAATATAGTCTTCCCAATCGATCCGCTCCGGGTCGAACGGGAAGCCTGCCTGATCCTCCGGATGCAGTCGGTCGAACGCCCCGCGCAGCGCGTCATCCGCGAATCGACAATCCAGATGCGTGTACGGCGAATAAATCTTCGCAAAATAGACCACTTGATCGATCTGTCGCACCAGCCCCGCGAGCCTTCTCCCTCGCCGTCCCGAAAAGCCCAGCCGCGTCAGGATGCGATGCAGCAGCGCCATCCGCGCGTACCGCGCCTTCCAACGCCGTACGAAAACCTCCTTCTCCACGATCCGCAGCCGACGAACGTGAATCGCACGCCCGTTCTCTCCGCTCATCGGGCGACGCTCGAACGCCCGTTGCATCCACCGCACCAGCGAGTGAATCGGCAGCGGATTCCGTTCGCTCGACGCGCATTGATACACCGCCATCCCATCCCCGGAGTCCTCCCCGATCGGCAGCGACGCCAGCATCGCGTTGGCCACGAAGTCCACCGGGATCAGGTCGATCGGAACCTCGCCCTTCGCAGGAAACTCGTTGAGCTTTCCCCGTCCGTACGCCACGATGATCGGGTCGGCCATCCGCAGCCCGTCGATCCATCCCGGCGTCGGCTCGTCGAAACTGCTCTCGATGATCGCCGGTCGGAAGATCGCCAGTGGAACCCGGCCGCGATCCCGCGCCAGCAGTTGCTCCCCGATCCACTTCGTGAAGGTGTAGGTATCGCTCCACCCGAAGCGCCGCGACCAGCGCATCCCCGCGTCGATCAGCTCGCGCCGGCACGCCTCCGTCTGCGGCCCCAACCGTTCCGACACCGACGCGATGTCCTCGCGCAGCGTGGAAATCAAGCCGTCAAGATCGAACTCCCCCTCCCCGCGCCGAGGCAGAGATTCTCGCGCCGCCTCCGGGGCGCTCATGTCCTCCACCACCACACCCCGCCGAATCCCGCAGACGTAGCACGTCGACACGTGCATGAACGGAGCGTCCCCGCAGTCCTGGGCGAACTTCAGCAACCGCGTCGGTCCCAGGGCGTTCAACTCGATCGCCTCGTCGAGCCGCTCGTCGAACGTCACCGTGGCCGCGCTGTTGACGATCAGCGTGATGCACTTCGCCAGCCCGTCGTACGCCTCCGCGGATAGCCCCAGCCGCTCCTGCGTCAGATCCCCGCCCACCACGTGAATCTTCTCCGCGCACAGCCGCGGAAAGGACTCCCCCAGCGACGCCCGCAACCGATCAAACGCCCGCGACCGGAGAACTTCCTTTTGAAACCGTTGCTCCGCCGACGCGCCGTCCGGACGTGTGCGGACCAGCAGATACAGTCCGTCAATGGTGTCCGCCGCCCGCAGCAGCTTCTCCACGAAAGCCTTCGCCAAAAACCCCGTCGATCCCGTCACCAGGACACGGTGTCCCGCCAGGCGCTCACGGATCCGTGGTCGGCTGCCTGTCTGCGCCATCGCCTAGACCCCCTCCGCCACCGCCGGCGGCCTCACCGCCGTCGAATCGCCCCCATCCTCGACGCCCGGCGTCTCCCCCAGCTCCGTCGCCACCGTGAGGAACACCCGCTCCTGAAGCTCGCGCGCGCTGCACTCCGAAGCCTCATTCGGGGAAATTGGCGCCGCAAAGGAGATGCGCACCGGGCCGGGCCGCGCCGCGAACTTCGACTGCTGATACACCCGGAACGTCCCGTCAATCGTGAAAGGAACGATCGGCAACCCCGCTCGCTGCGCGACCTTCATCGTCCCCCGGCGAAACGGCAGCAGCTTGCCATCCTGCGTACGCGTGCCTTCCGGAAACACCGCAAACGAAACCGGATCGCTCCGTAACCGCGCCAGCGTTTGCTCCAGAACCTGCCAGGTCAGCCGAACCTGCCTCCGGTAAATCGGAGCGTATCCGTAACGACGGATCACCCATCCGAAAATCGGAATCCGAAACAGCCCATCCTTCGCCATGAACCGCACCCGCCCCCGCAATGCCACCAGCAGGATCGGAATATCCAGCGCACTCTGGTGGTTGCCGACGAAAAAACGCGGGTGACCGTCTTGGACGTGCTCCACCCCCACCACTGTCAATCGCACCCCCGCGCACGCCAGAACCACCCTGGCCCACAGGTACGAGGACGCCGCAATCACCCAGTGAGCGGGATACACCAATCCAATGATGAATGCGGCCGTCCCGACCGTGGTGACCATCAACGTCATAGCGAGAACTGTGAGCGTTGCGCGGAACATGGACCGAGTGAACCGGATGCGGAAGCCGATCGTCGGCCGCGTCGGTCCGTCTCGGTTCCTCCCGCCCGCCGCGCCGCCGCGTCGTCCGAAATGCTCGCCCGCATCCCCTCGAATGTCAAGACACCGCCGAACAGGTTGGGCTACGCCAACGCCGACACGTCGATCTTGGTCACCCGCACCACTTCCTCGACCGTGGTCATGCCCTTGAGAACCTTGTTCCATCCATCTTCGCGCATCAGCTTCAACCCTCGCTTGCGGGCCGCCGTCTGCATGTCCGTCGCCGACCGCCGTTGCACGATCATCTCCCGCATCTCGTCGTCAATCATGAGGAGTTCGAAGATCCCCAGCCGACCCCGATACCCGCTGTTGCGGCATTCCCGGCAACCGCGCCCCTTGAACAGCTTTTGTCCGGCCAACGGCTTGAAATCCGAAGGAAGCTCTCCGCCCTCCGCCGCATACTCCTCGACGCAGTGCTTGCAAATCCGCCGAACCAACCGTTGTGCCAACACGCCGCTGATCGAGCTGGACACCAGGAACGGCTCCACCCCCATGTCCAGCAGCCGCGTCGTCGCCGTCACCGCGTCGTTGGTGTGCAATGTGCTGAACACCAGGTGCCCCGTCAGCGAGGCGTTGATCGCCACCTCCGCCGTTTCGAGATCCCGGATCTCGCCCACCAGGATGACGTCCGGGTCGTGTCGCAAAAACGACCGCAACCCGGACGCGAACGTCAACCCCACGTGCGGTTTGATCTGCACCTGTTGAATCCCTTCGAGGTAGTACTCGATCGGATCTTCGATGGTCAAAATCTTGATCGCGTCCGAGCGGATCGTGTTCAGCGCCGCGTAGAGCGTCGTTGTCTTTCCCGATCCCGTCGGCCCCGTGACCAGAATGATCCCGTACGGCTGCGAGACCACGTGCTGCACCCCCGCCAACGCCTCGTCGATCAGTCCCAGTTGATCCAGCGACAGCAGCACCGACTGCTTGTCCAGGATGCGCATCACCACCGCCCCGCCGAACGCCGTCGGAATGACGCTCACGCGGAGGTCGATGTCCCGGTTCTGGGCACGGATCTTGAACCCCCCGTCCTGCGGAAGACGTTTCTCCGCGATGTTCAGGTTCGAGAGGATCTTGATGCGGCTCACGATCGCCGCATGAAATCGCCGAATCTCCGGCGGAACGTTGGTCATGTGCAGCACGCCGTCGATGCGATACCGTATCCGCAGATCGTTCTCGTACGGCTCAACGTGCACGTCGCTCGCCCGCTCCCGGATCGCCTCCAGCAGAATCTCGTTCACCAGCTTGACGACCGTGGCTTCCTGCGCCTGCTCGATCAGGTCGGCGTTGTCTTGATCGATCCCGCTCACCACCTCCAACCCGCCGGAGCCTGACTCCCCGATCATCGTCTCCACCGTGTGCCCGCCGACGCCGAAATGCTCCTTGATGACCCGCGAAATCTCGTCCCCCGTCGCCAGAACCGTCTCGATCTTCGCCCCCATCAGCATCCGAAGTTCATCGAACGCGTACAGGTTGAACGGGTTGTTCGTCGCCACCCGGATCGTCCCGTCGTGCCGATCAATCGGAAGCACCCGGTCGCGGTGCACCAGCTTCGACGGCGTCTGGCGCAGCAGCTCCGGGTCGATCTTGACCTCGCTCAGCTCAATCACCGGGATGGACAATTGCTCGCTGTAAATCTGAAGGTAGTCCCGCTCCGTGATGAACCCCAGCCGCACCAGGCAATGCTCGATGCGTTCGGTCGGCTTCCGCGCCGCCTTCGCCTGCTTGGCCTGCGCCGCCGTGATCACTTTCCGTTGTTGCAAAATCTCCGCGATGGTCACTGCCGATCCCTCTCGAGCCACGCGCACGCTCCCACTCGCCCCATCCGCCCCGCCGCCGGCCTGATCGCGCGCACTCCGGGCGCGCCCTGCGTCCCCATCTTATACACCCCACCCCTTGCCGCGGACTCACGCACCATATGAGTTTGTAACCTATGCACAAACAATAGGTTACAGAACTTGTCGCCCGAAAATCTACGGCCCCAGCGCCGCTCCACTGGCCGCTTGTCCGCCAGTGCGAATAAACACCGGAATCCACATCGCAGCGTCACACAGCCAAGAACCAATGACCCACGCCGCCTCCAATCCGCCTCGACACGCGGCCCCAGCGGACTCGGGGCGACCAGCGATTCCACCTACTCCCAAATCTCCGGTAAACTCCGCTCGGAACACGAGCCGCAAGAATGCCGCAAGAGTCCAACCTCGATCAGCGCCTGCAAGCCGCTCGTCTCCAACTGGAGCCACGCGGGCAGCTTCACGTCCTCCGATGGTGGCCTGAATTGCCGCCCGCACAACGGGCTTCCCTCCTCTCGCAGATTAAAGCTGTCTCATGGGATGTTCTTGATCCCGTGTTGCCCACTCTCGTTCGCTCCACTCCCGAGCCGGAGACGCAGGCTCGCCTGCTTCCTCCCACGGTCATGTCGCCCGCAGGCACGCCCGGCGAGTCGAACCGCGACAACCGTGCCGCGCAACGAGGCCGCGAGTTGCTTTCCGCCGGCAAGGTCGCCGCCTTCACCGTCGCCGGCGGGCAGGGTACCCGCCTCGGCTACGACGGTCCCAAGGGTACCGTCGTCGTCTCGCCCATCGGGCAACGCACGTTGTTCCAACTCTTCGCCGAAACCGTGCTCGCCGCCCGGCAGAAATACGCCGCCGCAATCCCCTGGTACGTCATGACCAGCCCCGCCAACCACGCCGCAACCGTGGACTTTTTCTCGCAACGTCACTGCTTCGGCCTCCCGAAGCACGACGTGATCTTCTTCCAACAGGGAACCCTTCCCGCATTCGACTTCCACGGCAGGCTTCTTTTGGAATCCAAGGACAGCCTCGCCCTTGCTCCCGACGGACACGGCGGATCGCTGAAAGCTTTGGTCTCCAGCGGCGCCATCCACAACATGCGTCAACGCGGTGTGGAGATCATCTCTTATTTCCAGGTGGACAACCCCCTGGTCAAACCGTTCGATCCCCTCTTCGTCGGTCTGCACGCCCTCACCGGTTCCGAAATGTCCACCAAGGTCGCGCGCAAGGCGGACGATCTCGAAAAGGTCGGCAACCTCTGCCTCCGCGACGGGAAGCTCGTCGTCGTTGAATACTCCGATTTCCCCGAAGGACTCGCCAAAGTCCGCAATCCCGACGGAACGCGGACCTTCGACTTTGGCAACCTCGCCATGCACCTGCTCGCCGTGGACTTCGTCGACCGCGTCGCCGGCCGATCCTTCCAACTCCCGCTCCGCCGCGCCGACAAGGCCGTCCCCTGCCTCGACGAGCGCGGTTGCCGCGTGCAGTCCGACCGCCCCAACGCCGTCAAGCTCGAAATGTTCGTTTTTGACGCCCTTCCCCTGGCCCGCAGTCCGCTGCTTCTGGAGGTCGATCGCGCTGAGGAGTTCTCCCCGATCAAGAACGCCTCCGGGGTCGACTCCCTCGAAACCGCCCGACGCGATCAGCTCCGACGCGCCTGCCGCTGGCTCGAATCGAGCGGCCTGCGCGTCCCGCGCCGCCCCGACGGCCAGCCCGACATCGCCGTATACATCGCCCCCACCTTCGCCCTTGACTCCGCCGACGTCGCATCCAAGCGCGATCAGATTCCTCCCCTCACCCCCGCCGCGAAACTCGTCCTCGAATAGCCAGCTCTTGTTTCCTTCCATCCGATCCGCGACCGTCAGGGAGCGGCCCTTCCGACACCCCTTGCCGTTGATCAGCGACGT
>JBBTCJ010000027.1:0-40356 GCA_038043285.1 Planctomycetota bacterium | reverse complement strand
ATCAGAACCGCGACAGCATGGAGCGGTGCCTTTTCCCCATCCGATCCGCGACCGTAAGAGGCTGTTGGAATACCAGGCATGGTTATTGCTCGGCGCTCGGTGCCCTATCCTCGCGCGGCGAGGGTAGCGGACGACCTCAATCCTCAATCGTAAATCGTAAATATCCAATCCGCCCCCTCTCCCCGCCTTCAAGAACCGCCTGATCCCTCCCCACCCCCTTTCCAGCGCGCGCGCGCAAAGTTCTTACTATGGGGACTCCTTGTGTGCCGTGCATGAGGCCGTGTCCACTCTTGTCCGTTTCCGCGCTCGCCGTTTTGCACAGGTGCCCTATGCTCTGTTCACCCCTACGACTCGCCGCCAACCGTCGCAACGCCCAAAGGTCCACCGGTCCCAGAACCCCCGAAGGGAAATCGCGATCCTCGCGCAACGCCGTCAAACACAACATCCTCGCCCGTGACGTCGTGATTCGTGACGGCGATGGCGCGGAGAATCCGTCCGACTTCAACGCGCTCCTTCGAGAGCTTGACGCCCAATTCAAACCCGTCGGCCCGGTCGAGCGCGCACTCGTCGAACGCATCGCCGCCGCCTACTGGCGACTCCGCCGCGTACATCGCTTCGAAGTCGGCCTTCTCCGCCGATCTCTCGACGAATCACGCCGCGCACACGATCCCCAGGGCGACGCCGACTTGGCGAAAATCGACCGCCGACTCGCCAAAGTCAGGGACTCCCTCGCCCAGGACGAGCAACACGCCGGATACTTCAAGCAGTTCGACTTGACCAACCCCGCAACCACCACCGACAAGCTTCGACCCCTGCTCCTCGAAGACGCCCTCTACCTGTGCCTCGACGCCAAGAACCTCGACATGCCCGCCCTGCGCGATCTCGTCCTCGCCGGTCTCGCACAGGCCGCCGAGCAACATCGCAGCGAGATTACCCGCCTCGAGGCGGAGCGAGACGAAGCCGAACGCTACCAGGCCGTCCGCCTTTCCCGCCGTGCCCTCGTCGGTGACGCCCCCATCGCCGACGACCTTTTCAAACTCGCCCGCTACGAGTCCATCCTCGACCGGCAGATCCACCAAGCCTTGGCCGAATTCCGCCGCCGAGGAAAATGAAAATGACCAAACGAACCCATTTCCGTCGGCCCCGCGTATCTCTTCAAGCCGCCCTCGCCATGCGGCCCCCGTGCGTCCGCCACTCCCGCACGCCGCTCCTTTCCGCTCTTGCCTTGACCGTCCGCTGCGACGTCCCTATCCTCACCCCCACGCCGCTGGCGGCCGGTCGTTCTCTCTCCCCCGGCCCCTGGGCGGCGGCGTCACGCAGCGGGCAGGTAGCTCAGCTGGTAGAGCAACGGACTGAAAATCCGTGTGTCGCCGGTTCAACTCCGGCTCTGCCCATTCGATGGATCTTCGCCGCACATGCCCAACCGGGGACTCCTGCCTGCTCAGCGAATCTGAACGCATTGCCGCCCGCGGGCGATGCGTCCGATTCGCAGAGGCTTTTCGCCCGCACTTCGCAGCGTTTTCATGACCGCCGTCGCGAAAAAGGGGCGAACGATGAACACGTAACCGATGCCCATGTTGAACACCTTGAACATCTCGCTTCGGGTGGTTCCGAGCTTACGAAGGAACTCAAAAATAGGCGGAGGCTTCCAGGCGGTCCGGCGGATGATCGCGTCGCAGTCCGGCGCCAACACCCGGGCGATGTTCTCCTTCAGCCCGCCGCCAGTGATGTGGGCCATTCCATTGACCACCCGCTTTCGGGAATACCGCTTCATCACCGCGCGGACGGCCTCGACGTAAATTCGCGTCGGCCGCAGCAGCGCCTCACCGACCGATTCGCCGAGTTCTCCGCATATCCCGTCGAGCGCGCAACCGGCACGCGCCACCAGCTTGCGAACCAGCGTGTACCCGTTGGAATGCACGCCGCTGGACGGCAACCCGATGATCACGTCCCCCGGCTCAACGCGGCGGGGGTCGACCCTCCGCGCGTACTCGACCACACCCACGGCGAAGCCCGCAAGGTCGAGGTCGCCCCGCTTGTAGACGTCCGGCATCTCCGCGGTCTCGCCGCCCAGCAACGCACACCCGGCCTCTCGGCACCCCGCTGCCACCCCCGAAATCACCTGCAAGAGATGTTGGGGATCGAGTTTGTGAACCGCGAGGTAGTCAAGGAAAAACAGTGGTTCGGCCCCGCAGGTAATGAGGTCATTAACGTTCATGGCCACCAGATCGATGCCGATGGTGTCGAGCTTGTTCATCTCGACGGCCAGAAGCACCTTGGTCCCCACGCCGTCGGTGCAGCCGACGAGAACCGGGCGCTTGTAGTTCTTGCGGAGAATCTGTTCGTCGTAGTCGAGGCGGAAAAGCCCGGCAAATCCGCCGTGCCGGTCCTTCAAGACGCGCGGACCGTAGGTGCTTTGCATGGCCGATTTGATGGCCGAAACCCAGACGGTGTTGGCGTCCACGTCGACGCCCGCGTCGCGGTAGGTCAGGGGCGTCGTGGTTCGTCCGTTGCGATTCGTCTTGCCCATACCGCAATTCTAACGCCGTCCGCCCGTTCAACATAGGAGGGAAGGTCGATCATGACGTGAGCGACAACGTCGATCTTTGCCGTCGGCTACGATGAGGGGTTGACGCCCATGCCCAGACCGCGCAAAGCGAACATCGGACCGGTCCTCCCACCGCGACCGACGTTCTCACAAGGTGCTCAGTTCCACATCCTTCCGGTCGAGAGTCGGTACTCGCTCTCCCGCACGTCCATCAACGACCAGTGGGCCAACGTGAAGAGCAACTGAAGGCACAGGAGGATGGTCATCATCCGCCGGAAAGCGGGATGGTCCTCGCGGCACGATCGGCGTGTCAGGGCAAGCGACAGGATCAGAATCGGAATGAACGGTATCCAAAGCCTCGGGGTCTCGCTGTTGTTCCCGAAGAAGTACGTGTACGTCATCACGAGAATGAGGCAGACCATCAGTCGTCGTCCCAACTTGGAGGTCGGATCCGCTCGGCTGATGGCACCGTCCCCGCTCAGCCCCCACGGCGTGGCCCCGACAAACAGAAGGAACATGGGGAGACCAAGCAATGTCCAACAGAGCGGATCTGTGATGATCGGCAACTGAATCTCCCCGTACCGCTGAGCCACGCGATACACCGTCAACGGGATGTTCCAGCCCAGCGCAACCCGCGCGACCGCCATCGCAACCGTCGCCCCAAGCAATGACGGCAGGGCGCATCGCGTCATCCAGAAAGACGCTCCGCGCGAGCGGGCCGCGTCCCACAACGTCGCCGCGGAAACGGTCAGAAAAACCCAGACATGAATCAATCCGATCATCGTCGCCGCCGCAAGCACCACCCCGGAGGCGAATCCCAGGAGTTTTCTCTTCCGCACGTACGCCGCCATCCACGTCGTCACGATCAGCAAGCCGGTCAACGCCTGTGCGGAATCCTTGCCCGGGGAGAAGCTCACCGTGGCAGGATTGAACGCGCAGGCAAACGCGACCACCATCGACGGCCGGGGCGAAAGCCAGAGTCGGCAACACCTGTACGCCGCGGGCAGCGATGCGCCCCACAGCAGCGTCAACAGAATTGCGAAAGCCAGCGCCGACGCGAACGACGCCCGTTGCGCGGCATCGTCCAGTTCGGACAGACCGAACCAGTCCACCAGCGCGGCGCGCAGCCACCCCGACTGTTCGACGAATCGCTCCACGACGATCGACGCCACGGTCATGCCGGGCGGATTGCTCAGCACCCGTCGCCCCGCCATCTGTTCGGGAGAGAGCTTCAGACGCTCGAAAAAGTCGCGCGTCACGTAATCCCGAACCGAGGCGACGTTCCGCCCCTCCATCACGAACGCGCCTTCATGCGACGGAGAAAGCATGTTGAAACTGTGCTGCGCAACATAGTTCGGAGGAGCGAAGAACGTCCAGAGAACCAGAAAGCCGTACGTGACGCCGGCGACGAGCATGGCCCAGCCCGCGACTCGACCCGACTCGCGCCGGCCGCGCGAGAGCACAAAGATGCCGATCAGTCCGACGACCGCCGCGGGAACGGCGTGCAGCCCCCGCACCGCGCTCCACGGCGAGTAGCGATAGATCAAGAAGAACGGCTGCCCGATGGGAACGTCCGCAGAATAAAGCATGAACAGCGCCGCAAGGGGGAGCGTCGCCAGAACCCAAACAACGCCAAGGCGTGGATTCGTGGCACCGGACGGCGTAGGTGAGGGCGGCGTGCCTCGCGCCTCGCCGCTGGAATGGAGGTGGCCGCTTGCGCCGGACATGTCCGCATTGTTCCGGCATCCCGCGTGGTCCGCAACGGGATCGCATTCCCGTCCATAGACGGATTTGCTCCCAAGCCGCGGCTCCTGGCGGCCCACGTCTCGCGGGCTGACTCCAACGGCTTGCTCGATGCGACGGAATGCTCTAAGACTTGTCGCGCGTCCGGTCGATTCTATCTACACCACCCTTGGTCCGCCCAGCAACGCCGGATGGAGGCTGGAACGAAGAACAGGTGATGAGGAGAGCAACCACCGTATCATCTCGAACATGGGTCCAACCCGTCGACGGGAGCTTGCGCCCAGCGAGAGCGAAGCGCGTTCTGTAACCTCGAGCCGGCGCCCGGCTCACGGACTGGCAAACGGCCAACCACAACAAGGACAGGAATCAGGGGTGTCTTTGGGAACCGTCAAGCTGCTCATCACCTGTCCCGACGCACGCGGAATCATCGCGGCGGTCGCCAACTTCGTCGCCCTTCACGACGGCAACATTCTCGACGCCGACCAGCACACCGACCCCGCCGCGGGCGAGTTTTTCATGCGCATCGAGATCGACCCCGACGGCTTCGGACTGGCGAAGCAGTCCTTCCACGGCGCCTGGCAGCCGGTGGCGGATCGTTTCAACATGCGCTGGCGCGTCCATTGGGCCGACGACGTCAAACGGGTGGCGCTGTTCGTCAGCCGCGAGGATCACTGCCTCAACGACATCCTCTGGCGATGGCGCACCGGTGAACTTCGGGCCGCGATCCCCTTGGTCATCAGCAACCACGACGTGCTGCGAAACAACGTCGAGAGTTTCAATCTGCCGTTCCATCACCTGCCGTCCTTGGCGGAGGGCAAGTCGGCGGCGGAACAGACGATGCTCCGCCTGCTCGACGAATGCGCCGTCGACACCCTCGTGCTCGCCCGCTACATGCAGGTGCTTTCGCCGGCGTTCGTCGCCCGGTTCCGGGAGCGGATCATCAACATTCACCACAGCTTCCTCCCCGCGTTCGCGGGACGGAAGCCGTATCATCAGGCCTTCGAGCGCGGCGTAAAGATCATCGGCGCGACCAGTCACTACGTGACCGACCAACTCGACGACGGTCCCATCATCGCCCAGTCAACCATTCCGGTGAACCATCGCGACACCATCGAGGACATGGTCCGCAAGGGCCGCGACCTCGAACGCGTCGTATTGGCCACCGCGGTGCGGCAGCACGTCGAAGACCGCATCCTCGTCAACCGCAACAAGACGGTCGTATTCGACTGACCGGCCCGGCGATCGCGCCTCCACGTCGCGCTTTGCAACAGAGGGCAAGCGCCGAGTCCATGGCGCTTGCCCCTACTGCCTCGATCTCCCTCGCGGGTTCCAACGTTTTACGGCGCGCAACGTTCACATGCGTCAAGCAAGACACAAGCGCCGCCGACGCACTTCCGCGGTGACGCACAATCGGCGTGCGTCCCGCAGAAGTTCGCCGGACTGCACGGCTGAGCCGACGGACACGCGCACGGCCCCGAGAACGGATAGGCCTTGTTCTTCACCGCATCCACGGCGTTGGCGATGTCCAACACGTTCACGTTCGCCCGCGGATTGGGCACGTTCGCCTGCAACTGCATCTGGGGTTTACTGTAAGTTCCCGTCGGCAGATCCTTCACCTTGTCCACCTCGGCCGCGATGTCGAGCACATTGGGTTGTGTCGGCGGAGGAGGAGGCGGAGGAGGTATCGGTTGATACCCAGGAGCCACGTCCGCCCATCGGGCCGTGTTGATGGTCAACGGGGCCGAGGTCATTCCGCAAGTCGCCTCCACTCCGGCGCAGGATGCTGCAAGCAGCGTCACGTCGTAGGCTGAGCTGGGCACCACTTCCGCCCCGGTGACGTGCAGCACCGCTCCGCCAAGTTCCGCCGCCCAGTCGCGATACTCCGGCGTGCATCCCAACATGGCACACTTGAACGAGGTGTGCTGCACGATCGAGTCCTGGCAATCCGTCACCGGATTGCCCAGTTCATTGCGAACCAATTGGACGTACCGATACTGTCCCTCATACGCCGAGAAGTCTTGTGGCGGGTATTGCGGAATATTCGGCGGATAGGGACGCTGCAACGAGGTCAGCGCCACCCGCATCGCCATGGGCTGCCCGGCGTTTTCCGGCGGAACAACGAAGGAGACGTAGCGATTTTTGTCGACGCCGTCCATATCAGGCCTGGGCTTGTACAGCGTCGAAGTCACCGCGAAGGCCAGGTCGGTGTACAGCGGCGGATCCTCCGCCCAAGTGATCGACATCCATTCCGGAATCATTCCCTTCTGCGCCGCCGGACACAGCCGCGGAACCGGGTTTCGAGCCGCCTCCTGCCAACGCCACAAAGCCGGCTCTCGCGGATCCATCGGAATCGCCTCGATGTTCAGCCAGTAGATCTCGCCGGGGATCTGGTTGTGGGCTGGGGTCATTTCAAAGTCGTAGCGGTAGATCTTGCTTCCCTCGCTGTTGATCATCCCGGTGAACGTCTCACCCAGCGGATCGAACAGCGCACAGACACCCCACAAAGGAGGATCCATCGGCACACACCACGGACCGCCCGGACGATTCGCGTGCAGGCTGAGGTTCATACAGAGGATTCCCGCCCCACGCTCCTCATTGCCCTGGTCGCCCAGTTCGTAGTTGCCCCACCAGTGGAAGTCGGTGATCTTTCCGCCCGTGCATTCCCAATTGTCGGCCAGCACGATGCCGTCGTGCGCATGCAGACCGGGAAGGGTCGGCTTCGGCCACTGTTCCCACTTCGTCCGTCCCGGCGTCTGCGTGGTCAGCACAAAGGCCATGTCCCACGAGACTCCATCCGGCGTTTCCAACGGACGCCCGTCGCGGAACTCCATCCCCGGCACGGGCATGTTCGGGTCGAGGATTACGACGGCGTCGTCGTTGAAGAAATGCTCCCGCGTCTTCCATCCCCAGGGGAAGATTTGCGGGGGACCGGGCATATACCAGGCCGCGATACTGATCCAGTAAATCGTCGGATCGGTCGAGGGCGTCTGATAGAACCACTCGGACTCTGGAATCTGGAAGTCATATCGGAAGCACGCGTCGGGCGGCATACCCGGATACTCGTCGCACCCGACCCACCGCTCGTTGGTCGCCGCCCGGGGCACAAGCGCCTGCCAGATCATGGTCCCTGGATGACTGAACGGTCTGTCCAGGCCGGCCGGAACGTCCTTCCAGATTCCGATGTGGAAGAGCTGCGGGAAGTCCGGCGTCGGCGGCGGAGCCTCGCGTGTCGTCCAGTTCCAATACGAACCCCACCAATGAACGTCGGTCACCGGCTGGTTGCTGTCGCAGGCCCAATCGTCAGCCACAATTTCGCAGCACTGGTAATGAGAAAGCTGGTCCCACCCCCAGAAGCATTGCTGCGATGGAGAGATCGTCGGTCCGTAGGTCGGAGGCTGCGCCCACTTCAGCGGATTGCAGATACGCATGTCGCAGATTGTGTTCGGGCCCTGCGGATCGCCGCCGAGTGCAACACACTTGGCGTACTCGACCTCGACACAACGCCCCTCGGGCAGGCAACACGCCTGAGCCAAAACCTCACAGGCATCGTCGACGCCGGTTCCGTTTTGATCGCCGAGGCACAGCGGCGCTCCAATCGGCGAAGGGGTTCCGCCGATGTCGTCACAGCAGACCGGGTCGACGTCCTTGCAGTTGCCGCTCCCGTCTTGCAGGCAGCAAGCCTTCAGCGTGTCGACGCATCCGGTGCCTACTCCCTGAGGAACGCCGCCCAGTTCGCGACAACATAGCGGGTCGAGGTCGCGGCATGATCCGTCGTTCATGCAACACGCTTCCGCCGCGGTACACTCGCTAAACGGTCCCTGAGCAATTCCGCCCAGCAACGGGCAGCAGGTCGGGTCGGCCATCACGCAGGTTCCGTCTGTAAGACAACATGCGTTAAGCTCCCCACCACAGACGCTTCCCGGTCCCAGCGCTGTCCCACCGAGATCGTTGCAGCACAACGGGTCGATCACCCTGCACGTTCCGTCCGGCGTGCAACATGCCTCCCAGTTCGCAGGAGCCGAGCAAACCGTCCCCGGTCCCTGAGGAATACCGGCCATCCCCTGGCATTGGGTGGGTGGGAGATCCTGACAGACCGGTTCGACGGCCATCAGGAAGCAGCATCCCTCGTTCAGCACGGGGCTGGTCAGCACAAACGCCATGTCCCAGGAGACACCTGCCGGAGACTGAATTGCCTCGCCCATTTCAAAGTACGATCCGACGCCCGGCCTTGTCGGTGCAAACATCCGCACGGCGTCATCCATGTAAATGTGTTCACGAGTCTTCCATCCCCATGGGTTTGCGGGGAGGATCGGAGTGGTCCCCGGACAGCACTGCTCCGGCAAACCGCCCCCGAACAGGCAATTGAAGGCGTCCAAGTCAGCCGCACCGATGCTTCCGTCACAATTGATGTCCGCTCGCTCGCAGACTCCCGTCGGAGGCAGCGCAAAACAGGAGGTTAGAATCGCCAAGTCCCTCGCATCCACAATCCCGTCGCCGTCGAGATCGCCATGGCACGCGCAGAAGTTCGGGTAGTGGGCGGCGATGCTGACCCAGTACACGCTGCACGTTGCGTCCGGCTGCTCAAACAGCACCACGTCGGGCGACCAATCGTACTTGAAACACGTCTCCGGCGCGATGGCCGCTTCAAAGGCGTCGCATCCAACCGCCCGCTCGTTCAACATGAACCGCGAAACGAACCACTCCCGGAGCATCTCGCCGGGATGGCTGAACCCTGGAGGCATAAACGGGACATCGGTCCAGATTCCGATATGGAAACCATCCGGTCCATCCACCGGCGGGAGGTCGCGATCCCAGCCGAGATAGGATCCCCACCAATGAATATCGGTAATCGGACGATTGGTTTCACAGGGCCAATCGTCCGCCACAATCCATTGCCCGCCGTAAACCGAAAACTCATTCCAGCCGCGGAAGCACTGGTCATAGGCAGCCGGCGGTTGAGACCATTTCAGGGTTTCCTCGTATACCGTACCCGCAAGCTCGAACGCAAGGTCCATGGACTGACCCGCGCTCGGATGCCCGGGCGGATTTCTCAGCTCCTGCCATGGACCGGGAGGCGGCATCCCGAAAACGTTCCACACGCCGTCGTCGTTCCAGTGATCCACCGATGTCTTCCACCCGAAGAACGATCCGGCCGTGGGAGGAAAAGCCTCAACGTCCAGCCAGTAGATCTGCTGCGCATCCGGCGTGCCTCGCTGCACAAACTCCAGCGGGTTCAACAGGAACGTATAGGCAAAGCACATCGTGTCCCCGAACGGATCATAGAACCCCGGCGGCTCGAACCACCCTTCGAGCAGGTCCGTCCCACAGGGTCCGACGATGAACTCTCCCGGAGCAAAAGTACGGGTCCACAACAGGATTCCCGGCGTGCTCCAAGTGACGGATGGATCCGGGTTCTGCCCGGCGGGCACGTCGTTGTGGAAGCTCAGGCGAAACCAGAGATTACCCGGGCCCGTTCCCGGATCGCCGGGCGAACCTGGGAATACGTCGCGATAGAACGATCCCCAGATCGTCACCTGCGAAATGTCACTGGTGATGGTGCACGGAAAATCGTCCGCCAAGACATAGGGCGTGGTTGCGTGGACGTCCATTCCCGCCGTGGCGGTATCCGGGCGCTGCAACCATTTGAATACACCGAGGGGCATTTTGGACGTAAGCTCGAACGCCATGTCCCACTGACTGTCCACCGGACACGGCGACGGCCCCGGCCAGCAGATTGGCTCGCCGCGAACGTACGTCGAGCCGGGGACTGCCCACCAGGGTTCGAAGATATTGACCGCCGCATCCGGCGCGCGAGAGGTTGGATCGCGAGGCCGGGTCTTCCATCCCCAGGGGAACGGTCCACCGATGGGATTCGGTTCATAGCAGGCCGCAATCGTCACCCAGTACACGGCGGGAGCCGGGCTTGGCGCCTGGTAAAACCATTCGGCCGGGTTCAAGTCGAGGTCGTAGCGGAACGTCGATTCGAACTGCCCGGTCGCCGGGTTGATATCCCAACCGACGAATGTCTCATTCGTGCCCGGGACCGTACGCACGATCTCCCAGAGCACCTTCCCAGGGTGGCTAAACGCCTGATCCGTGCCCGCCGGAACGTCATCCCAGAACAGAATGTGGAAATGGTCCACCGGCGGCTGCTGCAGGCTTCCGGGCGGCAGCTGCCCTTTCCATCCGACGTAGGAACCCCACCAGTGAATGTCGCTTACCGGCGCCGTGGAATCGCAGACCCAGTCGTCCGCCACTATGCTGGAAGGGCCCTCCAGTTTGTAATCCCACACGGAATGCTGATCCCAACCATAAAACACATTCCCGGTCGCTCCGGGAACGGGCGGCTGAGCCCACTTGTGCGCGCTGCATGCGACCGGCGTCCCAAGGCAATTTGTGCCCGGGCCCTGGGGGTCGCCTTGCTGGGCCGCGCAGCTCCCGACCGGCGTGTCCACGCAACGCCCGTCGCCCAAACAACAGGCCTCCGGGCTTTGGATCGGCGCCGCCGCCGACTCCCCGCTCCCGAGGCCATCGACACGGTCGCGCGAACGCGCCAGCTCATCGTCGAGAACCGCTACGGTGCGGACGTCGCTGATGATGACCTCCGGTTCGGCCGGGGGTGAAGACGCAACGTCCCGCTTTCCGGCGGCGCCGGCCCCAGCATACATCAACGGCACCGTCACAACGGTGACGACTGCCACCCAACGCATCCACCTACGCCACGATTGCTGCCCAGGAACTGGTATCGTTTGACTGCTCATGACGAATTCCTCCCACAACTTGATGCTGCAGATGTGCCCTATCCGGATCGTCCACCGCTCCACCTAGAGAAGGGAGCGGTTTGTTGGTGGCGGGATTTCTTGCGGGTCGGCGCGAGGTGCTTGAGACTCGTTGCGGCACTATGGACGGGAACACATCGCCGGGGTTAAGCCCGATTCCCGTCGAGAGAAGACTCAGTCGCGTCGGCGGTGAAACTCTCATCGGAGGAGTCTGCCTCCCCTCCACGCGCAGGCGGAAGCAAAGCCGCGCACGTCCTCTTGTCCGTGAGTGCGATTGCCGCGAAGCAGAATTGCCGTCGTGTCAGTCCGCGCGCTCACGGCGACGTTGATGCTCGTCGCCGGCCCATTCACCACAGTTCGCGTCGCATCGGCGGGAGGAGATGAACGATCAGCCGATGTCCCGTGGAACAGCGCTACCCCCAACCTCGGCAGCAATATATCTCAATTCAGCGAGCGATGCAATCATCAGGCTCCGGATTTTTCTGTTCACCGAGCGAGTTTGCGACCAACGCGACTTGGATGCGGTCGCCGCGTCATTCTTAAGTACGGGACGACTTTCCTGAGATTGGGAGCCGATGCACCGATTTGTTCGCGGGCTACGGAAAGTCCCACTGAACCCGGCGGGATGGCGCGCGGTGCGACAAGCCTGCGAGGCGGCTATTGGGTCGACGCGCCGACGTGGGTGCAGTCACGCGCTCCGTGGTTTTCGAGCGTGCGCGGTGCCGGCTTGGCCGCGCAGGTTACGACGGCGGCGGCCGGCTGGTCGCTCGGCCGTTTCCTCGGGTGGCGGTGGGGCGAGGAGATCTCCACGCTGCGACGCTTTCAGCCAATACTCAAAGGCCTTGTCCAAGGCGAGAGCGAGGACCGTCCCCGGCGGATAGGATCCGTTGGGCTGTCGCCGGCCCGCAGGCATTCCCGTCAAACATTCCAACGCCTCGTGGACCGTGTCCACGGCGCAGACCTGGAACCTTCCCGAGGCACACGAAGCCACCACGTCCTCACGAAGCATGAGATCACCGGCGTTGGAGCGCGGAATGATGACCCCCTGCGTCCCCGTCAGCCCCGAATCCGCACAAGCGTCGTAAAAGCCTTCGATCTTCTCGTTTACCGCGCCGATGGCGAGGATATGGCCCACCTGGTCGATCGCGCCGGTCATGGCCAAGTCTTGCCGCAGCGGTACGTCGGTGAGCGCGCTCAAAAGACAACAGATCTCAGCCCCCGAAGCCGAATCGCCGTCGATTCCGCCGTAGCTCTGCTCAAACGCGACGGACGCGTCGAACGCCAGCGGATGCAGGGTCCGCAGGAGATAGCGCAGCAATCCGCCCAGAATATAAAAACCTTTGGTATGAATCGCACCGCTGAGGTCGGCCTCGCGCTCGATGTTGATGACGCCGGCGGACCCGGCGCCGATGGTGGCCGTGATTCGCGCGGGGAATCCGTATGTCAGCGGACCCGCCTGCAGCACGGCCAATCCGTTCACCTGCCCAACCTCGGCGCCTCGGGTGGCCACCCGGATCGTGCCGCTGGCGACCAGTTCGCGAAAGCGCCGCGAGGGAAGTTCGGCACGCTGTTTCGTGCGGGCGACCGCCTGGCGGACGTCGCCCGCGCCGACCTGCGTCGCACCGACCTTGGCGGCCACGAACGCGGCCTCGCGTGCAATGTCGGCGAGCCTTCCGAACCGCGTGGTGAGCATGCCCGGCCTGGCCGCGATTCTCGCGCCATGTTCCACCAAGGCCGCAACCGCCGTGCGGTCGAATGGAGGAAGCCGTTCCTCCGATCCAATTCGCGCGAGCACCCTGGCGTAATCATTGATCCCCCGTTCGTCGCGGGCGACAAAGGCATCGAAATCGGCGAGCACCTTGAACAGGTCGGGAAAATCCGGGTCGTACTCGTCGAGCAGATAGTAGATTTCCGAGTCGCCCAGCAGCACGACCTTGACGTTGACGTCGATGGGTTCCGGCTTCAGCGCCGGTCCCCACCAGGGAACGATCGCCTCCGCAGGAACAACTTGCAGCAGCCCCGTCCGCAGGGTCCGCACCAGCACCCGCCAGGCGCCCGGTTCACGAAGCAGGTCGCGGGCTTCGACAATCAGGTATCCGCCGTCGGCGCGAAGAAGCGATCCGCTACGCACCAGCAGGTGATCGGTGAAGGCAGCCTCCCCGCGCATCATGGTGTGGTCGATGGTTCCCAGCAGGTTCGCCAGAGTGGGCGTGGTTTCCACGACGATCGAACACGAATCTCCCGATTCGTGGCCCAGAATGACGTTGACCCGATAGAGGCGCGTGAAATCGGCTTCCTTCTCGAGCGCGCGGCGACGGCGGTGGACCACGTCGCTCACGATGTCGTCAAGGAAACTCTTGACCTCCGGACCGTCGTGGTCTCGCGCGATCGGCTCGGTCAGCCGCCTCAAGATGCTGGAGGCCTCTTCCCGCCAGAGTCCACCGGCTTCATTGGAAAGGGTCGCCCGAACTTCGTTCACCTTCGCCGTGATTTCGATCAGACGCGACTGATACCGTTCTATGGTGTCCCTGATCCGAGAAAACTCTTCCTTGGTGATTCGTCCGGTCGAACGAAGCTGCTCGAACTCGTCCTCGGAGACCGGTTTTCCGTCGAACCGCGGGACGATCGCGGATTGCACGATCGACCCCACTTGGAAACTCACCAGCGCCAGCCCGGCGTCTTCGAGCAGTTTTTCGAACGGCTCGACGATCGCCTGGACCTGGCGTTGAGTCTGTTCCTCCAGCCCGCGGCGTTTGGCGACGATTGCCTCCGCTCCCAGCGCGCCCTTGAGGTCGTCGCGGATAAAGTCCGCCAGTTCGTCCACGCGCTGCGCCAGCCCCCGACCGCGCCCCCGCGGGAGGGTCAGCAACCGCGGCCGATCGGGCTGAGAGAAGTTGTGAACGTAACACCGATCGCGCGTCTCGGGACACGAAAGACGAACCTCACCAAGCAGCCGTCGAATCAGGGTCATGCGCCCCGTGCCGGTGATGCCCCGCACGAAGACGTGCTGCCCCGGCGCGTTGGTCTCCAATCCGAAGCGCAAGGCGTCAACAGCCTGGTCCTGCCCGATCACGCCTACGATCGGCTCGACCTCGGCCGTGGACTGGAAGGCGAGGCTTTGGGGATCGCACCGCCAGCGGAGCGCCGACGCCGAAAGCGGTGGAACTCCAATCGGAGCCGTAATCTGCGCTTTGGGCCGACGTTTACGGTGCGGGCCTTTCTTCTTCCTCAGCGCGGGTTTGATGGGACGCCTGCCGCGTGATCTGGGATTGCGTGCCGTTCGCTTCCGCCGGTGCGTTCGTGCCATGGTCACCTCCAACGGGCGCGATTATCGCATGGCAGCAACGAGTTTTGAACCCCGGAAATGTTCGGCCACGGGGGCCGTGAGCGACGCGCGACATCGGCCGCGCAAAGCACGGGCGCAACGCCGAACGGACGGGATCAAGGAGCCTTGCACCCGAAACAGCGGTCAGGGACCGACGAGGTTGAAAGCCCCGAAGACGTAACTCGCGATGAAGTTATTGACCACCGAAGTGACGAGCTGGGCGCCCAGCTCCCGCGTGTCGAAGGCACAACTGCCGGCCTGAAGAAGCGTCCCGGCGGCAAGCAGCCCGGCAAGTCGCCGTGAAAGACGGTGAAACCGCACCATATTCGCCATATCCTTTCTCGACCGCCACCAAGGCGGATTGCCCGCCGAGGCACGCGGTCCGCCGTCTACTTCTCGCCGCCCGTGGGCGTCGTCGCCGACGGCGCCTCGAGCGGAACCAATTCGTCCGCAACGTAGATAGGTACGGGATCAATGCTATCCGGTTGCAGCCGACTCTTCGACGCCCGCACGCCGACGTATCGCCCAAGAAACTCTTCCACGCGAATCGACGTGTCGCCCGGAATCTCCACGTACCCGACGGTGCGTCCCTCCGAGGTCGTTGGGTCGATCAACCGATAGCGGACCGTGGACGATCCCGGCGGATACAGCGCCGAGGTCCGCAGTTCTCCCTGAATGTGGATCCCTGCCGGAACCGGAACCGTCGGGTGCGGAATGCCCGCTCGGTTGTTCATGAACTCGATGCGCTTCGCGTCGGCGTCATCCCCCAGGCGGCGGACAGCCTGGATCGCATCGGCGAGGTCCACCCGATTCTTCATTTCCGCCAGGCGAGCCTCAGCGTACTCCTTCGCATAACCATCCTCATTCTGTTCCGCGATCGGGCGAAAACGATCGACGGCGACGACGATGTTTTGCTCGGCTGGGGATCTCTCCAGCTCGGCCCGCAGCGCTTCGTCGGCCTCCTCAAACCTCTTCCACCACAAAGGTGAAACAGGCGACGATGCGGAGGGTGACTTCTTCAACGTAGGCATCGCCAATACGCCGGAACCGGGCGAATCGGCGCGCGGTGGATCCGCCGGCGACACCGGCTCGGGCTTGGTCCCTGGCGTCGCCGAAGCAACCGGCGCGTCGCGGGAATCCTTCGCCTTCACCGCACCTTCGATCGACACGAACTGCTTGTTGATCCAGACCGTCGCACCGCGCGGCGGCTTGATCTTCAGAAAACCGTCGGGGTTCCTGCCGAGAACCTGCACGACGTCACCTTTGGTGAGCATCGTTTGCACGGTGTACTTGTTCTCGTTGAGCAGCGACCCGGCGCGAACGCGCACGTTATCGCCGTTGATTGTCCCGCTCTGACCATCCGTGGTGTCCACATAATCGCCGGAAACGAGGCTGAACGTACCGTCGGGAGGAAGTACCTCGTACCATTCACCTCGTTCGGCCACGACCGTGAGGCGATCCCCGGCGTTCAGCTTGCAGATCGGATAATGGTTCAGACTGTCGCCGCTTCGGACGTAGACATCGTTAGCGGTCACGGTCCCCGACTTTTCGGAGTTCCTCGCTGCGGGATCTTCCGCGACCGCCCCGGTGTCCGTTTTCGCCGCCTCCGCTGGAGGGGCAACCTTGGCCGCCTCGCTCTGGGCAAGCAATGGACTGGGGGTTCGCCAACCCAAAGTTACAGCACAAAGCCCCATGGATAACCAACAACGCTGGATGTGTCTGACACTCCTCGTCAGCATGGCAAACGGTCCTCCGTCCCCGTCAGTACGCTATTCAAGCAAGGCTCTTCCGCGCCCGACCCCAAACCTACCCTTTCTTGCCCAGCTTGTCAACGCACATCATTCATTCGAATCGCAGCAGGTTCGGAGCGGAACCGCGCGCCGCACAAACCTCTGCGAACCGGGTATACTGGTCCGGCAATGAACGGTCTTCCGGGGTCGGGGTGGTGCGTCATTTCACAGCTTGCCGACGCGTGTCCGTCGGTCGCTTCGGTGGCCATGCGCATCGCGCGCCAGGCCATGCCGGCGATCCTCGAAAGCTCGCTCGACGTGAACGGCCAGGGGCGGTATTCGATTCTCGCCTGCCGCCCCTCGGTGGTCGTTCGAGTTCCGGTCGGCGGAAGGGCGCGGCCGGATCACCCAGCCAGGGCACCGGATCAGACCCCTGACGGCGACGGGGCAGGCGTCCGCGGCTCGTCGGAAATAAGGCATTCGACTAACGGTGGGGCCGCATCAGCGTTGTCCGAACTTGCGGCGAATATCTGCCAATACACGGACCTGACGGACCCAGCCAACTCGTGCGTCGGTTGCGGGTGGATCGGCTTCCTGAGCTACGAAGCGGGTCTGGATCTCGAACAAATCACCTGGCGCGACAAACCAGGCCCGGATGTTCCGCTGGCTGTGTTTGCGCTCTACGACACGGCTGCGGTGTTCGACCACGCAACCGGGCAATGGCGAGTCGAGGCCGTAGATCGCCGCGAGGCACTGGACGATCAAAGCCCCCCGGCCCGTGAGCGTCTCGAATCATTGGCTGCCCTCCTCAAGGCAGCCGAGCGCGATCCTCCGGAACCGCCGATTCCCGCGCCACGCAGCGCCACGAGGCTGCGCCCCAACTTCACACCGAAAGCGCACGCCGAGCGCGTCGGTCGGATCAAGGAGTACATCTTCGCGGGCGAGGTGTATCAGGTGAATCTCACGACGCGGTTTTCGGCGCAGTCGGACGCTCCCGCCGCGGAGCTGTACGCCCAACTTCGCCGCGTCAGCCCCGCTCCCTTCTCGGCGCTCCTCGACTACGGCGACTTCTCGATCATCTCCGCGTCGCCGGAACTGTTCCTTTGCACGGAGGGACGGCGGGTGACAACCCGACCGATCAAGGGCACGCGCCGACGGACGGGGGACCCCAACGAGGATCGCCGACTTGGCCACGAACTCGCCACCAGCGAAAAGGATCGCGCGGAACTAACTATGATTGTCGACCTGCTCCGCAACGACCTCGGACGTGTCTGTGAATACGGGAGCGTCCGGGTGATCGATCCCGGGGCCATCGAGGAACACCCCACGGTGTTCCATCGAGTAGCCACGATCGAAGGCCAGTTACGCGACTCGCTGGGATTTCGCGATCTGCTGGAAGCAACGTTCCCCGGCGGGTCGGTCACCGGCGCGCCCAAGATTCGGGCCATGCAGATCATCTCCGAGCTGGAGCCGGTTCGCCGCGGCGTCTACTGCGGGGCGATCGGTCGCATCGGCCTCGACGGCGCCGTCTGCCTCAACGTCGCCATCCGCACCATCGTCAAGCAGGGTACGACCGTCCACCTCCACGCCGGCGGCGGCATCGTCGCCGAGAGCGATCCGGAACAGGAATACGACGAGGTGCTCGCCAAACTGGCGGCCCTCAGCCGGGCGGTCGGTTGCGACATGGCAGGTCTGCAGGCGGAGGTCGTCCGAGCATGAGTCAGATCGTCTACCTCAACGGGAGATTCGTCGGAGTTGATGAAGCAAGCGTGAGCATCTTCGACGGCGGCTGGCTGCACGGCGCCGGACTGTTCGAAACCATGCGCTGGGAGAACGGTCGAGTCTTCCGTCTCAACGCCCATCACTCACGCTTGCAGGCATCGGCCGCGAAACTGCTCCGCCCAATGGAGCCGAGCGAGCTTCCCTCGCCTTCCGTGTACCGCGAACTCGCGGAGCGGAACAGCCTGGACAATGCGAGAATTCGCCTGACCGTCACTTCAGGATCGGTTTCGCCGAATGGGGCGGCGGAGATGCCATCATTGACCGTTTGCGCCACGGCCGCCGCACTGGCGTCCTACCCAGCCTCCGCGTTTGACACGGGCGTGGCCGTCGTCATATGCACCTTCCACCAGTCAAAGCAGGATCCCCTCGCGGGGCACAAGTGTACGTCGTACCTCGCGCGACTGCTGGGAATGCGCGAGGCTCAGCAGGCGCGGTGTACGGAAGCCCTGTGGTTCAACACAGAAAACCACCTGGCCGAAGGGTCGATCAGCAACGTCTTTGTGGTCCGCGAAGGTGTTGTCCAGACGCCGCCGCTGGACACCCCGGTGCTACCGGGAATCGCTCGCGGCGTGGTGCTGGAGCTGGTGCGCTCCCTGGGCGTCGGCTTTGCGGACATGCCGCTGAGCGTTGACGACCTGCTTGACGCCGATGAGGTCTTCCTGACAAACTCCATCATGCAGGTGCTTCCCGTGGTCCGCGTCGAGCGACACGACATCCGCGACGCGAAGGTCGGGCCCATCACGCGCCAACTGCAAGCGGCGTACCGTCAATTGGTCGAGGCGGAGTGCAAGCGTTCATGAGAAGGACGGTCACCATCGGGGACTTCTGCGGGGCCATGGAGCGGGTGGCGCCGACGGCGCTGGCCCAGGAGTGGGACAACGTCGGGCTGCTCGTGGGCGACCGGACGGGCAGGTTGCGGAACGTGCTCTTGGCGATTGACCTGACGCCGGCGGTGGTCGGTGAGGCGCGCCGTCTCGGGGCGGATCTGATCCTCGCCTATCATCCGCCGATCTTCCGACCACTCAAATCGTTGACCGCACCGAGTGGGGACATGAACAGCCTGGTCTACACTTGCGTCCGGTGCGGCGTGGCCATCTATTCCACCCACACGGCCCTCGACGCGGCGGAAGGTGGAACCAACGACGTGCTCGCCCGACTCTGCGGCGTCGAGCGCATCGAACCCCTGGGGAACGTGGACTCGCCGCAGAGGGCGGAGTTCAAGCTCGTCGTCTTCGTACCCCCGGCGAGTCTTGAGACCGTCGCGTCGGCCATGTTCGACGCCGGCGCGGGTCGCATCGGCGACTACTCCCATTGCAGCTTCCGACTCCAAGGCGAGGGGACTTTCTTTGGAAGCGCATCAACCAACCCCCGCGTTGGTCAGAGAGGCCGGCTTGAGCGCGTGCCCGAGACCCGCCTGGAATGCATCGTCGAGGCGGAATCACTGGCCGCGGTCGTCTCGGCCCTGCGTCAAGTGCATCCCTACGAGGAACCGGCCTTCGACGTGTATCCCTTGAAAGCGAAACCCATCGCCGGCATGGGACGAATCGGCTGGTTCAAGGCGCCGACGACACTGGGAGCGCTCTCCACCCGCCTTCGAAAATCGATCAAGGCGGATTCCGTGCAGCTCGTCGGCGCGCGGCGAGACGAGGTCTCACGTGTTGTCGTCGTCGCCGGCGCCTGTGGGAATCTGCCGTTCAGCGCCGGACTCGGTCCCGGCGACGCCGTCGTGACCGGCGAGATTCGCCACCATGACGCGTTGTCGATGCTTCGCGCGGGCGCCTCGGCGATCGCCTTGGGGCATTGGAGCAGCGAGCGCCCGGCGCTGTCGCCGCTTGCCGAGCGACTTGCCGAGGAACTTCGCGGGGTCCGCATCCGCATCAGCCGGGCGGACCGTGCGCCGCTGGTATCCCCGTGATTCGAAGACAGAACCGCATTCCGGCGCCGCCGCAGACGAAGCCTATCCGACCATGGCCTTCATGTCGGATGCCGACACCGGGGCGTAGTGGGACGGTTCCATCGAGGCGGTCGCGCGGCCCTGCGACAGGCTGCGAAGCCGCGTGATGTACCCGAACATCTGCGACAGGGGAACGGAAGCGAGAATCACGCGTTCCGGCCCGCGCATAAGGCTCTCCCGCACCGTCCCGCCTCGGGCGTTTAGGTCCGAGATGATCGCGCCGAAGTATTCGTCCACGGTCACGACCTCGACGTCCATGATCGGTTCGAGCAGCACGGCGTTGGCGCTCTTCATGGCTTCGTAGAACGCCAGCCGGGCTGCGTTCTCGAACGCGATCTCCGAGCTGTCGGTGTCATGCTGTTGCACGGACACGATCTCCGCCCGCCAGTCGATCACCGGGTATCCGCCGAGGATTCCGCTCTGCGCCGCCTCGGTGACGCCGGTTTCGGCGGCTTTCACAAACTCGGGCAGAAACTGCTCGGCGGATAACGGGCAGTGAATGCGGCTGCCCGTCGGCGGGACGCCCGGTTCCGTCGGCGACAACCGCACGCGAAGGACGGCAAAGTGGTTGCGCCCGCCGATCTGACGAATGAACCGCCCCTCGCCCTCGCCCGCCTGGCGGACGGTCTCGCGATAGGACACGCGCGGCTTGCCCACGACCACGTCGACGTTGAGGTCGTTACGCAGTCGATGGGTCACCACTTCCAGGTGCAGCTCTCCCATCCCGGAGACGAGTGTCTGACCCGTCTCCTCGTTGGCGGTCACGGTTAAAGTCGGATCCTGGCGCATCAAGGCCCGAAGCGATTCCATCAACTTGTCGCGGTCGCGCGACGATCGCGGCTCGACGCTGACGCTGATCACCGTCTCGGGGAAACGGATGGATTCCAGAATCACCGGGTGCTTGGCGTCGCACAAGGTATGCCCGGTGAGCGCGTCCTTGGGGCCGATGATGGCGACGATGTCGCCGGCGACGGCTTCGTCGAGCTGGTCGCGCCGCTTGGCGAACATGCGGAACAGACGGCTGACATTTTCCTTCTCCCCCGTCGTCGGATTCAGCAGCCGCATGTTCGGCTTCAACGTTCCGCGATAAACGCGCACGAAGTACAGGTCGACAGGCTTCTCGGCAATGATCTTGAAAATCAGGGCCGCCAGCGGTGCCTTCGCGTCGCAATGGACGTCGATCTCCCCTCCGCCGCGCGGACCGCCCAGGACTCCCTTCACCGGCGGAACTTCCCGCGGTCCGGGGAGATAATCGCACACCGCGTCTAACAAGCGCTGCACACCAATGTAGCGCAACGAACTGCCACACAGCACCGGAAACAGTTTCCGCTCCAATGTTCCACGCCGCAGCGCCTTGCGAAGCTCGGCCGGGTCCGGTGGTTTCTCGGAAACGTAGGACTCCATCAGCGTTTCCGAGAATTCGCAAGCCGCCTCGATCAAATCATGTCGAGCGGATTCCGCCGCTTCCGCCAGCTCCCCAGGAATCTCTCGCTCCTCGAAGGTCGCCCCCAGCTCTCCGGCCTGGTAGTACACCGCTCGCTGTTCGATGAGGTCGATCAACCCGACGAACGAATCGGAGGCCCCGATGGGAATCTGCAGCGGAACCACCCGAGCGCCCAGGCGCTTCCGGATGGACTCGACGCTGTGCTCGAAATCGGCCCCGATGCGATCCATTTTGTTGATGAAACAGACGCGCGGAACGTGGTATCGATCAGCCTGTCGCCAGACCGTCTCCGACTGCGCCTCGACGCCCTCGCGGGCGTCAAACACCGCAACCATGCCGTCCAGAACGCGCAGCGATCGCTCGACCTCGGCCGTGAAGTCGACGTGACCGGGCGTGTCGATCAGGTTGATCGTGTGGCCGCGCCACGCGAACGTGACCGCGGCGGAGTAGATGGTGATCCCGCGGGTCTGTTCCTGTTCATCGAAATCGGTCGTCGTCGTGCCGTCGTCGACGTCGCCCATGCGATGCGTCCGCCGGGCGTAGAACAGGATGCGCTCCGTGGTCGTGGTCTTGCCGGCGTCGATGTGCGCGGCAACGCCGATGTTGCGGATGATGGAAAGGTCCAGCGCCATGGGCGGATTATAGAAGAAAACGCCGCATTCGCACGCCGCTGGGCAACTCGGGCCTTGCGGCCCCGCGCGCCCCGCCAGGCCGACGGTGCGCCGATCCCGACCCGTAGTCGAGTTCGTCTTCCAGCGACCGGCGCTGCGACCACGGTTGACGCGCAACAAAAAGCCCACCTGTCGCGACAGGCGGGCCTGCTGAAAGTCGATGCTACGAATCTACCAGGCGAAGTGGGCGAACGCCTTGTTGGCCTCGGCCATGCGGTGCACGTTTTCTCGCGTGGTGACGGCGGCGCCTTCACCCTTGGAGGCATCGATGAATTCCTGGGCCAGGGACTCAGCCATCGGCTTGCCCTTGCGACCCCGTGCCGCGTCGCGAATCCAGCGGAACGACAGCGACTGCTGCCGCCTGCGGTTCACCGGCATCGGCACCTGGTAGTTGCTCCCGCCGACGCGCTTGGAGCGAACCTCGACGTTGGGCTTGCAGTTGTTAACCGCCTGCTCGAACACCTCGAGCACCGGACGATCCTTGACCCGCTTGGCGACGAGGTCGAGCGCGCCATACAGGACCGCGGTCGCGGTGCTCTTCTTGCCGTCGAACATGATCGAGTTGATGAACTTCGAAACCAGCGCGCTGTTGTACCGCGTATCCGGTTTCATCTGCTCCGCCGACATTGTAAATTTCTTGAACGCCATAAGTATCCTGAACCCCGTCAACCAACCCTCGTTACGTCCAACCGCACCCAGCGCCGCAACGGCGGCGCCATCCCCACGGAAAGAAGAAGCTCAACGATCGCCTTCACCACGAACGGGGCCAGCCCGCCGAATACCGCAGCCTCAACGTTACCGGTACACCACGCGAGCCACGCCGTGCCGAGGGCAAGGACCGTCACCTGCCCTACGATGGCCGCGACGGTCAATGGAATCAAACCGCCGCAAGCCCCGCGAACTGTGCCCATAAGCCATGCAGCCACCAGGAACCCCACCAAGTATCCCCCGGTCGGCCCGAACACGCCCAAAGAGTCTGGCGAGAAGACCGGCAGCCCTGCCATTCCCGCCAGCAGGTACACCGCCATCGTCGACGCCGCCCAGGGTGGCGGCAACACCAAGCCGCACAACAGTACGGCCGCCGACTGTAATGTCATCGGAACGACCGTCCCGGGAACCGGAACGCTAACGTGAGCGGCCGCCGCGGTCGCCGCGCAAAAGGCAAAAGAAGCGGCCAATCGGCGGGTTCGCGGGGACCACGCCGAAAAGGCCATCGCCTTGCCGCGGCCAAACGCACGGCCTGTCATGGTCATCGACAATACCGTTCCCTCGAATGGCCCGGTTGTTTTACGGTCTGGTGTCACTCGCGACGGTTCCCAATCGTTCGTCTATTTGCGCCGCTTGACGCCATACTTGCTTCGGCTGCGATTCCGCGGCCGGCCGTCCTTGTCCGCCTCCACTCCCGCGGTATCCAAGGCCCCGCGAACAATGTGATAGCGCACGCCGGGAAGATCGCGGACCCTGCCCCCGCGCACCAGCACAATCGAGTGCTCCTGGAGGTTGTGGTCCACGCCTGGAATGTACGCGGTCACCTCGTTCCCGTTGCTCAGCCGAACGCGAGCCACTTTCCGCAAGGCGGAGTTCGGCTTCTTGGGCGTCTGCGTTTTGACGATCAGGCACACGCCCCGCTTCTGCGGACACTTGTCGATATCGCGCACTTTCGATTTCTTGGTGACGACGCGGCGTCCACGTTTAATCAACTGGTTGATGGTCGGCATCAGTTACCTCGTTGCCAGAATCTTGTTCATGATGATTGTTGGTGTGAGGAACCGCCCGCGGCGCTCGCTCAACTCGTAACCTAATTCCCGCTGTCCACGATCTCCTCATCCACAACCGCCGACTCAGGCGCGGAGTCGACCAGCGAGAAGGCCGGCGTGGTGTCCGCCGTAGCGTCCATCGTTGGTCCGCCGGCGCCAAAGGCGATCATCCCGGCCAGCTCAGCCCCCCCGACGATCTCTGCCGGCTGCTCCACCGGAGCGGCGATCGGCTCGCCCAGGTGCTTCACTCGAATCTTCTGGTACCGACGATAGCCGGTCCCGGCCGGAATCAAGTGCCCCAGTATCACGTTTTCCTTCAATCCACGCAAATCGTCCACGGCCCCGCCCAGGGCCGCCTCCGTCAGGATCTTGGTCGTTTCCTGGAAAGACGCGGAGGAAATGAAGGACTCGCTGGAAAGACTCGCCTTGGTGATGCCCAGCAGCACGGTGGTCGCGGTAGCAGGCTTGGCTTTCTTCCCCTTCGCAGGCTCGCCGCCGGATACCTCCGCCGCCGCGTTGGCCTCCGCCACCTCGGACCTCAGCACCACTTGCTCGACCTTCAGCTTGGTGTCTCCGGCGTTGGAAATCACCACGCTCTTGCTCAAGCGCTCGTTCTCGAAGCGGAAGCGGAACTTGTCCACCACCTCGCCGGGGAGGAAAATCGAGTCGCCCGGATGGGCCACCTTCACCTTGCGCAGCATCTGCCCGATGATGATCTCCAGGTGCTTGTCGTTGATCCCCACGTTCTGGCTGCGATACACCGCTTGTACTTCGTTGAGCAGATAGACGTACAACGCCTCTTCGCCGCGGATCCGCAGGATGTCGTGCGGAATAAGGGGACCGTCGACCAGCGGATCGCCGGCTTCCACATGGTCCCCGGCGTGGACCAGCAGGTGCTTGTCCTGCGGGACGTGATGCTCAATCTCCATGCCGCCGTCGCTTTGCACCACGATGGTCATCTTGCCGCGGCGCTTGTCGGGGCGGATCTCGACCTTGCCGGAAATGTCGGCCATCGTCGCCGGCTCTTTCGGACGCCGTGCCTCGAACAATTCGGTGACGCGGGGAAGACCGCCGGTGATGTCTTGCGTACCGCCCATCGCTCGCGGTTGACGCGCCAGCACCATGCCCGGCTGAATCTGCTGCCCCTCCGACATCTCAATGCGTGCCTTGGCGGGCAGGTAGTGGTAATCCAGCACCTTTCCGCTCTTGTCCTCGATGATGATCTGAGGGTGCTTTTCACCCTTGTGCTCGATCACCACGAAGCGCGAGCGTCCGCCCTCCTGCTCCAGCCGGACGGTTTCGCCGTCCGCAACGTCCTGGAAGCGAATGAATCCGCCGACCTCCGCGAGGATGGGCGTCATGTGCGGATCCCATTCGCACAACACGTCTCGCCGCGCGACCGCCTGTCCGTCGGTCACCTTCAGCACCGCCCCGTAGGCGACCTTGTCGCGTGAAAGCTCACGCCCTTTGTCGTCCACCACGGCAATCTCGCCGTTTCGCTTCAGCACCACGATCGCGCTCGTCCCGTCGTCGTACTTGACCTTCTCCGGGTTGAGGTCGTGGTACTTCGCGAAGCCCTTTTGGCTGGCCTTCAGCGAGTTCTCCATCGCCGCCTTCTGGGCCACGCCGCCGGTGTGAAACGTACGCATGGTCAGCTGCGTTCCCGGCTCGCCGATGGACTGGGCGGCGATGATGCCCACGGCCAGCCCCTCTTCGACCAGCCGCCCCGTGGACATGTCCATGCCGTAGCATCGGGCGCAAACGCCGCGCGGGCTTTCGCAGGAAAGAGGGCTTCGCACGCGGATTTTGTCGATCCCCAGACCTTCGATTCGCGCCGCGATTTCCTTGGTGATGATTTCGTTCTCGGCCACGATCAACTGGTCGTTCACCGGGTTGCGGATGCCGTCGCGGGCCATGCGTCCGATGACGTGCTCGCGCAGTGGGATTTCGATCTCCTCACCGCGATAGGTGGCCGCCTTGGTGATTCCGTTGACCGTTCCGCAGTCCAACAGGTTGACGATAACGTTCTGGGCGACGTCAGCCAATTTCCTCGTCAGGTACCCCGAGTCCGCGGTCTTCAAGGCGGTATCCGCCAGACCCTTCCGCGCGCCGTGCGTGGAACTGAAATACTCCAGCACGGACAGGCCCTCGCGGAAGTTGGCTTTGATCGGCGCCTCGATGATTTCTCCCGACGGTTTGGCCATCAACGCCCGCATACCCGCGAGCTGCCGGATCTGGTCCACGCTTCCACGGGCCCCCGACTGGGTCATCAGATAAATGGGGTTGAGGTACGCTGTGGATCCCGCATCGCCGGGGTTCTTGTAGTTTCCGTCCTTGTCCCGGTAGTCGTCGCGCAACTCTTTCATCATCGCCTCGGTGACCCGTTCGCGGGCGTGAATCCAGATATCGATCACCTGATTGTATCGCTCCAGCCGCGTCAGCGTGCCCTCGTCGAAGGACTTCTGAACCTGGGCGACGGACTTCTCCGCGGCCTCGATGATCTTCGGCTTCGCCGCCGGAACCCGCATGTCGTTCATGCCGATGGACAACCCGGCCAGCGTGCTCCACTTGAATCCGACTTCTTTCGCGTCGTCCAACAGATTGATCGTCGCCGACCGCCCGAGCATTTCATGGCAATCCGCGACCACGCGAACCAAACCCTTTTGCGACAACATGCAGTTGTAGAACGGCATGCTCGGCACAAGAATATCGTTGAAGATCATTCGTCCGATGGTGGTCAGGATTCGCCCATTCTTGGGCGTCGCTTTCGGACCTTCCTTGACGTTGTCCACCACCTGCGTCCGCGTGATCCGAACGTTGATGCGGTCGTGAATGGCGATTCGCCTGTGGTCGTACGCGGTCAGCGCCTCGAAGTAGCTGCCGAACGACGGGGCGCTCTTTTCGTCAGCCGGTCCGCTCACGTGGTCGGTCGTGAGATAAAACACGCCGAGCACGACGTCCTGCGTCGGGGACATGATGGGGCTGCCGTTGGCCGGGCTGAAGATGTTGTTCGTCGACATCATCAGCACGTGGGCCTCCACCTGCGACTCGATGGACAGCGGCAGGTGGACGGCCATCTGATCCCCGTCGAAGTCGGCGTTGAAGCCCTTGCACACCAGCGGATGAATCTTGATCGCGTTCCCCTCCACCAGCACCGGCTCAAACGCCTGAATGCCCATTCGGTGCAGCGTCGGCGCACGGTTTAACAGCACCGGATGCTGGTAGATCACCTCTTCAAGGATGTCCCAGATCGCTTGATCGCGCCGCTCCAGCATCTTCTTGGCCGACTTGATCGTGTCCGCCAGTCCGCGTTCCTTCAGCTTGCGGATGATGAACGGCTGGTACAGCTCGAGGGCGATTTTCTTGGGCAGGCCGCACTGATTCAACCGCAGTTCGGGACCGACCACGACCACCGACCGGGCCGAATAGTCCACGCGCTTGCCCAACAGGTTCTCACGGAACCGACCCTGCTTGCCCTTGATCATGTCGGTCATGGACTTCAGCGGGCGGTTGCTCGATCCGAGCACCGGGCGGCGGCAGCGGCCGTTGTCGAACAAGGCGTCGACCGCCTGCTGCAACATGCGTTTTTCGTTCTGAATGATGACTTCCGGCGCGTTGAGGTCGACCAGCTTCTTCAATCGACTGTTGCGGTTGATGATCCTGCGGTAGAGGTCGTTGAGGTCGCTGGTCGCGAAGTTCCCGCTGTCCAGCAGCACCAAGGGGCGCAGGTCGGGCGGAATGACCGGAATGACCTCCAGCACCATCCATGCCGCCTCGTTGGGCGACCCCCGAAGCGCCTCCACCACCTTCAAGCGCTTGGCAAGGTCCTTCTCGCGTTGCTTGCTGCCGGTCTTGGCCAGATCTTCGCGGATTTCCGCGGACAGCTTCGCCAGGTCAAGCCGTTGCAGCAGATCCCTGACCGACTCGGCGCCCATCATGGCCGTGAACGTCTTGCCGTACTGGTCGCGGGCCTGGCGATACTCCTCCTCGGTCAGCAGTTGCTTTTCTTTGAGCGGCGTGTCGCCCGGATCGACCACCACGTAATCCTGGAAGTAGACCACCTTTTCCAGGTCGCCGGTCTTCATTTCCAACAAGGCGCCCAGCCGCGACGGCATGGCCTTGAAGAACCAGATGTGCACCACCGGAGCGGCGAGGTTGATGTGCCCCATGCGCTTCCGACGAACGCGGGAATGGGTGACCTTCACGCCGCAGCGGTCGCAGATGATTCCTTTGTGCTTGGTGCCCTTGAACTTCCCGCAGGCGCATTCCCAGTCGCGCTCCGGCCCGAAGATGCGCTCACAGAACAGACCGTCCTTTTCCGGACGATACGTTCGGTAGTTGATGGTCTCGGGCTTCTTCACCTCGCCGAACGACCAGCTGCGAATGTCGTTGGGGGACGCCAGCGAAATGTGCACCCGACTGTAATCGTTGACACGATCGTAGATGTTATCGAGCATACCGACTCAATCCCCAAATCGCCCGCCGCAACGCATGACCATCCAACGGTTCCGACCTCGCGCCCCGCATTCCCTGCGTGACGGCACGATGCATATCAAACCGCAATTCCCGACGTCGCCAACCCTCGCGCCGGCGCCGGAGAAACCGCGGTCAATTCCAACGCCGACACGCCGCGTAGCTTCTTGAACCCGAGTTCCTCGCAGAAATCCACTTCTGTGCCGTAAGCCACGGCGTCAATGCGCTCCGCGCCGAAAGCCCGCAGGGCCTCGATGACCCGTACGGCCATCTCCCGCGCGATCCCCTCCGAATCGTGCTCGATGCGCCCGTCCTTTCGCGTCACGCAGGCCGGCCCCTGGTACGCCGGGTCCAGCTTGCATTCCGCCAATCGTCCCCACAGCCCGTCGGTCACGCCGCGGGCGAATCCGATCAACTCGCCGTTGCGGCGGGCGGTCACCATGCAGAAGGTGTTGTCCAGCATCCGCCGCAACTTCTCCCGCGAGTACGTCGTCGCGTGCTGCTGTTTCGCGTAGAACGCCAGCAACTCCTCCGCCGCCGGTTTGGCCGCCTCAAGTTCGATCTCCATGGACATTGCCGGTCTCCGGTCACCTGTAGCCGTAACACACCGTGGGAAAAAAGCCTATGCGATCCGCCGCTTCTCCAACTGGATGTTGAGGCAAAGACCGCGAATCTCGTTGCACAGCACGTCGAACGAAACCGGCGTGCCCGCCTCGAGCGTGTTCTTCCCTTTGACCATGGTCTCGTAGATCTTGGTGCGACCTTCCACGTCGTCGCTCTTGACCGTCAACAGCTCCTGGAGAATGTAGGCCGCCCCATACGCCTCCAGCCCCCAAACCTCCATCTCACCGAACCGCTGACCGCCGGTTCGCGCCTTGCCGCCCAACGGCTGCTGCGTAATCAAGCTATACGGACCGGTCGCCCGAGCGTGAATCTTGTCGTCGACCAGGTGGTGCAGCTTCAGCATGTAGATGTAACCCACGGTCACCGGCTGATCGAAAAAGCTCCCCGTCCGTCCGTCGCGCAATCGGACTTTTCCGCCCGGAAGCAACTTGCAGAAATGCATCCCGTCCTCGGCCGCGTTGGTCACCGCCGCCTGGTCCTTCGCTCGCTTTTCGGCGATGGTGTTGGCCTCGGAAAGCGCCACGTGAATCTCCGCCTCGGCCGCGCCGTCAAACACCGGCGTGACGGCCTGGAACCCAAGCATGTGGGCGGCCCAGCCCAGATGCGTCTCCAGAATCTGCCCCACGTTCATACGCGACGGAACGCCTAGCGGATTGAGCATGATGTCCACCGGCGTGCCGTCGTCGAGGAAGGGCATGTCCGCTTCCGGAACGATCTTGGCGATGACGCCCTTGTTGCCGTGGCGCCCGGCCATCTTGTCACCCACGGAGATCTGACGCTTCGTGGCGACGTAGACCTTCACCATCTCCAGCACGCCCGACGGCAACTCGTCGCCGCGCTTCATCTGTGCGGACTTTCGATCGCGCTCCTCCTGGATCTCCATAATCCTGGGCCAATAACGGTCGGCCACGGCCAGGCACTCGTCGCGGTGCGTCGCCGGCCTCACCCATTTCAGGTCGCGGGAGCGAACGTGGTCGCCGAAGGTGTCAATCTGCTCGAGAATCACCTCGTCCAGGTTGCTGTGTCCCACCTTTTGCCGCGTGTTCGGGTCGATCATCGGCGACCCGACGACCTGCTCGATCTCCAGGCACATCTGCTTGAAGACCGCGATCAACTTGGCGTTCTGCTCCCGGTCGTAGACCGCCACTTCCTCGGTAAGCTGTTTCCGCTGCTCGTCGGTCATGTGCAGCCGGCGGCTGAACTTCTTGGCCCCGATCACGATTCCTTCCTCGCCCGCGGGCAGCTCCAGCGAGTCGTTTTTCACGTCCTCGCCCGCCCGGCCGAAAATCGCGTGCAGAAGTTTTTCTTCCGGCGTCAACTCGGTCTTGGATTTCGGACTGACCTTGCCGACGAGAATATCCCGCGCCTGCACCCGTGTTCCGATGCGCACGATCCCGTTTTGGTCCAGGTTCGCCAGCGCCTTCTCCGAGACGTTGGGGATATCCGCGGTAAACTCCTCGCGCCCCAGCTTGGTCTCGCGTACCTCCACGTCGTATTCGTCGATGTGGATACTCGTAAACGTGTCGTCGTGCACCAGACGATCGCCGACCACGATCGCATCCTCGAAGTTGTGCCCGTCGAAAGTCATGAACGCCACCAGGACGTTCTTCCCCAGCGCCAGCTCGCCATGCGCGATCCCCGGACCATCCGCGATGATCTCGCCCTTCTTCACCCGTTGCCCGGGCCGAACCAGGGGACGCTGGTTCATGCACGTCCGCTCATTAAGCCCCTGGAACTTCCGCAGTTCGTATTCGTCCGTCTCGTCGATCACGATCCGCTTGGCGTCGACAAAGGTCACCTTCCCCGAGGTCCGCGCCCGCACGACCATTCCGCTGCTGGCGGCCACCGAGCGCTCCATGCCCGTGGCCACCAGCGGCGCCTCCACGGTGAGCAACGGCACGGCCTGCCGCTGCATGTTCGAGCCCATCAACGCCCGGTTGGCGTCGTCGTGCTCCAGGAACGGAATCAACGCCGCGGATACGCCGATCGTCTGCTTCGGCGAGATGTCCACGAAGGTCACGTCGTCGGTCTTGGCCTGCCCAAGATCACCGTGGCGACGAACGATGAGCAGCCCCTCGCGCAACTTGCTGGTCCCGGGAACCACCGCTTCCGGAGGCGCGAGAATCTCGCGCATCTCCTCGTCGGCTCGCAGAAACCGATGCTCGGCGAGCGTTCCATCCTTGCCCACCTTGCGATACGGGGTGATCAGGAATCCGTAGTCGTCCACCGTGCTGTAGATGCTCAACGAGGCGATCAGGCCGATGTTCGTGCCTTCCGGCGTCTCGATCGGACAGATCCGCCCGTAGTGACTGATGTGCACGTCGCGAACCTCGAACCCCGCCCGCTTGCGGTTCAGTCCGCCCGGGCCCAGCGCCGACAACCGACGCTCGTGCGTCAGTTGCGACAGGGGGTTCGTCTGGTCGACCACCTGTGACAGCTCGCCGCGGCCGAAGAAAAGCTCGATCGCCGAACTGATCGACTTGCTGTTGATCAGTTCCGCGACGCGGCCGAGTTGGTCCGGATCCTTCAGGCTCATGCGCTCCTGCACCGTGCGCCGAAGCTTGAGGAAACCCTTGCGCATCTCGTCGGAACAAAGCTCGTCCAACGTTCGAAGGCGGCGGTTGCCCAGATGGTCGATGTCGTCCACCGCGAAGGCCGCCTCGCCCGTGCGGAGCTTGAGCAAATACCGCAGGCAATGGATCACGTCCTCGACCGTCAGGGTCATCGCCCCGGCGTCGCTCTCGATCTCGAACTTGCGGTTGAGACGGAATCGACCGACCTTTCCCAGGCGGTAGCGGTTCTCGTCGAAAAACTTCTCCGCAAAAAGCTTCCTCGCCTTGTCCAGCTGCGGCGGATTACCCGGGCGCAGCCGCGCATAAATCTTCAACAAGGCCTCGTCATGAGTCCGCGCTCCATCCTCCGCCAGGGTGTTGAGAACCAGCGGGTCAACGACCTTGTCGATCACCCGAAGCTGCCGCATGGAGAGGTCTTGGATTCGCTCCACCGCGTCTCCGAGCTGGCAACCGGCCCGAACCAGAACCTCCTCGCTGTCTTCGTCGACGATCGTCGACACCGCGTACATCTCCGGCTTCAGCGCCGACGTCTTGACCGATTTGATCTTAAAAAACTCTTCAATGATCGATTCGTCCGTCGAGAATCGTTCGTCGATCGCCCGGAGGAACGTCGTCGCCGGAATCTTGCTCGATTGGTCGATGCGGATGACCAGTACGTCCTTCTTCGTCACCTCGATCTCAATCCAGCTCCCGCGCTCCGGGATGATCCGGCAGGTGTGCAAGGCGCGGTCCCCCTCTGCCTGATCCTTGATGAAGTCCACGCCCGGGGAGCGGTGCAACTGGGAGACGATGACGCGCTCGGCGCCGTTGATGATGAACTCGCCGCCGCCGATCATGATCGGCATGTCGCCCAGGTAGATCTGGTCTTCCTGGATCTCGTCGCTGTCTTTGCGCACCAACCGCATGCGGATGCGCAACGGCATGCCGTACGTCAGGCGCAGCTCCCGGCACTCGTCCGGCGTATACCGCGCCTTGCCCAATTCATAGCTGATGTAGTGCAGCGAAAGCTTGCCGTCGTAGCTGTCGATCGGAAACATTTCGCGCAGCAAGGCTTCCAGACCGTGACTCTGGCGTTTGTCCGGAGCCGCCTCCTTCTGCAGGAACCGCGCGTAGGCCGTCCCCTGAAGTCCAATCAAGTCCGGAACCGGAAGTGCGTCGCCGACCTTGGCATAATCTCGCACAGGCAACGTCGCGTTAGCGATCATGCACGGAATCCTCAACGAGTCTCGCCGGGCGAAGCGCCGCCGCTCGGCGCCGACACGGCGCCTTCTGACGCTCCACCACCATCATCGCTACACCTTGGAACCAATCCGCACCGTGCACCGCTACTGGTGGATCGAGCGTCCCAACGACTCGATCGTTCCCGCCGCGCACGCGGAGGTGAAACTGCTGCAGCTTCGACAGGTCGTTCAGCGTGACCGCCCGTCTTGCGAATCCCGACCTCGCCGCGTCCAACCCAGGGGTTGAAACCCCTCGGCCCAACGCCTCACGCGGCGTCATTCACGCGCCGCGCCAAGCTGTTTCGCGCGGCCGACCGTCCTCACGGAACTACTTGATCGTGATGGCGCCGCCCGATTCCTCGATTTCCTTCTTGATCTTGTCCGCTTCTTCCTTCGAGACGCCTTCCTTCAGCGCCTTGGGTACGCCCTCGACCAGATCTTTGGCTTCCTTCAGGCCAAGCCCGGTGATCGCCCGCACGACCTTGATAACCTGAATCTTCTTGTCGCCGAAACCCGCCAGGATCACGTCGAAGGAGGTCTTCTCCTCCGGCGCCACCGCAGCGGCGCCGCCCGCGGCCGCCGCCACCATCACCCCACCGCCCGCGGGTTCGATCCCGTATTCCGATTTCAAGCAGTCGACCAGCGACTGCGCATCCTTAACCGAGAGGTTCACCAGTTTTTCTGCAATCGACTTGATTTCCGAACCGTACTCCACCGCCGGTGCACCAGCCATTCGACCCAACTCCTTCCGATTCCGACCGACTCGTCCCGGTGATAGGGGGCCCGCCCGATGCGTGCCGTTTCATTCGCCTGACGCGAACCAATCACCGATCAACGTCAATTCCTGCCCACGTCCTCCGGCTCAACCGCGCCCCCATTCAAGCCTGTCGCTCCGCGTTCGGCGCGAAATGGCAGGAGGGCCGGCAACACCGCGTGCTCGCTACGCCGCCTCACCCTTCTTGACGATCGCCTTCAGGCACCCTGCGAGCTTTGCCTGCGGCGAGCTCAGACAGCCGGCCAGCGACCGCCCCGGCGACGACACCAGCATCGCAATCTCGCCCAGCAACTCGCGCCGGCCGCGCATCTTGGCCATCTGCTCGACCGTCAGGAGGCTTGGATCGCCCTCGAAAATCGCTTGCTTCAGCTTGAGCGCCTTGAACTCCTTCGCGGCGTCCATCAGCGCCCTGGCGATGTCGATCGCCGATTCGCTCGACGTCACCAGCGCACATGGTCCGCGGAACGACTTCCCCAGCGGCTCCAGTCCGGTCCCTTGCAACGCGAATCGCGTCAGCCGGTTCTTGATCACTTCGACCCGACCCGACTTCGACCGGATGAGCTTCCGAAGGCGCTCTTGATCCTGCACCTTCATGCCCGTCATATCCACCACGCAGGCGCTGGAGAACCCGCCGTATCGCTTGTGAACGTCGCCGGCCATTAGTTTCTTGACTGCCTTGCTCATTCGCTTTGATCCGCGTTCCGTTCCCTGGGATTCCTAGTCCTACCCGGCAGCTCGGCCCGGATTCGTCAACTTCCGCCCACGGCCACCGTCACCGAGGGCGTGTGCGTCGCCGAAAGGCAGACCCGCTTGAAGTAATGCCCCTTGGCCGTCGGAGGCTTAATCCTCGAGAAATGCTCGATCGCCGCCTGCACGTTGGCCTTGAGGTCCTCCTCGGTGAAACTGACCCGTCCCACCGGAATGTGCACGTTCCCGCCGTCGTCGTTGCGGAACTCGATGCGCCCGGCGGCGAACTCCTGCACGGTCTTGGCAACGTCCGCCGTAACCGTCCCCGCCTTGGGCGTCGGCATCTTGCCCTGCGGACCGAGCACCCGACCGAGCTTTCCGACCTTCCCCATCATCGAAGGGTGGGCGATGGCGACGTCAAAGTCGAACCAGCCGCCCTCGACCTTGGCCACCAGCGCCTCGGCCCCGGCTTCCACTGCGCCAGCCTGCTTCGCCTGTTCCGCGATCGCGGCGTCGCAGAACGCGATCACCCGGCGCGACTTTCCAATCCCCTTGGGCAGCGAAATCGCTCCGCGTAGCATCTGCTCCGCGTTCTTGGCATCAATCCCCAGATGCAGCGACAGCTCAACTGTTTGGTCGCCGGCCTTGCGCTTCCGGCCGTTCTTGTAGGAGCGGTCGCCCTTGATTGCGGCCATCTTTTTGACGCGCGAAACCGCCTCGTCGATGGACACGGCTGTCCGCGGACCGGCCAACTCCGCCTGCTTGGTATATCTGACGCCTCGGATTCCCATGTCGCCACCCCGTCGTCGGGAGAAACCTCGCCTAGTTCACAATGTCCACGCCCATCGACCGGGCTGTCCCCGCGACCACCCGTTCCGCCGCCTCGAGCGTCGGGCAATTCAGGTCCGGCAGTTTCTTCTGAGCAATCGCCCGAAGCTGGGCCCGGGTCACGGTGCCGACCTTCTGCTTGTTGGGAACGCCGCTGCCCTTCTCAATCTTCGCCGCGTCGCGCAGCAGCACCGACGCCGGCGGACTCTTCACGATGAAAGTAAACGAGCGGTCGGAGTAGACGTTGATCAGCACGCCCACCGTCATCCCGTTCAACGAAGCCGTCTGGGCGTTGAACTGTTGAACGAATTGCCCGATGTTGACGCCGTGCTGACCGAGCGCCGGACCGATCGGCGGCGCGGGCGTCGCCTGACCGCCCGGCGCTTGCAGCTTGATCTGCGCCGTTAGTTCCTTCCTGCCGCCGCCCTTCCCGCCTGGTGCTGCCGATCCTTTTGCCACCGCCGCTCACCGCCTCAAAAAAACTCAGTCCCGTTCGCTCACCCCAAGACAGTGGGGCAACGGAGGGAACGTCTATTCCACCTTCTCCAACTGCCAATACCCGACTTCGACCGGCGTCGATCGCCCGAAGATGGAGACGATGACCGAGACCATGCCCCGCTTTTCGTCCACCGATTCGACCTCGCCCTCGTAACTCTCGAAGGCGCCGTCGGTGATCTTCACCTGATCGCCCTTGACGATGTTCAGCCCCGAAAGGCTCGGCTGATCTTCGGCCTTCTGGACCGCCGCCAGCATTTGCGCGACGTCGTGTTCCGGCATGCTCGTGGGCTTGCCGTCGGAACCGATAAAGTCCCCCACCCCCGTGGTTTCCTTGATGAGGAACCACACGTTCTCGGTGATCGAGCCGTCGTCCTCGCAGGCCATCTCGACGAAGACGTAGCCCGGATACAGCTTGCGCTCGACGATCTTGGCCACCCCGGCCTTGACTCGCTTTTCCTTCACGATCGGAACGAGGATACGTCCGACCCGCTCCTCCAAGCCCTCGATCTTCACCTTCCGCGTCAACGTATCGCGGACTTGCTCTTCCTTGTTGGACGCAACGCGCAGCACATACCACTTCATCCGCAGCTTCGAGACGACCGCGGAGGACGCGGCCCCGACCGCAGCCTCGGAGCCTCGTGCAACTCCCGGCGATGTCATCTCCCCGTCGCTCATACCTTGAGTACGCCCAATAACTTGAAAATCCGCTGGAACAAAACATCCACGACGAACAAAAAGACCGCGAACAGCGTGGTGAACAGGATCACCACCTTCGTCGATCCAATCAGCTCTCGGCGCGACGACCAGTTCACCTTCTTCATCTCGCCTTCCGTGGCGATCATGAAGTCGCCCGCGCCGCGGTTGGCGAACGCCAGCCACCACAGCACCGCCCCAAGCACCGCCCCGTACAGCAGCGGGATGCCGTTGGTGATCAACAACGAAACAGCGTCGTCGCTCTCATAGGCGCGAAGCTGATCCCAGATGAAATAGGAACCCCAGGCGATCACCGCCAGTCCGCAACCGAACGTCCCGGTTCGGGTGTACGTTCCCTGCTCGGGCTTGTATCGCTGAAAAACCCCGCCGCTTCGCCCGGACGGAACGGGCAAAGGTCCACCGCTCTCCGGAGGTCCACCGCCTCGACCGCCGTCGTCACCGCCGTCGGAATCGCCCGCCCGGCGCATCTTCCGCGACCCCAACATCGTCTGTGTGTCGTCCATGCTTTCATCCGACCAACCGGGTTCCGACTGCACGTTGTGCCGGAACCCTCCACACCGCCGCGAATCCTTGCCGTCCTCACCAGGAGCGGAGGGACTTGAACCCCCAACCGCCGGTTTTGGAAACCGGTGCTCTGCCAATTGAGCTACGCTCCTACGCAGGCCCAATCAGTCCCGTCACCGGCGCCGGGAGGCCTACTTGCGTTTGATCTTGTGCACCGTGTGCTTTCGCTCGCGTCGGCAGAACTTCGACCGCTCCATCTTCGGAACGCCGCCCTGAACGTTCACCGAGGTGCGATAGTTCAAGGAATCGCACTCCTTGCATTGAAGCCAGACAAACTCGCGTTTCACCGCCTTGGCCATGGCCCCTCATTCCTTCCGCCGCGAGTCGCCGCGTCGCACACCCTGTACCCTAGAGCTTACTGGATGACCTTCGCCACGACGCCCGAACCCACCGTTCGCCCGCCCTCACGCACCGCAAAGCGAAGACCCTGCTCCATCGCGATCGGCTTGCCCAACTCTACTTCCATGGTGATGTTATCGCCGGGCATGCACATCTCGGCGCCCTTCAGCGTCAGCGCCCCGGTCACGTCGGTCGTGCGGAAATAAAACTGAGGACGATATCCGTTGAAAAACGGCGTGTGCCGACCACCTTCGTCCTGCGTCAGAACGTAGACCTGGGCGTCGAACTTGGTGTGCGGGTTGATCGACGCGGGAGCGGCGAGCACCTGACCGCGCTCGATCTCCTCTTTTTTGGTACCGCGAAGCAGGCAGCCGACGTTGTCGCCCGCGATTCCGGAATCCAGCGTCTTGTTGAACATCTCGACGCCGGTCACCGTGGTTCTCTGCGTGTCGGTGAGGCCCACGATCTCCACTTCGTCGCCGACCTTCACCTGGCCTCGCTCAATTCGCCCGGTCGCCACCGTCCCGCGCCCTTTGATACTGAACACGTCTTCGACCGACATCAGAAACGCCTGGTCCACGTCGCGCTTCGGAATCGGGACGTCCTTGTCCAGCGCGTCCATCAGATCCGTGATGCACTTGGTCTTCTCCGGGTCGGTCGGATTCGTCAGCGCCGGCAACGACGATCCGCGGATCACGGCGATGTCGTCCCCCGGAAAATCGTACTTGCTCAACAGTTCCCGAACCTCCATCTCCACAAGGTCCAGAAGCTCGGGGTCGTCCACCAGGTCGATCTTGTTCAGGAACACCACGACGTGCGGAACGTTCACCTGACGAGCGAGAAGGATGTGCTCGCGGGTCTGCGGCATCGGCCCGTCCGCCGCCGACACCACCAGGATCGCCCCGTCCATCTGGGCGGCCCCGGTGATCATGTTCTTCACATAGTCCGCGTGACCGGGGCAGTCAATGTGCGCATAGTGCCGGTTTGCCGTCTCGTACTCCACGTGCGACGTGGCGATCGTCAGAATCTTCGTCGGATCGCGCCGACCTTGCTTTTCCGACGCCTTGGCGACTTCGTCGTAACTGATCGCCTTACCCAGCCCACGCGCCGCCTGCACCGCGGTGATCGCCGCCGTCAACGTCGTCTTCCCGTGGTCGACGTGACCGATCGTTCCCACGTTCACGTGCGGCTTGGTCCTGCTGAAGACTTCCTTAGCCATCCGGCACCTACCTCCACTCGCACGGCGTCTTCACCGCCGCGCTTCCCAAAAAAAGGGATTTCCAAACTTACCCGAATGTCGTCGAACCGACGCCGCCGCAACCCACTTATAACCCGCGCCAAGTGCCAAAACATGGCACGCGTGTCGCCTCGCGTAACGGACCACAAAGCTGCTGACGGGAATCGAACCCGTGACCTCGTCCTTACCAAGGACGCACTCTACCGGCTGAGCTACAGCAGCGCACGCCGCCATGCTCGCCGCCGGATTCCTGGGCGAACCATTCTCCCGCTCGCCCCGACCTCCCGCGAGCTCGGCGATACGCCTGTCTCGCCCAGTGACCACCGCACCGGCGATCACTGCCCGCCCCTTCCCCACCTGCGGCGGATCCGCGTCCCGCCCGCGCCGTGAGCCCAGCAAATATACTGCCCCACAACCCCCTGTCAAACGAGAAACCGTCATCCCAGCCCTAACAGCCTGCGGCAGAATTCGCGGCACGGCCTTCCAGCCCTTGTTTTCACGGGCAAGATGCCCGTGCTACGCTGCCTTGCAACACTTTCACCACAGGCTCCCAAGCGGAACGAACCACGCCGGTCCGCCACCTGTACGTTAACGTGCAATTGCTACTATTGTATTTACACGCGATGCCACCGGACCGCAAGACTACCCCCATTCCCCCGCACCGACAGGGCGGAAAACGTCGCCTCCGGCCAAACCGGCCAAACCTAAGAATCGCGCCGTCACCGGGCGGGCCACGGAACAACCAAGGCTTCCTGCCGAGAAGTCTCGCTTGTTCCTGATTCTGCAACGGCATAGCATGGCCTAAGGGATTGGCGCACCGGCTTTCTTGTCTTGACGCGCCGAGTCGGCCCGCCCAGGAGCACCACCGGAGTGGAGAAGAAGAAGCTCGGACAATCCGATCTCAAGGTCTCGGTGCTCGCATTGGGAACCTGGGCCATGGGCGGAGCGCAGGAGAGTTGGGGCTCCGTCGACGACCGCGAATCCATCGCCGCCATCCACCAGGCTCTCGATTCCGGGATCAACCTGATCGATACCGCACCGATTTACGGCCTGGGTCACAGCGAAGAAATCCTGGGAAAAGCCATTCAGGGGCGGCGTCACGAAGTCCTGATCGCCACCAAATGCGGGATACTGTTCCCACGATCGACGGCCGAACAACCGAAACGCTGCCTGACCCGCGAGAGCGTGCTGCTGGAATGCGAACAGAGCCTTCGGCGAATGCGCATCGAGGTCATCGACATTTATCAGTGTCATTGGCCGGACCCGGCCACCCCGATCCGCGAGACCATGTCCGCGCTCAACACGCTCCGCGAGCAGGGGAAGATTCGCGCAGTCGGATTGTCCAATTTCAGTTGCGAGGAGATCGCGGCGGCCCTGGAGTTCGGGCCGATTCACGCCCTCCAGTCGCCGTTCTCTCTGCTGCAACCCCGTGCCTCGGAGGATCTGATTCCGTTCTGCATGGAACACAACATTGCGGTGCTTCCGTACAGCCCGCTGGCCAAGGGATTGCTCACCGGAACGGTGTCCGCGACCGACCGGTTCGCCGGCATACGCGCTCGAGATCCAGATTTCCTGCCGCCTCGGCTTTCGCGGCATCTGCAAACCGTCGACGGGCTTCGAGAGATCGCCGCACGCCATGCCAAAACCGTCGGCCAACTGGTCCTAAACTGGACGACGACCGTCCCGGGCGTTACGTCGCCGATCTTCGGCGCGAGGCGCCCCTCGCAAGTGATCGAGAACGTCGGTGCCGCGGGCTGGCGCCTTTCCGAAGACGACCAGGCCGAAATCGGCCGGCTGATGAGGGGTTCGGGCGATGGTCTTTGAGGCCCCGACCACGAGCGCCCCGGACGCCGCCGTCGAGGACGCGCGTTCGCGGCCTGGAGAATTTCCGATCGGCGCTCAGGCCGCGCAGGAGGCCCTCGCAGTCGCGGCGCGGGTTGATTGTTTGTACGGCCGCGTGCCTACGACCGGTCGCGCCGCAGGCGGCTTTCGCTGGCGGCTGCCAACGCTCGCGGCGTTCATCGCCGCTGTCACCGCTATGGCGCTGGCGCCGGCTCGTTACCCCTTCGGCGCGGAGTTTCGGCTGACCGG
>JBBTCJ010000026.1:17973-22465 GCA_038043285.1 Planctomycetota bacterium | reverse complement strand
GTTTCCATGACTCAAAGGATAACATGGCTGTCAAGAGATTTTTTCCCAGGCTCTGAAGCCCGCGGCTCGGGGGCGGTCCTTCTACGCACGCTGACCGTTCAGCGATTGCGGCCGCGGTTGGTCGCGGCGGTGGTCGCGGCTGCGCTCGCCGGCTGCGCGTCGCAAGGCCCCCAACGCGCCCTCCAACCGAAACCCGACGCCGCAAGAAGCGATCTCGATAAACGCTATCAGAAACGCGAGCACCTGATCCCCATGCGCGACGGCGTCAAGCTCTTCACCGCGGTCTATTCACCGAAGGACGAAGCCAAGCCGCACCCGATCCTGATGTTCCGCACGCCCTACAGTTGCGGCCCCTATGGCGAGGACAAATTCCCGCCCATGAGCGCGTTGGCCCAGCGCTACGCCGCCGAGAACTTCATCTTCGTCTGCCAGGACGTTCGCGGACGCTTCATGTCCGAAGGCGAGTTCGACAACATGCGCCCGCACCTCGCCAAAAAGGAAAGCCCCTCGCAGATCGACGAGAGCAGCGATACCTACGACACCATTGACTGGCTGGTCAAAACCGTCCCCCACAACAGCGGTCGAGTCGGCATATGGGGCATTTCCTACCCCGGTTACTATGCCGCGGCGGGAATGATCGACGCCCACCCGGCCTTGAAAGCCGTCTCCCCGCAGGCGCCCATCGCCGACTGGTACTACGACGACTTCCACCATCACGGCGCCCTGTTCCTGCCGCACACGTTCAATTTCTTCGCCACCTTCGGCAAACCCCGACCCGCTCCGACGAAGGAGTGGGGCAAGCGATTCGACCACGGAACGCCCGACGGATACCAGTTCTTCCTCGACCTCGGATCCCTCAAGAACGCCGACGAAAAGTACTTCCACGGCGAGATCGCCTTCTGGAACCAGGCCATGCAGCATCCGGACTACGATGACTTCTGGCGATCGCGGAACATCCTCCCCCACCTGCACAAGGTCGCCCCGGCGGTCATGGTCGTCGGGGGATGGTTCGACGCCGAGGATCTGTATGGACCGCTGAAGATTTACCGCTCCGTCGAGGAAAAAAATCCCGGCGTGACCAACACGCTGGTCATGGGTCCGTGGCGGCACGGCGGATGGGGACGCAGCGACGGCGACAAGCTCGGCAAGGCCCGCTTCGGCTCGAAGACCTCCGAGTTCTACCGCGAGAGCATCGAGTTCCCCTTCTTTAACTGCCAACTCAACGGCGTTTGTGGTCCGCCGCTGCCCGAAGCCTATGTCTTCGAGACCGGCGCCAATCGCTGGCGCACCTTCGACCATTGGCCGCCGACCGGCCTGAGCGAAGGGAATATTTACCTGCAACCCGGTGGAAAACTCTCCTTCGACGGGCCGCCGACCGGCGACACCAACCCCGGTTTCGACGAATACATCAGCGACCCCAACAAGCCTGTCCCCTACACCGAAGCCGTCTCCACCGGCATGACCGTCGAGTACATGACCGATGATCAACGCTTCGCCGCCCGTCGTCCCGACGTGCTCGCCTACCAGACCGACCCGCTGGAAAAGGACGTGACCCTTGCCGGACCGATCATGGCGGAGTTCTGGGTGTCAACATCCGGCACGGATTCCGACTGGGTCGTCAAGCTCATCGACGTGTTTCCGCCCGACGCCTCGGACCCCGAAGGCGCCGAGGAGGGCTGGCGCCTCGGCGGCGCTCAGACAATGGTCCGCAGCGAAGTTCTCCGCGGGCGCTACCGCAACAGTTACGAAAAACCCGAACCATTCGTCCCCAACGAGCCGGCGCTGATCCGACTCGAACTGCTCGACGTGCTCCACACGTTCCAGAAAGGGCACCGCGTCATGGTCCAGGTCCAGAGCAGTTGGTTCCCGCTGGTGGACCGCAACCCGCAGAAGTTCGTCGAAAACGTCAACTTTGCCGAAGAATCCGACTTCATCCGCGCCACCCAGCGGGTCTACGCATCGCCGGAACGTCCGAGTCGCCTGCGCGTCGGGCTGCTCACCGCGACCGAAGATCCCGTTACCCAGTCGTCGGCGACAAGATTGGGATCATCCACCCTCGGCGGAGGGCATTGAGCCGGGTCTCCCGTCCTTTCCGCCGGCGAAGCGTGCGGGTTGATCTTTGTCGCAAAGACCATCGAGATCGCGGAGCGCTCCATCCCACACTCATCCCAGCGCGTCGACTGCGGCGCCGGCGCCCCGGGGAAGAGGCAAGACTCGGTAGTCACACTCTCGAGGGTCCATGAGGTTCCAGGCGAGTACGATGCGGCTGATCCGTGCCGCCGTCTGATCAGGGCCGCGACCGTGAGGGAGCGGAGTTTCATCCTGGTCCGATCCGCGACGATGAGGGCGCGGTCACCGGACCGTGCGCGCCGCGAAGAGCCGGACGACGGCAGTGGAAGCTGCCCCACCGCCAGCCTTGATTGCCTCCCCAATTCGCCAGCATAAGTAACCCACCCGATTGTCCGAAAAGAACCGATATGACGGAGTTCGTTCAATCGTTCGTGGGGACCAAACCGCCCCACGGGCGGTTCGTCACCATGCTCGCAATCGCCATCCTCTTCATGGGCACCTTTCTCCGAACGGTTTCCCTGGGCCAATTGCCGCTCCCTTTGCATCAGGACGAACTTTCCGACATTTACGATGGTTACAGCCTGGCGACCACCGGGGCCGATCGGTGGGGAGAACCCTGGCCGATTCTCATGCGAGGTATGGGGCCGGGCGATTACCACCCTCCAATGTACGCCTACCTCGCGCTGGTTTCCTCATGGCTTGGGGGGTTCTCGGTCGTGGCCGGACGCTTGCCAGGGGCCATCGCGGGGGTGGTGACCCTCTGGCTGGTCTACGTTGCCGCTTGCAGGCTCCTGGGGCGCGCGGGCGGGTACTTGGCGCTGGTGTTTGCCACGTTCTCGCCAATCCTCATTCAATACTCCCGCCAAGCGCACCCTGGGACCTGCCTACCGCCCCTGTTCGCCATCCTGATCGTGGTTCTTCTCGTCAAGTGTATTGAACCATTAGGCGCTGCTCCTTGGTATGGACCTTCTCGACGAGTAAACAATCTCCACCCCATTGCTAGTAAGATGACAACGTATGGCACTCTTTGGGTCGCCGCAGCCGGTCTCGCGGTCGGCCTTTCCACTAACGCTTACGCCAGCCTGCGCTTGACCGCGTTGCTTCTGGCGGGGGTCGGCGCTGGATTGCTCCATTGGGAGTTCGGAATCCGACGCAGAGACAGGAAGGGAACGCTGGTGGCGCTCATCCTGTTTACGGCCACCGTGGGCATCGGTGCATCGCCGCAAATCTACGCCATGATCGCCCACCCTGAACATTTTTTCGCTCGCGCCTGGGCGACATTCTACTCCTGGGATAACGGTCCGCGATGGTGGATTGAAACGCTGGCGAAGAATCTCACGGTCAACCTGGAGCCGAACTACTTGTTTCTGTCATTCGGTACATATCGTGCCATGAGCGTGGCCCGGCTGAGTGCGGTTGCTTTGCCATTTTTCTATGTGGGGCTTGTCACGCTGCTTGTGTCGGCGGTGCGTCGTCGCGGTCCAATCGGGGCGCTCTTGCCGTCGGCCATCGGCTTCACCCTCCTCCCGGCCATCGCTACCCATGTTCAGCCGAGTCCAATGCGATCCTCCGGGGTGTGGGCGCTGTATCCGATTGTCTGTGCCTTGGGGGCCGTCACGCTGGCGAAGGCGTCGCGTTGGTGCACCGAATCCGTTTTCCCACCATCCGGGGATCACGCGACAACCGGGACAATCGCGTACCGTCGAGTCGCACGGGCCGCAGCGATTGCCCTGGGAGTCATCGTCGCTGCGCTTGGCCTGTTCGACGTGTACCGCTACCTGCGTCGGACCGATCTTCACGGGGTCGTGGCGCAAAACCAATTTGTTCACATTGGCGAATGGCTGAAGGTTCACGAAAAGAACTATGATCGTATCTACATCGACGCTGACGGACATTTTGGCTACCTGTTCGTGACCGCGTTTTCGGGGATGTCCCCGACGGAGTTCCAAGCAGCGCCGCGTGACGGGACTGTCACGGCAGACGGGTGGGAACAGTACACTCGTTTTGGGCGCTTCTATTTCAAGACACTCGACCAGGCAAACGCCGACTGGCTGGCCTCCGAGCGGAACGAACGATGGATCGTGCTTGGGGAGCAAGGCGCAGTAGCCGAGTTCATGCCGCAACAAGAGGTCGTAGCACACGACACTATTTCGGAAGTCAGTGACGGATGCAGTAAGAGCCCATCAGAACCATCAGGCTCGTCAACCGCGGAGCAGCTGACGGCGCGGTGGATGGTTACGAATTGAGTGGGAAGGCTGGTGGGCGTCGCCGGGCGGCGCCGGGGCCCCCGCCCGCCCCCCGGCTGCGCGCCAGGAGGTGTCGGCACCGTCGCGGACTGCACGAAGACCGTTCCCCAGTCACCTCTCCCGCTTTAAACGATAAGCGCCGCCTGCTCTTCGAGCAGGAACTGAGACTTGCGACC
>JBBTCJ010000026.1:0-17963 GCA_038043285.1 Planctomycetota bacterium | reverse complement strand
CGGGGGGGCGCCGCGGGGCGGCGGGGGCGCCGGCGCCCGCGACCGTGAAACGATCGTCCTCCTTGTATTGAGCTTCGCTCGCGTGCCAAATCGTGCGCTGCGAACTTCATCGGCGGCCACCCGGTCGGGTGGCATGGTCCACGCTTACATGCCCATGACACGCAAGCGTTCCGGATGGGTCGGTTGGGAGGTGAGTATCGGCCGGGTCCGACTAGCTCGCTCGCGCGAGAGCTTCATCCAGGCGCAACGTCCCGGCTGCAAGACCCAGCGCTAGAAAACAGACGTTAGACCCCAACAGCAACCTTCGCTGGCGCAGGGCATCGACCGATGGGGGATGCCTTCCGCCGCACCGGGTCATACCCAGCCCTCCATCACGGTGAATCGGGCGCCTAGTCCGATTGAGCGCCTGCACCTGCGCGGTTCGTGGGGGAACGTACGTCGGCGACGGCACGGGATGCGGCCCGCGAACGTGCCTGGCCTTCGCCCCGCAGCCGTGAGGAATCCACGGCGTTCGCAGTGCTTGTTCGGACTACGCCGAACGTACCTCATCCATCGCTGCGCAATGGACGGGCTCTCGCCCTTCATCCACTCGGCAAGTTGGGCCACCTCCCCAGCCGAAGGGAATTGAGCACCACGCTGATGGACGAGAACATCATGGCCGCCGCCGCCACGCCCGGCGTAATCCGCCCCGTCGCCGCCAACGGAAGCGCCGCGAGGTTGTAGAAAAACGCCCAGAACAGGTTTTGCTTGATGATCCGCACGCTCCGCCGAGCGAGACGGACAACCAGCGCCAAACGCGTGAAATCATCATGCACGATGGTGATGTCCGCCGCTTCGACGGCCACGTCCGTCGCCGAGGCAAACGTCATCCCCACGTCGGCCGCCGCCAGAGCCGGCGCGTCGTTGATCCCGTCGCCGACGAACGCGACGCGATGCCCTTCCAACCGGGCGCGCTCCACCTCTCTCCGCTTGTCCTCCGGGCGCATCCCGCAGACCAACCGTTTCACGCCCACCTCCTTCGCCACCGACTCCGCCGTTTCGCGCCGATCACCGGTCAGCATCACCGATTCCACGCCGAGTCGGGAGAGTTCCTCGACGGCTTCCGCCGCTTGGGGACGAATTCTGTCGGCCAGCAGGATGATACCGGCGATCAACCCGTCGATGGCCGCCAACAGGCTCGTCCGTCCCCCACGCGCCGCTTCGGCGACTCGCGCTTCGACGTCGGTTGCGACGGCGATGCCGTTCGTCCGAAGGAAGCTTTCGCTCCCCACCACGACGACCCGCCCCGCCACCGTCGCGCGAACGCCGCCACCGGGCGTGGACGTGAAGTCCGTGGCCATGGGCACGTTCACTCCCATCGCTCGCGCATGCCGCACCACCGCTCGCGCCAGCGGATGCTGCGACGGCTGCTCCGCCGCGGCAATGAGGGGAAACAGCGTAGCTGCCGAGTCATCACGAAATGCCTGGAAGTCGTCAGGGACACGTTCCACCACCTTAAACGGCTCAAACCACGTCGCGTCCACGACAGAGGGCGTCCCCGTTGTCAGTGTCCCGGTCTTGTCCATGAACATAGTGTCAATGCTCGCCGCCGCTTCCAGCGCTCCCGCGTCGCGCACCAGGATTCCTCGCAGCGCCGCCGCCCCGGTGGCTACCATCACCGCCGTCGGCGTTGCCAGACCCATGGCGCATGGACACGCGATCACCAGAACTGCTACGGCACGCTGTGTAGCCAGGCCCCAACCCGCCCCCGTCGCCAGCACCGTCCCCAGCAAGGTGGCGATCGCCAGCAAGACGACGATCGGCACGAACACCCCCGCGACGCGGTCGGCAATCCGCTGCATTCGCGTCTTGCCCGCCTGCGCCTCCTCCACCGCGCGGACGATCCGACCGATCGTCGATTCCGCTCCCACCCGCGTCGCTCGAACGGTGATCAATCCTTCCCGCACGACGCTGCCCGCGGTCACCGCGTCACCCGGACCGCGCGAGTGCGGAACCGATTCGCCGGTCACCGAGCTTTCATCCATCGAGGCCGCGCCCTCCTCGATGATTCCGTCCACCGGGACGATCGTGTCCGCGGCCGCGCGAACGCGGTCGTTCACCGCGATCCACTCCACCGGAACCTCGCGCATGCCTTCCTCGCCGACAACCTGGGCCGTGCTCGGCATGCGCTGCGCCAACGCCGACACGGCCGAACCCGCTGCATGTTTCGCCCGAAGCTCCAGGTATCGCCCCGCGTTGATGAACGCGACGATCATCGCTGCCGCGTGAAAGTCCGCCCGATCCGCGTGCCCCGCGGCCACGTTTACGACACCCGCGATAAACGCAACGGAAACACCTAACGAAATGAGCAAGTCCATGTTCGGCGAACCGTGCATCGCCGCCCGCAGCCCGCCGGCGAGAATCGGCCCAGCCGCCGAGGAACCCAGCAGAACCAGGCACAGCAAACCCTGGACGGCGTGAGGCCAAACGTGTCCCCCATGCTCCGACGATTGCAGTACCGGCGCGATCCAGTGCACCCCCATGATCGGGACAGCCATGGCCACAGCCTGCACCAGCGCCTGACGCTGCCGACGAAGTTGGACCTCGTGTTCACGGTCGACCCGCGTGATTCCCGCGTCGCCGGGGCGAGCGGCCTCCGCGTCGTAACCCGCTTCGCGTATCGCCCGCACCAGATCGACCACCGTCGCAGGTCGGTCGCCGACCTCGACCCAGGCTGCCTGCGCCGTCAGATTCACCCGAGCGCTGACCACCCCTTCGACGGATTGCAGCGCCCGCTCCACGCGCGCGACGCATCCGCCGCAGCTCATGCCCTCGATGCGTAGACGAATGGTGGCGTTCGTTTCCATGCGTTCCGGCTTTCGTCCGGTTGAATCTCCGCTTCGCGCCGACTCGTGGTACCTTGCCCTTCCATTGATGGTCGCGGTACGGATTCGACAGCGCATCGTTTCGATCAGAGCCACGACCGTCAGGAAGCAGCCCCGTCGAACCCTAAATGCTAGATGAGTCGGACCACTAGAGCATTGTTTGTTTTTGCGTAGCGTCGCCTTTCATGGGCGGCGCGCCTCTTGAGACCGGAACCCGACGCCACGGATGCACCGCGACGCTAGACGAAAAAGTGACCCGTTCCAATCCGATGCCGCAGCCCCAAGTCTTTCAACAAAGAGAATCTCATTCCCATTACCGAGAAGTCGCGGTCGTGAAACACCCTGCCGTAGTGGACGGTAGCATGTTCAGATACGCCTCGCACGTTGGCGATCCGCATGCCGTCGAGGAGCACGCGATTGCCCCCATTCTCGCCCAGCGGCACTGCAAGTTGTGGGGATCCGCGGACTCCGCCGTGCGCGAAAGGGCGCAATCGTTTTGCGTGAAAGCACGCACAGGGAGACCAGCCGGACAGAGTATCGCGCAATATGTGCATCGTCCCGGCACGCCTACCCGGGTTCCGACCGGATTCATACGCTCCCACGGTACGGGCACAGGGGGTTGGCTGGCCGCTGAGGTCTTTGGTCCGATATCGTGCCGGGTTCGGAACGCTGGCATCCCAATTGCCAGTTGTATCGCAGACGAGGAGCCTGCAGCTCGGCGGTTCGGGTGGGAAACCGCCCGGAAAGATTTGAGGGCTGCGGATAATTTGAACGGGCGAGACCAACGGCCAAATGGCTTTTGGGGGGTTCGCGTAACCGTCGGTATTTCCGACAGACTGTTGGCCTCGCGCCGTCGCCATTATAGGTAAGACCGGCGGGATCTTTGCTTTTCCACTACTCTCCTCTCTCCGGCCCGAACACGGAAAAGCCCCGCCGGTCTTGCTTTTTGCGCATCATGGCGAAGAGATAGCTCTCTTCGCCTTTCGCGCGCGCTTCGTTGCCCGCGTCGCCTCAACGCCGGTTGCGGGTGGTCATTGTAATCACCCGATGCCGGCCGGCCGAGGCCAATCGGAGATTGCGTCGACAGTCCACATCGGGAAGCATTCTACCAAGTGATCCGCAGTCCATATGTGGACTGTTCGCACCTTGGCGCGCGGAATTGCTGACCGTCTAGGCGGGGCTGGTGCAGCGGCCTTTTCGCCTGATCCGTACCGCGCCCGTGAGAAAGCGGTCGCCGTCTCGCCGGATTCGTACCGCGCGTGCCGGCAAGCGACCCCCCTGCCCTCTGCCCCGCGGTTAAGATCGTTGCAGTCGCCTTATTCCTTCTCCGCTTCGTACGCGATCTTCCCATCCACGATGGTCAGCGCCACGCGCGTTTGCCCGATGCGGTCCCCGGGCATGGTGAAGGGGTCGTCGGTGAGCATCACCAGATCGGCGAACTTGCCTGTCTCGATGGTTCCCAACTCGCGTTCGCGGTGGATGGCCCTGGCGGGCCAGGCGGTGTACGCCCGCAGTGCTTCCTCGAGGGTCAGGGAATGGTCGGGAAGCCACACCTCGCCGGACAACGTCCTGGAATTGACCGCGGCGTCGATGCCGGAGAACGGGTTCATGTTCACCACCGGCCAATCGCTGCCGAAAATCAGCAAGGCCTTGGAATCCACCAATTGCCGGAACGCATACGACCCCGCCAGCCGCGACCTGCCCAGGGCTTTCTCCGCATAACGCCCGTCGTCCGCCTTGTGGAACGGCTGCATCGACGAGACGACGCCCAGCTTGGCAAAACGCGGAATGTCCTCGAGCAGCAGGTGCTGCGCGTGTTCGATGCGATGCAGTGCTCCGCTCCGCCCGTTCTGTTTGATGGCCTGCTCGTAGGCGTCAAGCAGCAAGTGGTTCGCCTCGTCGCCGATGGCGTGAACCGCGATCTGCGCGTTCCGCTTGTCGGCGTTGAGGATGGATCGCAGAAACGCTTCCGGCGACGACGCAAAGGGATTCAACTGCCCGCGCGGATAGGGCGACGTGGACGCGGCGTCGGCGAACGGTTCGCGCATGTACGCGTTCCGGCTGCCCAGCGAACCATCCATGTACCCCTTGAACCCGACCACCGAGGCCATTGGACCGCGCAGCCCGAAACGATTGCCCCCCATCTCCTCCAGGTACAACCACCAGTCGTCGACGGATAAATACGCGGTGATCCGCACGGTCAGTGATTTCTCCTCCGCGGCGCGGCGAAACGCCTTGAGTTCGTCGAACCCAGCCATGGCATGAACCGAGGTCACGCCCAGCGAGTTGGCGTGGCGCATGGCGGCCGAAAGCGCCTCAGATCGCTGCGGATCGGTCGGCGGTGGGATCAGCTTTCGGACCAGGTCCATGGCCGATTCTTTGAGGATTCCCGTCGGCTGACGCGTCGTCGGGTCGCGTTCGATTTCACCGCCGGCGGGATCCATCGGACCGTTTGAGTCGATGCCCCCATGTTTCAGGGCGACCGAATTGACCAGGGCTTGGTGCCCGTCCATGCGCGGAAGAAAGACGGGCACGTCGCCGGTGACCGCGTCGATCCAAACGGCCTGCGGAGATTCTGGATTTGGCCAGCTCTCGACGCTCCACCGCCCGCCGGTGACCCACTCCTTGGGCTTCTTGGCCTTGGCGGCCTCGCCGATCGCCTTGACGAACTCGCCGCGGTTGGCCGCGCCGCGAAGGTCCAGTTGATGGAGCTGGAATCCGCCGCCGATCAGGTGTACGTGCGAATCGGTCATGCCGGGAATCACCCGCCGCCCGGCGGCGTCGATGGTCCTGGCGCCGCCGCCCGCGAGAGCGCGAATCTCGGCGTCGGTCCCGACGGCCGCGATCTTGTTGCCCGTGACCGCAATGGCCGTCGGTTCGCCGGGTTGACCCGCGGACTTGCCGTCGGCAGCCGTCCAAACCTTCGCATTGACGATGAGAAGATCGGCCGTCGGCCGGGTTTGGGGTTCCTGTGCAAAACCGCCCTGAGCAAGAGCGACATGAAAGAGCGCCAATAAGGCAATCCGTCGGTTTACCGCGGCGGGGCAGGCCCGCGTTTCGTCGGTGTTGACTGCCTGCATCGTTCCATCCTCATCTTGGCTGGAGCCAGCGAAGTACGTCCGCTGAACCGCGTCGGTGGACGTATCGTCCGAGTGTCGAGTATAGTACCCAGCGTTGCATTGGGAGGAAACGCGGGAATACCCGCGTCGGAGAGCGGGGGCTCTTCGGAACGGCGAAAGGAAGCACAATCATGGATGGAGTCGGAGACCGTTCGGCCTCAGCGCCTCACGGGGTGTGCCCACGTTGCGAGTCCCGGGCACTTGCGGCGCGTCATTGCAAACTGATCTGCGAAGCCTGCGGATACGTCGAAAGCTGCGAGGACAACTTCCTCCCCAGCCCAAGCGACGCTGTAGAGTCCGGGGATTCCTCACTCGCGCATGCTCAAGATCGAGGAACATGATGCGGTAAGCATCCGCGGCGCGCGGATCATCGACCCATTTGCCGGCCGAGACGAGGTCGGTGACGTGGCCGTCGCCGGCGGCAAGATCGTTGAGCGATTGCCGCCCGGCGCCAGGGTCGTCGAAGCGGAAGGCTGCATCGTCTGCCCCGGCCTGTGGGACATCCACGTCCATCTGCGCCAGCCGGGCCAATCGCACAAGGAAACGATCGAGACGGGTGCAGCGGCTGCAGCGGCCGGCGGATTCACGCTCGTCGCCTGCATGCCCAACACCTCTCCGCCGCTCGATGAACCGGATCGCATTCGCTGGGTGACTCAGGAGGCTGATCGCAGCGGCCATTGCGCCGTCGCCCCGGTGGCCGCCGTCACCCGCGGACGAGAGGGGCGCGAGGTGGTCGATTTTGCAGCCCTGCGAAGCGCCGGGGCGGTTGCGTTCAGCGACGACGGAACCGGCGTGGAAGATGACCGGGTGATGCGCGCCGCTTTTGATCAGGCGGCTCGCGTTGGCGCGATCCTGATTCAACACTGCGAATACCAGACCCTCTCGGCCGGCGGCGTGATGCACCTCGGCGAGGTGTCGAGGCGACTCGGATTTCCCGGCCTGGATCCTCGATCGGAGGAGGCCATGATCGAACGCGATCTCGAACTCTGTCGCCTTACGGGTGGTCGATACCACGTCGCGCACATCTCCACCGCCAAGGCCATCGAACTGGTGCGCCAAGCCAAACGCCGGGGAGTGCCGGTGACCGCGGAGGTCTGCACCCATCACCTGGTTCTGACCGACGAAGCGTGTGCCACGGCCGACCCCAATACCAAGATGCATCCGCCGCTCCGTCCGCCGGCCGATGTCCGTGCCTGTTGCGGCGGATTGCTCGACGGAACGATCGACGCCATCGTCACCGACCACGCGCCTCACACCGCGGAGGAGAAAGCCCTGGGCTTCATCAAGGCCCCGGCGGGCATCATCGGGTTAGAGACCGCCCTCGGTCTGGCGGGACGCGCGATGGTCGATTCCGGGCTGGCGGGCTGGCCGGACGTGGTCCGATGGTTCACGCGCGGCCCATCCGCGGTGCTGGGCGTGCCACGCCGAGGCATCCGCTGCGGCGAATGGGCCGACCTGACCCTGTTTGACCCATCGTGCCGTTGGAACGTGGATCCCGGTCGATTCCTCTCCAAAGCCAGAAATACGCCGTTTTCAGGCCAGTCTTTGCTGGGTCGATCGGTGGCGACGATCCGTCGCCGGGCATGGCGCGGCGTTGCGTAGAGCGGGGGTCAAGGGCGCGTACAGCACTACTTTCACGGAAATTGCCCAGGTAGTGGTCTTTCGGAAGTGACGGGAGCCGAAGTCGGCGGTCGGGCGGCGATAGTCCCAAGCGGTTCCAAGTTTCGCTCCCTTACGAGAATCGACGCCGCCTTGTTGACCGGACCTCAACGACCGATATACTGTGCATTCCCTGGAAGTCGTTGGCATCCGCCTCTCGGCTGTCCCGCGGCGGTTTGTGCGACGATCCACGCCGCGGAAGGAGTCGCCACTCATGGCCTTTCCCCTCGGACAACCGGTTCTGAAGCGCGAGCCGAGCGTGGTCGCCCGTCCGCGCCCGTTTTTTGACGAAAAACGGTCCGCCGATCGAATCACTCGTAGACTCAACGTCAAACTGATGTCGCTTTGCGGCAGCGGGACGTTCGTGGGAACCGCCGTGGACTTGAGCGAAGGAGGCCTGTTCCTTCGCGTTCCACACGCCAGCGGAATCAACGTCGGGCAGCGCTGCGAACTGAAGCTGATGAACGAGGACGGTCTCACGCCGCTGGAGTGTCTTGGTGATGACACCTGCTACGCGACCGTCGTCCGCACGTCGGTGCTGGGCGAGTTTGACGAGCCGATGATCGGCGCCGGTCTGCGTTTCGATCAACCCCTGTTTCTGTGAACCGGACTACGCCGTTGAATATGCGAGGGCGGCCAACGGCTCCACGCCCCTGCGGGTGCCGTTCCCGTCGATCTCCGCAGCGCGATCGTTCCTCATTCGCCCTAAACTCGTGCCTCCGCCGCGATCTGACCCCCTATCCCGAACCGTGGGAGACCGGTGCTTGGGCCGGCAGAGCCGGTGTTGTCATCCTGGGCGCTTGCCGCTACATTGCCGGTTCTGCCGGAACCGCGTGATACGGTCGGCGGTCGAGGTTCTCCGTGGGGCCGGCCGTGAGGCCGGCGAACCGGAGGGTTTGGGGGCGGTGTTGGCCGTGCCCCAACGATAGATCGGGAGGTCCATAGAAAATCCATGCCAGCGGCGCTTGAGACAATTGCGGATCAGATTCGCGCGGGACGCTTGGACGAGGCTCGAGGAGCGCTCAGCACGCTGGCGCCATCCGCGGACACCAAGAGCGAGTTGGCGTTCCTGCGCGGATACTTGCAGGAAATGTCGTACGAGCGCGAGGAGGCGCTGGCCACCTATCAGGGCATCCTCCGCGACGACCCCGACCACACCGAAGCCATGTTTCGCGCGGCCGTCCTCTGCGATCAATCCGGGGACGATGATGGGGCCATCGATCTGTATGAGCGATGCGTCAGCCGTCCGCCGACCCACGTCAACGCCATGATCAATTTGGCGATCTTGTACGAGGATCAGGGACGGTTGGAAGACGCCGATGATCTTCTGGAAAGCGTCGTGGAAGAGTATCCCAATCACCCGCGCGCCGCGCAATTCCTCAAGTCCGTCGAGAGTTCGTTTGGCATGGCCGTTGACGAACTCGCGCAACGCGAGCGGGAAGGCCGCGTCGCGGTGATGGACATGTCGATCGCGGACTTTGAACTGAGCGTTCGCAGCCGCAACTGCCTCAAACAGATGAACATCCGCACGCTTGGAGATTTGTTGAGAATCTCCGAACCCGAGCTTCTTTCCTACCGCAATTTCGGCGAGACCTCGTTGAACGAGATCAAGGCGTTGCTGGCTCAGCGCGGCATGCGGCTGGGACAGGGGGCGCCGGTCGTGGAGCCTCCCGTCGTTCCGCGCATCAATCGCTTCGTCGGCGACGCATCGCTGCAAATGAGAAAGCCGATCGCCGAGTTGGAGCTGTCGGTGCGCTCGCGAAAGTGTCTGCAAAGACTCGGCGTCAGCACCATCGGCGAACTGGCCGCCCGCAGCGAGGCGGAACTCCTGACCATCAAGAACTTCGGGCAGACCTCGCTGAACGAGATCAAGCAGCAACTGTCCAATTTTGGCCTGTCGCTTCGGGCGTCGACGTAATCCCTGGTCGCCGCGGTTAGGCGGACCGGCGCGGCGCCGCGTTGACGGCGCTGACGGAAACGCCCTGGGCCACGCCTGCCGCCGCGGCTGTCGCGGCGGAGGATCCCGGGTGACCGCGATGACTCGCGCTCCCAAACATCGGCTGCGCGAACGTGGCAGCGCGACCGGGCCGTCGGCGGTTGCGCTGGCCGCGATCGCGCTTCTGCTTGCCCCGCGCCCCGGGTCGGCAACGACACCCCCGCCGCCCGATCCGACCCCCAAGATCCGTGACGTTCGCGTGCTGGTCGGAGACGACGTCTCCCGGGTGCGGATCGCGGCTTCGCGTCCCATTCTTGTCGAGACCCCGTCCGGCGAGCGTCGGGAGGAATCTGGCGCCTTGCCGCTGGTTTTGAACGGCGCCGCGGCCCGGTTGGTTCGCTTTGCGGGGGCGGCCGGTTCGCCTCCACGACCGATGGTGCTCACGTCGGCGGAAGCACTCCGCGTCGAATTCGAGCGCGACGGCGCCTGGTCGGCGCCGGCGGCGCTGCCGGGATGGTTGAAGCTGATCCCTAACGGCAACGGAACCACCGATGTGATCAACGAAATCGACGTGGAAAACTATGTCGCGTGCGTGACGGCGAATGAGGTCTGGCCGACCTTCGAGAAGGAGGCCTTTCGCGGTCAAGCCATTGTCACCCGATCCTTTGTGCTCTACCAAATGACCCGACGACCCAACGCCGAAGCGGACGTCTCCGCGACGCAGGGTTCGCAGGTCTACCGCGGAATTCGTGACGACGCGACCGGTCGCAAGGCGGCGGAAGCGGCGGAGTTCACCGCCGGTCTGGTGCTCACCTGTCCGGGGCGCGACGGTCGAGACCAGATGTTCTGCGCCTACTACAGTGCCGCGTGCGGAGGGCGATCGCAGCCGGCCGCGCCGCTCGGCGCCGAGGGTGACGTGGAACCGCTGCGCGGAGGGGTGGAGTGCAACTACTGCTCGATCGCCCCGAAGGACGCCTACCGTTGGGGCCCGGTGTCGTTGCCCGTCGATGAGGCGTTTTCCCGGCTGGTCGGGCGCTATCCGGACGCGGCGGATTTGGGCGGACTGGCGGAGGTGTCCGTGGTCGAGCGGACGACGTCAGGCAGGCCGCTGACCTTGCGCCTGCGCGGACCCTCGGGTGCAACCTATGACATCCTGTCGGAGCGGTTTCGCCTGGCCCTCGGCGGCTCCGTGGTCCGCAGCACCGAATGCCGCATCCGGGTGCGTGACCAGGAAGTGATCGTCGACGAAGGCAAGGGCTTTGGGCACGGACTGGGGCTGTGCCAATGGGGAATGCAGGGTCAGGCGCTCCAGGGTCGCCAGGCGGCGGAGATTCTTCGGTTCTACTACCCGGGATCGAAACTGAAACGGGTTTATTGACCGACCGGCTTGAAGTGCTCAAACGACTGCCGGCAGGCGTTGCAGTAATGAATGGACCGACAGAGCGTCGGGCCGAACAGCGATTCCAAAGTCGTGTTCGTCGAATCGCAATAAGGGCAGGCGACCGTTTCCAGATCGACCAGATGGGCGCCGCATCCGCGTTGCGGCGGGGCGAGTCCGAACTCCTTGAGCTTTCTTCGGCCGGTCTCCGTGATGCGGTCCGAGGTCCAGGGCGGATGATAGACGACGTTGACCGTTGCGGTCGTCTCCCCGATGCCGGCGAGCGCTCCCTGGATATCGCGGCGAATCACATCCAAGGCCGGACATCCGGTGAACGTCGGGGTGAGGTCGACGATGACCCGGTCACCGTCTATCCGTACGTCGGCGATGATGCCCATATCCACCACGCCGAGCACGGGGATTTCCGGGTCCGTCACCAATGCCAGTGCACTCCACGCCGAAGCGAGGCGGGGATTGTCGATGGCCGATGGCCCATTGCCGATTGTCGATTTGTAGTCGGGGTGTGACGACGTATCACCAGGCAATCGGCAATTCTTGGAATGATCCCTGTCGTCGCCGGCCATGTTCAATCACCACTTCGCCGAGGGATCAATGTTGTAGACCAGTTGCAGGCCGTCCAGGAGCTGCTTGAGATCGGGTGGATGCTTGCCCACGCGGCCGCCATACGCGGGTTTGGCGGATTCGGGGATCTTCAAACCCGCGTCGGAGAGAACCGGGGCGATCGCGGATTCCCACTGTCGTTGGAGTTCACCCTCGTGGGGGCATATCCCCGCCTGCGCGAGCGTCTCGTCGGCCTCGGTCGGCTCAAAAAGACCCAGCGCATGCGCGTAAGCCTGTTCCAGGGCGCACTGCATCCTTGTCTTGCTTTCCGGGGTCGCGCTCCCGAGTCGCAGCATCCATCCGCGCCCATGCATCAGGTGGTATTTTTCCTCGCCGCGGAGTTTGATCGCCAACGCCGCGAGCGGCCTCAGGGAGCCGGACGCCAGTGCGTTGAGGCGGACGGTCTCGGCGGCGTCGTAAAGGAATTGGCGGACGATGGAGAATCCCCAATCGCCTTTGGGAAGGCAAACCAGCGAGGCGCAGCGATACTCGCGCGGCTTGCGGCCGAAGGCGGTCGAATCCGGGTCCGGTTCGCCCAGTTCATGCAGCATTTGGTAATAGACCTGGGAATGACCGATCTCATCCTGAGCCATGGAGGAGAAAGCAATGTCGGCCTCGAGAATCGGCGCGTGTCCGGTCCATTCCGAGTTGCGATGGCCGATCATCAGCTCGTCGTCCGCCAGGCGGTACAACAGATCCATGACCGCGTTTCGGATGGCGCCGGTCAGGGAACTTAGTGTTTCATAAGTTGCCATGCGCATTTGCCGCCTTATGGATTGCCAATTGCCGATTGATTACGGCTCATCAATCGGTCGGCCCCGATTGTCAATGGCCGCACAATTGCAAATCGACAATTGACAATCGGCAATCACGATTGTTCTTCCTCTTCCACGTGCATGCCGGCGTCGGTCACGCGGACCGTCTTGGGCGTTTTGTAGCCCCACGATTCACGATAGCTCTTGTCCGTCCCCCGTTCAAAGATGTCGTCGTTTTCGTAGGCCGTCGCCGCAATGGCGGACGCAGGGACGACCCAGATGTTCACGCACGCCTGACGCCGGGCGAACTGTTCCTTGGCCAGCACCAGGGCCATCTCGGCGTCCGGCGCGTGCACCGAGCCCACGTGAACGTGCGGCTCGCCGCGAGCCTGCTGGTGGAAGACTTCAAAAACCTGCCATTGCGTGTCGGTCATAAGAACGTTTTCCCCGGGCGACGTTACGTCTTGTGTCGTCGCCGTCCATTCTCTCCATTGAGCGGCTCGAAGCGGACGGTGTGGAGCAACGCGCCTTGGTCGACGCGCGATCCGCAAGAGTTCTTCGTGTAGGCCTCCGTTTTCGCGTTCACACTTCGTGTCCGTTCGACGGTTCGACGCGTACGATGTGGACGAGCGCGCAGTGGTGAACGCCCATTGCGACTCGGAGTTTCGTCGGGTGAGGTACTCCGACAAACAGTGTCGTACGGCTCACAATGCATAGATCTGGATGGGTGATGTCGTAGGCCATCCCATCGGACATGCAAATGCGAAAAGGCGCAAAGGGGCGCTTGTCCAGGTGTTCACGGGCGTCTTCTGGTCGCATCATGGGCCATTGTCCTTCATCGCAGCATCAGTTCACGGGCGGCAGCGGGATCGGCCGCTTCGCGGCCGCGGCTTCCAGGGCTTCGCGCACCCATTGCCCATCGCGATGCGCCAGTCGCCGAGCCTCGAGGCGCTCGTGCGAGACCGGCCCGCCGTTGTTGACCACCCTCTTGAACTCGTCCCAATCCGGATCGTCATACAACCATTGTCCGGTTTTCTTGTCGCAGCGCAGGCTCTTGTCCGGTACGGTCAGACCGAGGTCGAAAATCTTGGGAACAAACTGTTTCAGAAACTGCTGTCTCTGCTCGTCGTTGGTCTTGAGTTTGATCCTCCAACGAACCAGCATCGCCGTGTGTTTCGATTCCCGATCCGCAGGTCCGTGGAACATCATGATCGGCGCCCACCAGCGGTTCAGGGCGTCCTGGAGCATGTCACGTTGCACCCTGGATCCCGCGGCCAGCGTGACGCACATCTCATAACCGTGCTTGAAGTGGAAGGCCTCCTCATAGCAGATGCGCTTCAGCGCCCGCCCGTACGGACCATACGAGCCTTCCGCCATCATGGTCTGATTAATGATCGCCGCGGCGTCGATCAACCAGGCGATGACGGCCACGTCCGCCCAGGTCTGGGCCGGATAGTGAAAGACGTTGGAGAACTTTGATTTTCCGCTGATCAACTCCTCGAGCATCTGCTCGCGCGACGGTCCGAGCGTCTCCGCCGCCCGGTAGAGCAGTTGCCCGTGTCCCACTTCGTCCTGCACCTTGGCGATCAGCGCGAGTTTGCGCTTGAACGTCGGAGCGTGGGGAATCCATCGGCCTTCCGGCAGCGCGCCGCAGATCTCGCTGTTGGCGTGAACGTGGATGAGGCGAATCAATTGCTGCCGATACTCGTCCGGCATCCAGTCCGCCGGTTCGATCTTTTCGCCGCGGTTGATGCGGGCCTCGAACGCCGCCAGACGGCGATCGTACTCCGTCTGCGAAAGACCGCCCCACTTCGGTTCGACCGCCGCCACCATGGTTCCGCTCCGCCTATCCGATTGCCGATTTCCAATTGCCGATTGCCAATTGGTTCAACGTCATACGTCCCATGCCGCCGCCAAAATCGACAATCGAAAATCGTCAATCATCTTATCTTCCCGCCCGTTTCATGCCGTTGAACAGCAGGTCCGTGATCCTCCGGGCGATCTCTTCCGGGGGCATCGGCCCGTCGGGCTTGTACCATTGATAGACCCAGTTGATCGACGAGAGGATCAACAGCGCGCCGAACTTCTCATCCACGTCGCCGAACACCCCCTCGCACACCGCATCGTGCACCAGCGTTCGAAACATCCGTTCGTAAGCATCGCGCCTCGACGCAAACTCGCGACGACGCGTCTCGCCCAAGTGTCGCCATTCGGTGCTGTAGATGGCCGCCGCCCGCGCGCTCTGCGTGATCACGCCGACGTGCGCGGCGATCGCCCGGCGAAGCTTCTCCAAGGTCAACAGGTCGGACTCGACAACAGGACGCACGGCGTCAAAAAACCGGTCCGCCGCCGATTCCAGGATCTCCCAGAGCAAATCCTCCTTGGTCTGAATGTGCGCGTAGAGACTGCCCGGCTGAAGCCCCAGGGCGTCGGCGATGTCACGCACGGTCGTGGCTTCGTAGCCTCGGTCCGAAAACAACCGCTCGGAAGCCACCAACAACTCAGCCTTGTGGCGCGGAACTGGTTCGGTCACGTTTGGAGTTGCCACGGGTTCCCCTAACAAGCGCTTGCTAGCAAGAAGAGTCTACAGTCGATCCACAGAGCGGTCAAGGCGCCAATCGCCGGGCGAACGACGGCGAGGCGGATGGCCGTCGATTCTTGCACATCGCGCCGCAGAATGACTATCATCTCGTAGGGGCCGGGAAACACTTGTCGTCGCCGAGGAAAATGAGGAGGGATGCACCGTTGAGCCGCCGAACGGGAAGCCATGCCTGTTGCGCGCCTGTCGCGATCATTGCCCTGGGCGCGATGTCCGTCTTTGGGGCCGTCCAAGAGCCGAAACTGGTTCGAAGCCAAGCCACCGGTCGAGTCACGTTCTTCACCATGTCCGATGGCGGAGCGATCCCGATCGAGCCGACCGTCGCCAACGCTAGACCGACCGCGTTCGACGTCATCCGCCAATACCGCGGGCTGATCGGCCTCGACGATCCGCCGTCGCAACTCCGACAGCGGGCCGCCGAACGCGACCTGCTTGGCTGGACGCATGCCTCCTTCGAGCAGGTGCATCGCGGCGTTCCGGTGTTCGGCGGAATGGTGAAGACCCATCAGAACGCACGCGGAGAATTCGTCGCGGTCAACGGTCCCGTCTTTCCGGTGCCGACGAAACTGAGTGTCACCCCGACGCTGGACCAAGCCGCCGCCGAGCGCGTGGCCGTCGCGGCGATGCGTTCCGACACTGCTCGGCCGGACGCGACAGAACTCGTGATTGTCGATCCCGGCTGGTACGGCGATCGTCCGCAGGGTCCGCACTTGGCCTACTTCATTCGCCTGGTCGATGGCGCGTCGGCGGAGGCCTTCTTCATCGACGCCCACACCGGTCGCGTGCTGGATCAATGGAACCTGACCGAGACGCTCAGGGATCGGGTCATCCATGATGCCGGGGGCGGCCCGGAGCTTCCGGGTACGGTCGCGCGAACCGAGGGTCAGGGGCCTACGGGCAACGGCGAGGTCGATCGCGCGTATGACTACGCCGGCGACGCCTACGACTACCTCTTCCGCGGGTTCGGACGCGACAGCTTCGACGGACTTGGCTCCACCATCGTGGCCACCGTCAACTCCGGAGCGCTGAGTTGCCCCAACGCCCGATGGAACGGGAGCCAGGCAATCTTTTGCCCCGGCCTCACGCTGGACGACGTCGTGGTCCACGAACTGACGCACGGCCTCATCCAGCACACGGCGGATCTGATCTATCAGAATCAGCCGGGGCAACTCAATGAGTCGTACGCCGACGTTTTCGGCGAACTCGCGGACCTGTTCAACGGCAACACGGGCTTCGCCGGTCCACCCGCGGGTCCATTCTGGCCGCCCGAAACCAGCGGCCCGGGCACAGACACCCCCAACCTGCTTCGTACCAACGCCTGCGTCGGCGGATACTCCCTCAATGTGCTCGAGCCTGCGTCCATCGCCGGAACGTACCTCGCGACCCGAGCAGTGTCTGGAGCACAACTCGATCAAACGGGCCGCACCGGGCGAGTCGTGATGGCCGTCCCGGCGCTCGCCTGCCCTAGGGGGGCACTTCTCAGCAATGCGGCCGAGATCGCGGGCAACTTCGCACTGGTCGACCGAGGGAACTGCAACTTGGTGGACAAGGCTCTCAACGCCCAAAACGCCGGGGCGACGGGCATGATCGTGGTCAACAACCGTGCCGGCTTCCCACCGACGATGACCGGCGTCGATTCGCTGATTGTCGTTCCCTTCGTGGCCATCACCCAGGACGACGGGGCACTCCTCAAGGCGCGCCTGGCGGCGGGGGACGTCGTCCGTGTCACCATGCGCGCCAACGACGTGAGCGGCGGGGTACGCTGGCTCCTTGGCGAGACCACGCCCGAAGCAGCCGGCCGCGATATGTACCATCCAAGCTGCAAGGGCAGCCCGGACAGCGCCAATCATCCCTACCAATTGTGCAGCGTGACCGACAATGGTGGCGTTCATAGCGGAAGCGGCGTGCCCAACCACGCCTTCGCTTTGGCGACCGACGGCGGCGAGTTCAACGGCTTCACCATCGACGGAATCGGTCCCATCAAGTCCGGAGCCGTCTGGTATCGCGCGTTGACGTCCTATCTCACGGTGGCTTCCGACTTCCAGGACGCCTACGCCGCCTTGAACCAGGCCGCCCTGGACCTCGTAGGAACCTTTCCGCTGGATCCGCGGACCGGATTCCCTTCCGCCGAAGTGTTCACCGCCCTCGACGCAGAGCAACTGGACCTCGCCTTGCAAGCCGTCGAGATGAACGCCCCCGGCGCGTGTGGCGCCAACACGCCGATTCTGGACCCGAATCCGCCGCCGATTTGCGCCGCCCATCGGGTGGTGTTCGAGGACGACTTCGAGAACGGGATCGACGGCTGGACGGTCTCCAACAGCGCCCCGCCCACGCCCTACGACTGGACTCAAACGACCGAATTGCCCGACCGTGCGACGGGGACGGCCTGGTTCATCGAGGACCGCAACATCGGCGACTGCACACCGCCGTCCGAGGCCGGAATTCATTCGCTTTTAAGTCCGACGATCGTCGTGCCCGCCGACGCAGCCACCGTGCAGGCGAGTTTTACGCATTGGGTCGTCACCGAGCCAACGTTCGACGGCGGCAACGTGAGCCTCAGCGTCAACGGCGCGGCGTTTGTGCTGTTGCCGTCCGCGGCCTTCGTCTTCAATCCTTACAACGCGACACTCAACCCGCAGAGCGCTAACCCCTTGGGAGGTCAGCCGGCGTTCAGCGGGTACGGTGGGTCGTGGGGAACGTCGGTCGTGGACCTGACGGGTCTGGCCGGCCCGAATGACAGCGTGCAGTTTCGTTTTGATTTCGCCAAGGACGCCTGCGTTGGTCTGATCGGCTGGTATCTGACCGACTTCAGGCTCCTCGCCTGCTCCGACGGCGGGACCGGCGACTTCGACGGCGACGGACGGATCGACCTTTCCGACCACGCGTGCTTCCAACGGTGCTTCGGCGAATCCATCACATCCACGCCTTCCTGCGCCCCGGCGGACGCGAACGGCGACGGCGTCGTGGGCTTGGCCGATCATCTGCACTTCGTCGCCGCCATGCAGGGGCCGTAACCAACGGTAAGAACGACC
>JBBTCJ010000025.1:0-11345 GCA_038043285.1 Planctomycetota bacterium | reverse complement strand
CACAACAAACCACGGGGCCGACCCCGCAGCTCAGTCGCGTATGCGGCACGCCGTCATTCGACATTCCGCATTCTTCATTTCATTCGCCGCGGCATGCCGCGGCAGATGATCTTACATCATTCCGCCCATACCACCCATGCCGCCCATGCCGCCCATGCCGCCCATGCCCGGATGCGCGTGGCCATGACCGCCGCCCTTCTTCTCCTTCTCCTTGATCTCGCTGATGATGCAATCGGTGGTCAGCAGCAAGCTGGCGACGGAGGAGGCGTTTTGCAGTGCGACGCGCTCGACCTTGGTCGGAACGAGCACGCCCATCTTGACCATGTCGCCGTACTCACAGGTCAGGGCGTTGTACCCGAAGTTCGTATCGTTGCTCTCGGTGATCTTCTGCCAGACGATCGACCCTTCGAGACCCGCGTTTTCGGCGATCTGCTTGATCGGGGCCGACAACGCCCGGCGGACGATGTCCACGCCGGTCTTCTGATCGCCTCTGAGCTTCTTGGCGAGACTGTCCAGGGCCTTCAGCGTGCGCAGAACCGCAACGCCGCCGCCAGGGAGCACGCCCTCTTCGACGGCTGCACGACAGGCGTGCAACGCATCCTCAACAAGAGCCTTTTTTTCCTTCATCTCGACTTCCGTGGCGGCCCCGACGTTGATCTGAGCCACGCCGCCGGAAAGCTTCGCCAGACGCTCCTCGAGTTTCTCACGATCGTAATCCGAGGTGGTGTTGTCGATCTCGTTCCTGATCTGCTCGATGCGCCCCTTGATGGCCGACGCAGGCCCGCCGCCCTCGATGATCGTCGTGGCTTCCTTCTCGATGCGCACCTTCTTGGCGCTGCCGAGGTCCGCGAGAGTGATGTTTTCGAGCTTCGTGCCCAGGTCTTCGAAAATCGCCTGTCCGCCGGTGAGGACGGCCATGTCTTCGAGCATCGACTTGCGGCGGTCGCCGAATCCGGGGGCCTTCACCGCGCAGCACTGCAGCGTGCCGCGAAGCTTGTTGACCACCAGCGTGGCCAGGGCTTCGCCCTCGATGTCCTCAGCCACCACCAGCAGCGGCCGTCCCGACTGGGCGACCTTCTCGAGCAGGGGAATGATGTCCTTGACCGAGGTGATCTTCTTTTCGTTGATGAGGATGTACGGTTTTTCCAGTTCGCAGGTGAGGTTTTCAAACTTGTTGATGAAATGCGGCGAGACATACCCCTTGTCGAACTGCATGCCCTCGACAAGTTCGACGGTGGTTTCGAGGGTCTTGCCTTCCTCGACGGTGATGACCCCGTCCTTGCCGACCTTGTCCATGGCGTCGGCGATCTGCTTGCCGATGGTGGCGTTCTGGTTGGCGGCGCAGGTTCCGACCTGGGCGATTTGGCCCGTGCCCTTGACCGGAGTGCTCATCTTCTTGAGTTCTTCGACGACGGTTTCCACCGCCGCCTCGATGCCGCGCTTCAGCTCCATGGCCTCGGCGCCGGCGGCGATGTTCTTGAGACCTTCGTCGTAGATCGCTTCGGCGTAAACGGTGGCCGTGGTCGTGCCGTCGCCGGCGACCGTCGAGGTCTTGGAGGCGACTTCCTTCACCATCTGCGCGCCCATGTTCTCGTAGGCGTCGTCGAGTTCGATCTCCTTGGCCACGGTGACGCCGTCCTTGGTGACCGTGGGGGCGCCGAAGGATTTTTCAATGACCACGTTCCGCCCGCAAGGACCGAGGGTCGCCTTCACCGCGCGGGCCAACTGTTTCACTCCGCGACGAATCGCCTCGCGGGCCTCCATCTGATACGCAATCTGCTTGGCAGCCATAGGGGTTTACTCCGTGAAAAAGACCGAATGTCGAGTAGCGAAATCGTCGTGTTGAACGATGGGCTGCAATCGTCGATGGTTGGGACTACGCCCCATTCCACCATCGCCAATCGCCCATCGACAATACCTAGTCCAGAATCCCGAGAATGTCCGACTCCTCCATGATGAGGTACTCCTCACCGTTGATCTTGACCTCCGTGCCGGCGTAGCTGGTGAACAGAACCTGGTCGTCCTTCTTCACCTGCATGAGGCTTCGCGTACCGTCGTCAAGCAACTTGCCGTTACCGACTGAGAGCACGATGCCGCGCTTGGGTTTTTCCTTAGCCGTGTCGGGCAGGACGATGCCTCCCGCTGTCTTCTCCTCAGCCTCCACGCGCTTGACGATGACCTTGTCACCCAGCGGCCGAATCTTCACCTTTGCCATGTCCGCGTACACTCCTTTCGTTTGATAACTTCGATGGACCGAACACCACTTTTGCTAATTCCGTGGATAGGGAACGGAAAACAGTCGGAACATCGCGAGCACCAGCTCACGGTCCGCCGTGGATTCCACGATGACGCTGATCGCGTCCAACGCCAAGGCCGCCTGCAGCGTCCGCCGCGACGGACGCTCCGCAACCAACCAGCAGGGCAACGCCTGGTCGACGGATCGTACGGCCCGGAACAGGGCCAACTCGTCGGACCAGTCAGGCTCACACACCAGGATCGCCCCAGCCAAGCCACCTCGTTCGACGAAACGCACGGTCTCCTCGCGTGTCCGAACCCGAGGGAAAACTACCCCATAAGGATCCAGTTGGGCATGTAGCTCGCGCAGCCAGCGGGTCGCCGCGGCACCTCGGCCATCGGCGACCAGAACCGGCTGAGGACACGCCGAGGCGTTTGGACGTACGAGGGTCAAACCCAAGGCTCCATCGCGCCACACAGTGACGCGTCGTTTGGTTTAGAGCATGGCCGATGCCACCCTTGCCGGCCGAAATGCAATCTTGCGGAAGTTTCGCAAGTATTTGTATTACAACATGTTACGGGAATTACAGCCTTTGCGCGGGCGTGGCCTTGGCGATTGTACTTTGACGACCGGCTGTCAGGTCGGGTAGGGCGGGCTGAAACAGCTGCCAGTTTGGCAGATTGCTTGGGGCGACACCATGCTCGTTTTTGCGCCCGGTCTCGCGTTCGGTGGCCTGCCGGTCCGCTTGTCGGGGCAGCGCGAAGTGGGGGGCTTACGGGTATCGGCGTGTTAAAACCGGGGCGCGATCGAACGTGAATGGGGGCGGCCGCTCCCCTGCGGTTGCCGTTGTGGTCGTTTCGTCTGCGTCTCGAATGGACGCTGCGTGCGGCATTGGCGACCCGAAGATTCGGAGTCCGAGGCATGTACAATCAGGGAACTTCGAGCCAGCTTGGGTTGACGGGCATGAGAATTGCACGTTGACAGGCCTGCCGATACGGTTACGAATCTACAGACATGGGCGGGCGGACCCGCCCATGTTGGTTGCTCAGGGAGGCGTGTTCGATGTCCCACATCGTTGCGGAACCTTGCATCAAGTGCAAATATACGGACTGCGTTGCGGTGTGTCCGGTCGATTGTTTTCACGAGGGCGTGAACTTTCTCACCATCGACCCGGAAACCTGCATTGATTGCGGGTTGTGTCCGCCGGAGTGTCCGACGTCGGCAATCTTCGCGGAGGAGGATCTCCCGGAGAAGTGGAAGGAGTACGTCGAGATCAACAAGAAGTACTCTCCCGCCTGGCCAGTCATCGATTCGCAGAAGGAGCCGCTGCCCGGGGCCGACGATATGGCCAAGGTCGAAAACAAACACGACTTGCTCGACCCGAACGCGTTTGCGGGATAGTTTCTAGATCGCCTTGAAGTGCTGCAGCGACGCGGGTCCGCATTGGCCGAAGCCCGCGGGCGGCAGCTTGGTTTTAGAGGCTTCTTGGTGCTTTTCCGTACGCCGCAAGCACGTGCGCTGAATCCTGGGACAGAGGTTGGCGAACCTGCAGGCGTAGGTGCCGGCGGTCGCGTCGGGCGGGTGGGGATTCCCAAGACCGGGAATCGCTTGCGGACAGGTTATGGGAGCACCTCAAGGGCTTGACTGGGGGCTTGGCGGGATTGAGAATGCGTTGCTCGCGGCGGGTCGAAGTTGCGCCCCGGCGTGCGGTAGCCTTGAAAACGCGGAACCAGTAGGGGCCGTAGCTCAATTGGTTAGAGTACCGGACTGTCGATCCGGTGGTTGCGGGTTCGAATCCCGTCGGCCTCGATGACGCTGAGACGGCAGCAGGGGGGGACCGACCTGCTGCCGTGTAGGCGGATGCACGTCCTCGAATTACCGTGCGACGGAACCCGTCGAGAACGCCGGATGCCGTGGGCACTGCCGTTCGCCATCCGACAATGGGGGCGCGAGGCGGCGGCCTAGATAACCGACGCGGTTTACAAGGTTCTGCTACAGAACCACGGGCGGGTTTTCGATGGACATGATGTACGAAAGTGCATCCGGTTTGGCTGGGGCCGGAACGACGGACGCAAGAGCAAGGATGGATTCGAGTTCGCCCGAAACATGACGCAGGAGAACGGCCGGTGAGGATCGCACTACTGTCGTGGGAGTCGTTGCACTCCATCGCCGTCGGAGGTTTGGCGGCGCACGTCTCGGAACTTGCGGCCGCGCTTTCACGGCGCGGGCACGAGGTTCATCTGTTTACACGGATGGGCGCCAATCAGACGCGGTACGACTTCATCGAAGGCGTGCACTATCACCGCTGCCCGTTCGATCCAAACTGCGATTTCGTGACCTACGTGGCTCGGATGTGCGACAGCATCGCGTGGCATGTCGCGGAGACGGAGGCGCACGTGGGGCGACCGTTCGACATTGTGCACGGGCATGATTGGCTGACCACGCAGGCACTGTCGCGGATCAAGAACGAACATCGCCGACCGGTGATGCTGACCATTCACTCGACGGAGTTCGGGCGCTGCGGAAACGCGTTCCGAGGCGATCCGACTTCGGTGCGCATCCGGCACCTGGAGTGGGAGGGTACGTACATCGCCGACCGCGTGATCTGCGTGTCCAAGGCGTTGGCCGACGAAACGCAGTGGTGCTACGGGGTTCCGGGCGACAAGTTGTCGGTGGTGTACAACGGCGTGGACGTTGGGAAGTACGACACGGCCGTGGACGTCCGGGCGACGCGACGGCGGTACGATGTCGGTGTGGATGATCCGATGATCCTTTTTGCGGGGCGGATGGCCTGGCAGAAGGGACCGGACATGCTGCTGGAGACCGTGCCGAGTCTTCGCGCGGAGCACCCGCGAACGAAGGTGGTCTTCGCGGGCGATGGGGATATGCGCGCCGGGCTGGAGGATCGCGCCGGCGCGATCGGGTCCAACGGCACGACGCGATTCGTCGGGTACCAAACCGGGCAACCGCTGATCGATCTGTTCAAATCCTCGGACGTGGTGTGCGTTCCAAGCCGCAATGAGCCGTTCGGAATCGTCATTCTCGAAGCCTGGAGCGCCGCCAAACCGGTCGTGGCGACACGAACAGGCGGTCCGAAGGAGTTTGTCACCGAAAACGAGACCGGGATCATCGTCGACCTGAGCGTGGAGGAGCTTCGTTCCGGTCTTGGTCGGCTGCTTGCCGATCGTAGTGGAGCCGAGCGAATGGGCCGCAACGGCCGCCGCGAGGCGGAGCGCCGGTTTACGTGGGACCACGCCGCGTCGATTACCGAAGGGCTGTACGAGGTTTCGCGGCGTGGAGCCGATGATCCGGCTTACCGACTGGGTACAACCGGCCATGCGTCTCCCGCCGACGATGCGCCCCATGGCGAGGATGCGAACGACCCGTTGATGGGCAAGATCCGTGAACGGGCCCAGCGGGTTTACGCTGAACGCATTCGCGACGGTCGTCCGGGCACGCCCCAGTCGGATTGGTTGCAGGCCGAAAGGGAGATCCGCGGCAAAGAGGACGGAAGCTACCAACGGACGACCCGCGGGGAGCGCCGGCCTTCCGCCACCGCGGCGACCTCGCCGGGCAGCGGCGTATCCCCGCCGGCAAAGTCTCGGCGCCGGGCCTCGCGGACCGTGGTCACGCCGTCGGATCGTTTTCACTCAACTGGAGTTCCGGGCCAGACTGGCGATACGCCGTGCGAGGAAGACGGCGTCGTGGGCGCAGGATCGCTCCGCCGGATCTGACGTCGGCACCTGGGCGTGTGTCAGCCGGGTGCAGCGCGCGTTGAGTCGTCGCTATCCAACGGCCGCGACGCCGACGCAGGCTAATTCTTCACGCCGCTTGCAGCGTTTCCATCCGAGAAGGGCGGCCCCGTAGGCGGCTATGTGCGAAGGATGTTCCGGCACGAGCACGTCGGTGCCGAACCGCTTTCGGCAGGCCTCCACCATTCCTTCCTGCAGGGCGACGCCTCCGATGAAGACGACGGGGGCGTTGCAGCCGACCATCTTCAATTGACTCAAGGCGCGTGCCGCCAGCGATTCATGCGCACCCCGGATGATGTCGGGCACCGAGCGCCCCTCGGAGACGTGATTGATGATCTCTGATTCGGCGAGTACGGCGCAGACGCTGCTGATGGGCTGCGGGTCGGTCGCCTGGAGCGAAAGAGCCCCGATATCCTCGAGCTTAACCTCTAGATAGCGGCAGATGCGTTCGAGGAAGCCGCCGCTTCCAGCCGCGCACTTTTCATTGGTGCGAAAACTCTTGACCTTTCCACCGTCACGAAGCGCGATGGCTCGGGTGCACTGGGCACCCATGTCGATGACGAACGCGGTATCGGGGAACACCGCGTGCGAACCCGCCGCGGCGCAGGTCAAATCGGTGATCTGCAAGTCGCGATCGGTGAGGCTGTAGCGCCCCAGGCCGGTGGACGCAAGGTAACGCACCTGTTCACGGGTAATCCCTGCCTGCTCGCACGCGGCGGCAAGGCACTGCCCGGCGACGGCGTTGAAGTCGGCGCGGGTTTTAACGAGTCCACGACCGACGACCTCGCTGCCTTCGTCGATGATGACGGTCTTCGTCGCCCCAGCGCCCAAGTCCACTCCGGCAATGTAGTTCACGAAAACCTCCTTCGAGTTTCGCTTCTGAATGCGTTCGCGGTACGCCCCGCCCGCTCCCTTACGGTGTCGGTACGGACAGCGCAGAGACGATCCGCTTGCTGACGGCCGTGGCTCTGGTGAAACCAGCTTCCCTCCGATCGGACGGTCTGTTTCCGGTCGCGCTTGCATCGTGCCGATTGGGGCGTGCGGAGAACCGAGGGGAGTCGCAGCGCGCGCCGCCGCGCGGGCTGAAGCCCGCAGCTCGCCGATCGGAAAACTGAAACGGGAGCTTGTCTCATTCGTCGACCCAGACCGCGGGTTCGGCGCCGACGGCCACGGTAGGTTGGTAGGCCGCCAGCACGTGGTCCATGGCGAAAAGAGCTGCCCCGAGTGCGCCGCAGAAATGGGCCTCGGGATCGGCGTTGAGTTCCATGCCGAGCTTTCCCTCGAGGGCCTTCACCATGCCGACGTTGCGGGCAACGCCGCCGGTGAAGGTGATCTGCGGCTCAATGCCCACACGGCGAACGAGTCCGACAGTTCGGGTGGCGATGGCTTCGTGGACGCCGGCGAGGATGTCTTCAATCTTCTGGTTTTGCGCAAGATGAGAGAGGATGTCGGACTCGACGAAGACGGTGCAGACGCTGGTGAGTCGAATGGGGTTTCTCCCGCGAAGCGAGATTCCTCCGATTTCGTCGAGCTTCAGCCCCAGCACCTCGGCCGCCCCGGCCAGAAATCGCCCGGTTCCGGCGGCGCATTTGTCGTTCATGCAGAAGTCCAAAACGTCGCCCTCGGGGCCGATCTTGATGGCTTTGGTGTCCTGTCCACCCATGTCGATCACCGTTCGCGTACTGGGGAACAGGAGGTGCGCCCCGCGGGCGTGGCACGAGATCTCCGTGACCTGGGTGTCGCCGGCTTCGATCTTGTACCGGCCGTACCCCGTTCCGACGACAAACTTGACGTCGCCGCGGGCAATTCCGGCGGTTTCGATCAGGGCGTCGAGGGCCCTCTGGCCGGCGCGTTTCACGTTGGCGCCGGTGTCGATGAGGGCGCGGGCGACAACGGCTCGAGCGGTGTCGAGGGCCACGGCTTTGGTCTGGGTGCTCCCGACGTCGATTCCGACGGCGTAGTTCATAGGCTCTCCTCCTTAGACCGCGACTGTTCGTTGCCCGCCGGCTTCGCGCAATCGCTTGTATTGCAAGGATTCAAAGAAGGCATCGATGCGGTTCTTCATCTGGGCTTCGGCGTAATAGCGCGGATCCTCCAGGTCGGACTCCACCATGAGCGTGGGGATTCCGAGATCCTTGGTGAAGTGCTCGCGCATGTCGCCTTGCCCCGCGGAAAACAGGCGGCAGCTCTTGATGCTGTGAATGACCAAGGCGTCGGCCTCCCAGTCCTCGACGTAGGTTCGGATCTGGCGATAGCGCTCGAGCATCGACCGGTTGCATAGGTTGTGCATGATCATCTGCTCGGCGATGCTTTCCAGGGGGTGGTCCGGGTCGTGGCGGAAGCCGAACTCCCAGGTTCCGCCGACGGTGGAGTAAGTGCTCTGGACGGCGACGGCCTTCCACGTTTCAAAGAGGTTGCGGAAGTTGCGGTAGTAGGGGTAGGGAGGCGGACCCTCGACGACGATGCGGAATCGCTCCTCATCAAGGACGCCGATTCCGTCTTCGACCATCTTCTCGTAAGCGTCAACGACGACGTCGAAGTAATCGGCCGCTTCCTTCGTGCCGCGAAGGGCGTTGATCGGACCCATCATGTTGATGCTGTCGAAGTAGGCGTCGAAGGGGGCCGGGCGGCGCTTGCAGAGCGACTTGGCACGGCTCCAGCCTTCTTCGGCGCGGGCGGAGTAACGAAGAATCTCGCGGAGGCGATCGATGTCGAACTTCTTGCCGGTCAGCTTTTCGCACACTTCGATGAGGTCGCGGAGCTGGCACATGACGTAATCAACGTCTTCGCGGCTGGGGCCTTCCTCGCGGACGAAAGGGATGTCCAGCATGACCATGGGGACGCCGAGTATTTCGGCGCAATGCTCGAACCACTTGATGTAGACGTTGCAGCCGACGAAGTTGCAGATGATCACGGTGGGTTTGGGGATCGTCCCATTCTCGCCAACGCCGCCGCAGAGGGTGAAGCCGATGTCGGCTTTCACATAGGCGCAGTTGTCCGAGGCATAACCGATCTCCTCGCTCTTGATGATGTAGGGCAACGAGTTCTTGCGGATCGCCAACTGCAGGGCGTTGATTTCGGGAAATACGGGGAGGATGTCGAAACAGCGGAGGATCTCGACGCAGTTGCCGCTGATCATAAGATAGGCGGACGGTACGCCATTGCCGGCGGCGGATTTCAACTGGCTCATCCAGTCGGTCATGATGTCGCGCGACAACTGGTGGATTGTCCCGCGATAATCGCGCGTCGGAACCTTGACTGTAGACATTCGGAACTCCTGAAAATAGCCCCGCTCGTGGCATCAGCCCGCGGTTCGGGGTCGGTTGCCTGGCGTAATGGGAAACGGTTTCCCCGGCCTCCTGCGTCAGTCAAACAACATGGACTCCGCGAAGGTTTCCACCTCGGTCCGGGTCGCTTCAAAGGTCCACATCTTCTCCTCGAACTCGACTTTCAGATGCTGGACGCCCTTTTCCTCAAGCTTTCGGCGGAACAGGACGTAGTCGAGGAGGGCGGGTTCACAGAACTTGGCCGGGGCAAAGAGAACGGCCTCCGCGCCGGCGTTGGTCACGCGTTGCAACAAGCCCTCGGTCCGCGGGCGGTCACGATCGTGGCGGACGGAGGTATACACACTGTGCTTCAGGTACGCGTCAGCGAGCGCGGACAGAGGATCGCCGTTGGAGACAACGTCCTGTTCGAACAGTCGCCAGCCGACCATCATGTCGTCGTCCTGCACCACGCATCCACCGGCCTCGATGACCTCCAGCAAACCAATCGGAGGTTGCTCGCAGAAGGCGCCCTCGATGACCACTTTGACGCCGTCGCGCTCGCGGACCGGAGTGATTCTGATCTCGTCGCGGAAATCGCGCAGCAGCGGGAGGTAGTCTTCGGGCATCATGCGCGTGCCGGCCTGGATGACGGCATACAGGCTGGCGGCGGCGATGGACGTGGGGTGTCGGCGGCGATGCTCGTACAGATCTCGAATGCAACCTCGCACCTGGTTGTACAGCAAGGTGCTCCGTGCAATGGCCTCGGTGGCGATGGGACGGCCAAGATGTTTGGAGAGATTGGCGCGGAATCGCTCCAGCTCCGCGCGGCCAAACCGCCTGGACTGCTCACAGTAGCCGTTCTGGGGCAAGTGCAGGTATTCGACGTACAGATCGGGAGCGTTGCGCTTCACCAGGCTAGCGAGGTTTCGGGCGACGTCGCAGATGGAACTGAAGACCACGCCGTGAAAGTCCTTCATATCGCCGCGGAGAAACAGTTCCAAGGTGCTCTTGGCGATGGAGCAAATAAACGACTGAAAGCGCGATTCCGCGTGGGAAAGCTCGACGCGGTTGCCGGCGCCGAACAGTCCGACGGGCATCAGGCCTGCGGCGTGGACGATCTCGACCGGAGCGTACACCGGAAAGACCGCGAAGCCGCCGACCTCGGGGTGTTTGTCCCGCGCCTTTGCCAAGGCTTCGGCGGGAAGGAGATCGAGGAGTTCGCGGCAGTGTTGTACGGTTTCCTGTGCATTCACGGCATTCTCCAATGGGGGCAACGGCTACCCGTTGGCCTCCGTGGTCCGGGACAACGTTTCCGTGTCCGCAAGACCGTTCTCGTTGGGGTAGGTCCATCCGGGAAGCGAAACGTCCGCGCAGGAATAATCCATTGGCGGCTGGCGGTGACCACGATCCAACAGGCTGAGCAGCCCCGTCTGGATATAGGGATTCTTCCTGGGATTGAACGTCTCGCCCGTTTCCTGGGCGAGCGTTTCGTCGTCCGCGCCGCGGGCGAGTTCAAGTTTGAACAAGGCCCGGGAGTAGGGGGCGTCCTTGGCCATCGCCCGCGCCCGCTCGAAGCCGCGCCGCAACGCCTCCAGTTCGTCGTCAAACACTCCGTTGCTAAGGCCCACCTGATAGGCCCGGTCGGCGGTCATGCCCTGGTCGAAAACTTCGAAGGCCACGGAATCACCCATTCCGAGCCGCTTGAGCTCGCCCGCGCCGCCGAAACCCGGAAGGATGGCGTAGTCCAACTCCGGCTGATTGTAGTTGTTCTTCTGCTGCCAGCGCTGCTCGCGCGTGAGAGGGTCGAAAACGTATCCTGGCGAACGAACGTCGTAGCGCAGGTCGAGGAAATAGGTGAACTCCGCGCCGCCGCCCCATTTCTCTCCGAACACGCCAATGGTGGCGATGGGGCTTTTCTGAATCATTCGAAAGAGTCGAACGGCATTACGGCTGGACGCAGCGGCTTCCGCCTCGCCGAGGGGGACATATCCCTGGTCGCGCTCGAACCAACCACGATTGAACTCGCGGGCGTCGGCGCCGAGCATTCGCATTAAGCCGCCGGCGGAGGTAAACAGCACGGCCCCGCATTTT
>JBBTCJ010000024.1:0-21788 GCA_038043285.1 Planctomycetota bacterium | reverse complement strand
CGAATGGCTACGACGAAATGATCTCGACGGGGATCTTAGCTTCTGGACACCAGCCGAATGGCAACAGCGCGGCGAGGACTATCTGAATGGCGCGCGATTGGTCATCACGACCGAAGGCGGCCTATATTTCCTGCTCAACTACGCCCTCGACCACCCGAAGGTAGACGAGCTGCAGGATTTGCTTTCGTCGTTCGGGTTCTGGTTCGAGATGGGGCACGCCTGGAGCATCGGCATCTACGATGAGGATGGCTACGACAAACGTCCAACTCCGACCCGGTACGCGGACAAGCTGAGAGACTCGCGATGGAAGCAGAAGGCCGACCTGGCAAAGGCGAAGGCCGGTCGCTGCCAAGACTGTGGGGCAGCCGACCAGCCGCTCGAGGTTCACCATTGCTGGTATAGGTATGGCCTTGAACCTTGGCAGTATCCCTACGATGCGCTCCGGTGCCTGTGCCGCAACTGCCACGAAAAACGCGCGACCGAGGACCATGACTTTCGGTGCCTTGGCGCGGAGTTCACGTGGACGGAGCTGGCCCGCGTTCGGGAGTGCATCAAGCGATTATTTCATTGGTACGACCGCTCCGCCGCGTTGGCGTTTCTGGATGCAGTCGGTCCCGATGACGCCAGGATGACTCAGGCTGTCAGTCGTCTGTCCACGCAGAAGACGGAGCCCGGAGCCACGTGAGCCGTAAGCTGGCGAGCCTCGGAAAAATGGGTTCGTGTTCCATCCGGGCTGCGAACGTAACCCCGCGTAAACCAAATCGGGGTGTCAACCGCGAGAGGCCGAGAGTTTGAGAGTTTTCGGCGGGGGAGCGGACGTAACCCTTGGGGTTGCGTTCGGGGCGTCGAATGAGGCGTTGCAAACAGAGAGCGCGGCCGCTTGAAGGATGGCGCGCAACGTCGCGTGGTTGGCGGACTTACGGCGATCGTGGGCGGCACCGATTTCGCGTCGAGCCGTCAACAAAAAAGCCACCGATATTCTCGGTGGCGGGGTGACCTCCCCGATTAGGACTCGAACCTAAAACCTAGCGGTTAACAGCCGCTCGCTCTACCATTGAGCTATCGGGGATCGTTCGTCCTGCAATGGCCAGCGGAGGCAACGACGGCTGGGCCAAGAATACTGTATGCGCGCGCTCCGCCGGGTCAAGTCGGCGGATCGCTCGCTCGAGGCGGAGCACGGGTCTAGGGCCTGTCGAAGTGGTCTGCCCCTTCCCGGCCGCGGGATCAACTTCTGTGGAGCAGGCTGGAAGGGGGATCGCCGACGCTTCAAAGGAGCAGCTCTCGGCGGTCCGGACCCTTCGCGGAAGCCTCCCAGCTACGGCGTACCATGCCCAATCCGTACACGCAAGTCTCAAAATCCTCGCTGAGCTGCTGGAATAAGGACCCCGGCGGGTCGGCATCGTCGCCGGCCAGCTCGGAGACGATCGCGTACGACCGCTTCCCTTGGGCCACGTAGTCCAAGAGCACGTCCGATGGATCCCGAACCACTCGCCGGAGGTGCTCCGGGTAGACGCCGGACCAGAACAGGGCGAAGTCGCCGATGTGACGATGCAGGAACCGATCGCGCTCGACGCGGCCTTCCGGCTTCTCGTTCAGCGTGAGAGCGAGGATGGTGGCGGCCTGCTCCAGCTTTCGGCCGCCGGCGTCGCGGAGCGCGTTCAGCGTGTCGATATGGGTGAAGCTGACCAGCAGATCAGCCATGTAGTCCGTCAGCCGGGGATCGCAGAGACCGACTTCACTGCAGAAGGCGTGTTCGACCAGACCGGCGAACATGCGACGCAACGGATGATCTGGACGAATGGATTCCATGGCTGTCTGCCCACGCGCGGCACGCGCGGATTCCGAGCCAGGAACTCACGGCGCGCGTCGCGACAAGCCTCCACAGAATCGTAGAATTGTCGCCCTGACCAAGGCAACCATTCAGGCGTGAAAAATCGGGGAGTTTTTTGGTTGGGAAAGGTCCGATAGCCCGGACATCTCATCGCATGGGTGCGAAGCCTGGAAGTCTCGGCGGCGATGTCCCTTGTAGGCGGCGCCTCGGGGCACGGTCCGGAATAGGCTGTGGGGTCCGCAGGGCCGTCAAGCCGATCGGATCGACGACAGGGACAGGCCTAGAACGTGTTCGTTTCCGCTCTTGATTCGGTGCAACACGGAGTCCGTGAGCGGCGCGTCCAGTTTGATTTGGGCGCAGGCCGCCTCCGCCCCGTCGCAGATGACGTTCTGCATCTCCTGAACGTTGACCCCTGCCTGGCTGACTTCGTTCAAGGTGTGGGCCAGCACACCCGGGCGATTGCGGTGCCGCACCAGGAGCACGTACTTGGCGGGCGAACGGGCGCAAAGGTTGACGCAATTTTCAACCTGCCCGGTCCGCATGTACACGGTGACGATGCGCACGGTTTCGAGGGCGATGGCGGTCTGGGCCTGGTCGGTGGAGGCGCCGATGTGGTGCGTACCGTAAATCACGCCGCCGGCGTGGAGGATCTCCGCATGGAACTCCGCCTCGCCGCCGGTCGGCTCGCCGGGGTACACGTCCAGGCCGACGCGCAGGCGTCGTTCCTTCACCGCCGCAGCCAGCGCTTTGTGGTCCAGAACGTCGGCGCGGGCGGTATTGATCACGAAGCTACCCGGTTGAAGGCGGTTGAGAACGTCGGCGTTGATCAGCCCCTTGGTCTGGGGTCCGGCCGCCAGGTGGACGCTCAACACGTCACACTTTTCGGCGACCTGTTGCGGAGTGTCACATTGTGTCACTCCAAGGGCAGCGGCTCTCTGGGGGTCTAACGAGCGGCTCCAAGCCAGTACCGGCATGTCAAAGGCCCTGGCGCGGCGGGCGACCTCCTCGCCGATCCGACCCAGGCCGAGGATTCCCAGCGTCCGCCCCTTCAACCCCCGGGCCTTGCCGTAGTCCTTCTTGTTCCACTTTCCGTTACGCAGATCCACGGTGTTCTCGACAATCCGGCGATCGAGGGCGAGGATCAATCCGAAGGTCAGCTCGGCCACTGCGACGGCGTTTTTGCCCGGGCAATTGGAAACCAGGATGCTTCGATGGGAAGCCGCCGCCACGTCGATCGTGTTGTAGCCCGCGCCGGCACGAACCACGAGCCCCAGATGCTCGCCGGCGTTCAACATGGCCTCATTGACCACCGTGCTGCGGACGATAAGAACCTGGCATCGGGTCTGCAGGACGGCGTCTTTCAGCGCGTTGCCCGTCAGTCCGGGCTGGAAGGTCACCTCACAGCCAAGCTCACGGAGGCTCGAGACGGCGAAGTCCTCGAACGAATCTGCAATCAACACTCGCATCATGGACCCGCCCTCCGGCGGACTACGATATCACGAAGTAGGTTCCAACCCGATCGGAGTAATGTGCGCCACCCAGCCCGCGTCGTCAATCGCGTGCTGCGTTTTGAAGCTGCTCGACCATCCGGTGCAGTCCGCCGGAGTTTCTCAAATGTGATGGGTGATAACGCCGACAGTCGCCGGCGCGTCCTGGATGGAGGCAAGGCCGCTCCCTGACGAGGCTGTCGGAAGACCTCTTTCATGCTCGCAGGAGAGCATACTTTTGCCTCGCGGACCCCGGTCCGAGACCGAAAAAAGCCCTCAGATGATGCGTCGGAATACTCGAATACAAGTATTCCGACAGCCTCTGACAGTCGCGGTACGGATGACAACAGAGACAACCGCTTCCTGACGGTCGCGCTATCTCGACACGGTCGCCTTGTCGCACGGGTTGACGCAATTGACGACCTCGCCGGCGTCCATGTATCGCCGCACAATCCGCACGACCTCTTGTGCGACGGCATCCTGGGCCTGGTCGGTGGATGCCCCGACGTGATGCGTGCCGTACACCTTGGGGCATTTGGGAATCGGATCGGTGAACTCCCCGGCCGGCGCGGCCGGCTCGATTTCGTATACGTCCAGGGCGGCGCCTCCGATCATGCCGGAGGAAACGGCCTCGCCCAGGGCCTTTTCGTCAACGACTCCGCCGCGGCTGCAATTGACCAGGAACGCGGTCGGCTTCATGCGCGCCAGTTCGGCTCGGCCAATCAGGTGTTTGGTCTCGGCCCCGCCCGGGATGTGGAGGGTCACGAAGTCCGATTCTTTCAGCAGTTCGTCGAGCGTGGCGCGGCGCATGCCCAGTTCCCGTTCCATGTCTGGGTGAGCGATAACGTCGTGGTAGATCAGGGTCATTTCGAAGGCCCTGGCCCGGGCGGCGACCTCGTACCCGATGCGCCCCAGCCCAATGATTCCCAACGTTCGCCCTTTCAGGCCTCGGGCTTTGCTATATTCCTTCTTGTTCCAGATGCCGCGCCGCAGATCGTCCGTCTCGTCGACGATGCGCCGATCGAGGGCGATCATCAGCCCGATGGTCAATTCGGCGACGGCCACGGAGTTCTTTCCAGGACAGTTCGACACTCGAATCCCCCGCGCCGTGGCCGCGACGATGTCGATGGTATCCACGCCCGACCCGGCGCGGATGACCACCTTGAGTCCGCGTCCGGCGTTCAGTGCGTCCGCCTTGACCTTGGTGCTGCGGACCACGAGCACATCGCAGGCGCTTCGGGCGACAGCGTCGCGCAGGGCGTCGTCCTTCAGTTCGGGGTCATAGATCACCTCGCACCCGGCGGCGTTCAGTTGCTCAAGGCCTTCCTTTTCGAACTTGTCGGCGATCAGGATTTTCATGTCACTTCTCCGATTCGTTTTCCGCGCGTGGGCAGCCGCCCGCGATTCGACCGCCGTGGTCGCATTGAATACGGCGGCCGCCGGTCGGACGAAATCATCAGCCGAATGCCGGACAGGCTGGCACATCCCGTGCCGAGCGGCGGCTTGCGCCTGTTCCCGGCGCCAGCCCCGGGTCCGCCGAGCCGAATCCATCGTGTCGGCCCATCAACTGTGGTTTCAGGTAAGCCGTCTGCTAACAAGGGAAACCCGTGATTGCGTCATGCCGCGCCGGCATCGGGTCGATCGCCGCGCCAGCCTGGGGGTCGGAGGCGAACCGTCGTCCTCTTGGCGTGGCTGGGGGCTTCACGAGCGAAGGAGGCGGGCGAATCCGGCCTACTTTTCTGCCAAAGGATCTAAGGTGAAACGTCCGCTTGACTGGCCACGAGCTTGCCGGAGAATGACCCAAGTTCTTGGGGCGGAACATCTGGGTAAATAGGGATTGCGCTGGACCGCTCGCCGTTCGGCGGCGCGGATCTCATCGTTTCCGACGTCAGAACCGTGTGAGCAACGCCGGGTGTCGGCGGACGAACGACTCCACGTTGGCGGCGTAGACGTGCATGGCCCGTGGGACGTCTACGTCCTCAGCCTCTTCGGTGTTCGGATCCATCAGACGTTGGGTGATTTCGACCCGGTAGCGGAATTCGCGCTCCGGAACGACGAAGGCCTGCAGCACGGTGGCCTTGCACCGATACGCCACGTGCAACGGACCGGACAGAAACGACCGTCGCTCACCGAACGCTTCAACTTCCACCATCCGCTGCGAGGGATCGCGCACGCGGCTGACGTCCATCGCGCTGGCGACCACGTACCCTTCCTGAAAGCAGCGATAAATCTCCCGCGGAAAGTGGTCCGCGAAGAGCACGCGCATGCGACGAAACTCCGGGTATCGCAGGTCGAAACGGCGCTGGACGTAGCGGCGAATCGCCCCCTCGTTGCGGTCTCGGACTCCGACCGTCTTGTACCCCTGCACGCAGAAGAGCATCGCCCCGACGTGGAGCGGGCCGTGGTGCGACATGGCCAGGTACACGCCGCGGCCGAGCTGGAGCGACGCCTCCAGAAGCTCGACGTTGGTGACCGTCAACAACCCCTTAGCCCGGTCTTTCGGAATGCAATCAAAAAGGAGATACAGCAGTTTGTCGCAGCGTGACTGCATGAAGTGTTCGCGGGTCAGCCGACGCCGGTCGGCCACCGTGAAAGTTGGTCCGAGGATCCTCGCTACCGCCGCCGCAAACCGCGAGCGGCGGCGGTAATTGGTGAGCCACTCGAGAGCCCCGAAGCAACGTCCGAATCGGTACAGTCCGCGCAGACCGAGAAGCCGCAGGAGGAACGCACCGCCCGCGTGTGCAACCGCGAACGAGAACAGCTCCCAGAGGCTCAACGTGGAAGGACCGGGACCGGATTCGACCGCGACCGGCGATACGCGGCGCCCGGGTTGATCTTCGACGGCGCTGTCCGTCATGGTCGTCTCAGGCGGGGAGGGAAGGTCCGCGTACCCAAGGCCCGACTGTACCGCCTGCATCGGGCGTCGGCAAGACGGCAGGCTCTTCCATGCGGGATGCACGCGCGGGGCGGCGACGGTAAACTCCGGTTCATGCTCCGATGGGGTCGCTTCGAGATCTGTTCGGTCGTCAACGGCACGTTCCGCCTCGACGGCGGGGCGATGTTCGGAGTTGTCCCCAGGACTCTCTGGCAGAGCACAACCGAGGCCGATGAGGAGAACCGCATCCTCCTGGGCGCCCGGAGCCTGCTGGCCGTCGATCGCGCGACCGGCCGAGTCATCGTGGTGGACACCGGCTGCGGAACCAAGTGGAGCCCCAAACAGGCTGAACGGTTCGCCATTCAGCATGATCCGTCCGCGATCGAGCTTGCCTTGAAGGCGTTGGGGATGACGCGAACCGATGTCACCGACGTGGTCGTGACCCACTTGCACTTCGACCACAACGGCGGGCTGACCGACTGGTACGACGACCCCGACGGACCTACCGTATTGTGTTTCCCGAAGGCGCGGCACTGGATTCACCGCCGCCATTGGGACCATGCCCAGGCGCCGAATCCCAAGGATCGCGCATCCTTCATCGCTGCTGACTTTGCCGCACTACCTGACGCGGACGTGCTGCACTTCATTGAGGGCGACGGACCGGCGCCGACGATCGACGGCGTGGCCTGGTTCGTCTCCCACGGGCACACTCCCTATCACCTGCACCCGGTTTTCGAAGGCGACATGGCGGATTTGCTATTCGTCGGCGACCTCGTCCCGACCGTCGCGCACCTGCGGCTTCCGTGGGTTATGGCGTATGACCTTCAGCCGGTGCAGACCATCCGAGAGCGGGAGGAGATTTACGGCCATTGCCTCCGCGGCGAGATGGCCCTCGCCTTCGCCCACGATCCGAAGATCGGCGGGGTTACGCTTTCGGGCACGACCGAGCGACCGATCGTCACCGAGGTTCTCCCGCTCTGACACCAGGCCCAGGTGGAAAGCGCCGTTTGGAGCTGTCGCGGGAGGCCAATCACCCCGCCGCGGGCAAGGCGCCCGCGCGATCGTGCCCACGGGAATCGGCGGACCAAAACCGAGGTCGGCATGAGCCACGGCGCGGTCGGCGCAAAAAAAGAAAGCACGGGCCGTCCGAAGGACGAAACCCGTGCTTTGTATCCTACATTGCTGCCCGCCGTACCGCCCAAAGGTCATCCAGTCCACATGGGCCTGTCAGACCAAGCAAATCGACGCAAGCAAGCGATGAACGGATTTCCGCTGCCGATTTACTCAGCGGCGGTGACGTTGCCACCTTCGAACAGGTCGAAGATGCCGTCGTTGTCGCTTACCCACTCCAGGGCGGCGTAGACCGGAACGGCGCGCCAAACCTGGTTGAACATACCGCCCAAGCAGCCCCAGTTGAACAACATGCTGCCCGCGATAACGCCCAATGCAATACGCTTCGTCGTCTTCATCCTTACATCTCCTTTGAGAAACGGTTTGCGATCTCGCTCACCCTAAACGTTCGCCCAAGAAGGCACCCGACAAGCAAGAGCAAACTTGCCACGCCGGGGACACTACCCGGCTTGATCACACGTCCATCCGACGCGAGCCCGCCTCGCGTCACGCTAATAAGAGTTCCAAAACACCGAGCGAACAACCAACTCCGCCTTAGCCTTACGCCGCCAAACCCGGATGGCACGATGGCGGTGATCGAAAGAAGACTCGATCACCCAGACGAAGTCGATCGGCCACAACCGAGGCCGTCAGCCCAGCTCGGGCCAGCTTCCCGTCCATCCGCGACCCGCGCCGGTCGGAGATGAACTCTGCCCTGTATCGGGCGGTCGGTATGAACCGCATGAGGCTTTCTCCAACCGCACACCCTCGCGCCGAGGTGCGATGAAGCTCCTCACCCAAGAATCCCCGACGGACAATCGCACCACGGTCGAGGACGTACGGAGGATCGTCTCTGGACATACCCGTGTCAAGACCCCGCGTCGGCAACCCCGAAAAAATTCGGCCTTTCCGTTTGGCCGCGATCGCGTATACTTACCCGTCGAGGCGGTGCCTTTCAGACGGATTTCACCAGACGGCTATGGCGGGGTGGAAGTCGGAAAAAGCACAGTAACATCATGTTTTTCTATAGGTTATGAACTTGTCGCCCATGCAGTGCGGGGTCGCCTCGTCGCTGCCGTGGCGGGGTTCCACGGCAGCGCCGAAATCCAGGCAAAGGTAACAATCGCGTGACAACAGCGGTAGTCGGGGTGTTTGAATCAGATGGACGACAGGGCGGGTGCCTGCGTTCGGCGCAGGTGAACTATCGCGTCACACCCGCTGATTGCGTCGTTCCGGTCGATCTATGTCGCCGCCTGACCCTTCGCGGCGGAGAAACGGTTTGTGGGCTGGCGTCGGGCAATGGAGCTGATTCGCGAAGCCGAACCCCTCGGCTTGCGGAGGTCACATCGGTCAACGAGCTTCCCGTCGATGCGTTCATCGAGCGCAGGCTGTTTGAAGGGCTGACGGCGATCGACCCTACGGCCCAGGTGCGGTTCGAGACTTCGGGCGGTCCGGTTCCGATGCGGGTGGTGGATCTGTTGACGCCGATCGGGCTGGGGCAACGCGGGTTGATCGTGGCCCCGCCGCGAACGGGGAAAACCGTACTGCTGCATCAGATGGCCGCCGGAATCGCGGCGAACCATCCGGACGTCTACATGATGGTGCTGCTGATCGACGAGCGCCCGGAGGAGGTTACCGAGATGCGCCGCACGGTCCACGGCGAGGTGGTCCACAGCAGCAACGATCAGAACATCGCCAGCCACGTTAGGATCGCGCGATTGGTGATCGAGAAGGCCAAGCGCATGGTGGAGTGCGGCCGCGACGTTCTGATTCTGCTGGATTCGCTGACGCGGCTTGGAAGGGCGTTCAACGCGGCGATCCGGGGCGGCGGGCGGATCATGTCGGGCGGGTTGGACATCCGGGCGTTGGAGGAGCCGAAAGCGATTTTCGGGGCGGCCCGGAACGTCGAGCACGGCGGTTCGCTGACCATTATTGCCTCGGCGTTGATCGACACCGGAAGCCGGATGGACGAGGTGATCTTCAACGAGTTCAAGGGCACAGGGAACATGGAGATCGTGCTTTCGCGGGAGATGGCGAATCGCCGCATTTGGCCGGCGATCGACCTTGGTCAATCCGGAACACGGAAAGAAGAGAAGCTGCTTTCCCCGAAGGCGTTGGAGGTTTCACACAAGATTCGCCGCAAGCTCCTCGACCGCGAGCCGGTTCCGGCGATGGAGGGATTGACGGCGATGTTGGCAAAATTTCCAAGCAACGACGCCTTCGTGGCTGCGTTCGACGACCGAATGTGGCGCTGAAGAACGCCTGAACCGACGGTGATGCGGGCCGGCGAGCCGTGATTTCGCGGGCACGAGGCGGGTGAAGGTACGGAGGGCGGGTCGTTCTTGTCAGACCGAAAGCCGTAAGCCGCCGCATGACTTTTCACTTCCAGATCATCATGATGGCCCTCCGCGGGCTGAATCAAAACCTGCTGCGGACGCTTTTGGCGACGTTGGGGGTCATTATCGGCGTCGGCGCGGTGGTCTCGGCCGTGTCCATCCTCCAGGGGGCGGAGAAGGACATTCTCGATCGCGTCGAATCGTTGGGGGCCGACCAGATTCTGGTGTTCAACGGCTCAGATCGCCGGTCCGCGCGGCGGACCCAGACTCTCTCCCTGACCCGCGAGGACGGCGACAAGGTTCTTGAGGAGAACAAGGAGCTGGTCCACGCGGTCGCGGCGCAGTTCAACAGCGGCGGGCAGATCAAGTATTACGAGAAGAACGTCTTCGGAACGGTCCTGGGGACGACCGAGGAATACGAGTCCATCAACAATTACCACACCATCCACGGGCGATTCATCACCCGCGAGGACGTCCGTGGCGACGCGATGGTCGCGGTCCTGGGTAACAAGATCGCCCAGGATCTCTTCGGCGCGCTGCCTCCGGAGGGGAAGGCCGTCAAGATCAACGGCAAGAGCTTCGTGGTCGTCGGGGTGATGGAGGAGAAGGGTGCGTTGGGGTTCTTCGAGGTCGACAACCAGGTTGTTATCCCGCTGACCACGGCGATGGACCGCATGTTCGGGCAACGGTATTTGACCATGCTGGTGGCGCAATGCGTGGACGCGGAGCGCGTTCCGCTGTGCATCGACCGGATCAAGCGAACGCTGCGTGCGAGCCACCGCATCAACGCCGGAGACGACGACGATTTCACGGTGTTCAACCAGGATCAGTTCAAGGAGCAACTGGGCGACGTCGCCCGCATTTTCGGGGCGGTACTCTACAGCATCGCGGGAATCTCCATCGTCGTCGGGGCGATCGGAATCATGAACATCATGCTGGTATCGGTCACCGAGCGAACGCGAGAGATCGGGGTGCGGATCGCGGTCGGGGCCCGGCGGTTGGACATTCTCAAGCAGTTCCTGGCCGAGGCGAGCATCATCAGCATGTTGGGCGGGGGCCTGGGAGTGGTCTGCGGATGGGCGATCGCCAATTTCCTCGGTGAGTTCACGCAGGTGCTTCAGGTCTACACCCCGCCCGAGATCATCGTGCTGGCGCTGTTGATGGCGGCGATGGTGGGCATCGTCAGCGGCATCTATCCCGCGATCCGCGCCGCCAGGCTCGATCCGGTCCGGTCGCTGCGCTATGAGTAGTGTCCCATTCGGACTACATGCGACACGCGGCGTCGGCGCCGGTCGGCTCATGGACCAATGCCGTTGTTGGACGGCGCAAGCAGGTTGCGTAATACGCGCGGTGCGGTTTCGATGGTGAGTACGTCGCCGTTGACGGTGTAGTCTTCCCCGACGGTCCAGACTCCCGAACCGGTCGCGTTTCCTCCCATCCACAAGTCGAAGACCGTGGTCACCCGGTACTTTAAGGTGACACAGGCGCCGGGACCGGCGGATAGCCTCGCCGGCGTCCGCGTCGTCCAATGAATGCCGGGGTAGTGGATCGCCAACCAGTTGGGCGAGCGGAGTTCCCATCGGGTGACGACGGTTTTTTCGAGACTGGCGCATCATTGGTGCGGTTATCCGGTCCCGGTGCGCGAGAGATGCAGGGTCTGCGTCGTCGCCGGGCGGTCGCCTACGGCGTAGCGGGCCGAGAATGGGTCCCGGCGGATCAACCGCTTCCATGTCCACATTGTGGACAGGCCATGACGCGAACGATCGATCGCGATCTCGACGAATTGGGGTTGGACTCCAAGCGTCGAGCGCCAGGAGATCCCGCCACTCGACGTCCACCGCCGCCGGAAGGGGAATGAAACGGGTCTCGAAGCGGTTTGTTCTTGGGCAGGCCGCGGGGTGCCGGCCTGTACGACCACCGGCAGATTCTCAACGCCATTGGAGACGTTCGCAACGGGCGAATGATGCGCAGCGAGACGCGGAAACGTCGATCGCATCGACGCCTCCGCGCTGCCCTCCGTCATCGGCGAAGGTCGTTGCCCGAGGGGCCTAACCCAAGTTAGACACCTGTGGTGCGTTTCCAGATTTTTTCTCGATGCCGGATCGCAGTGGCGTGGGCGTGCGGTCGGTTTTCATGCTCCAAAGCCCGTGTAGTCACGACCTACGCAATTGCAGAGGTTACGAACGATGGCATAATCATGCCATGACGAGTTCACCACGCGATTGTCGCAAGAAAAGCGAGGAGACTACTCAAATGTAGTCACGACTTTTGCGTCAAATCGGCCTTAGCGCTATCGCACGGGGCGATTTTGGTCTCCAGGTGTCTAACTTGGGCTAAGGCTGCTCACGCCCCGGCCCAAGCAGCGGGCACAAGAAATGACTGAATTCGCCGTCTCCGTCGAAATCCGCCCTCCATCGCCCGCCGACGTATCCAAGGTCGCCCGGGCCGAAATCGGTTTCCAGCCCGTGTGAACCCATCTCCAACAACTGGAAGGGTCCCTCAGGCGGGAGCGGATCGGCCGTCACAATGGAGTCGAAGTACAATCCCTGACTCCGGACGAATACGATCGGTCCGTTGCCGCGACCGTTCGATGCGTCCGCGTGCGGCGCCGTCGAGGTCCAAGCGAGCAAGGCCCCGAGCGTCACGATTCCAAGCCCCACTTTCCATTTCATCTTTTCATCTTCTCCGTTCTTTGCGGATCGTAGCGCCGCGCGGAAACGCTCCGCCACCGACGCATTCTCGTGAATACGTTTTTCGATTTTACGGCAGCGACCCGGTATGGACGGTTGGTCGAACGGTCGCCGAAAACCTTACACGCGAGAAAGGAAAAACCTGTCGAACTTGATGGTGCCGAGGTCAATGGGAGTCACGGACACGACGGCGCGGGTCGGTCACTCGTGCCTCGACAAGACATCCTGAATGCGGGCGCGCGCCTGCGGCGACAGCGCTTCGCCCGAAACACCGGGGGTCGATTGTTCGGGCATGGAGGGATCCGCGCCCGACGCCAGGAGGGCCTGGTCGTGGCGAATCATCGTTTCACGAAGCAGGCGGATCTGCCGCGCATATCGCCTGCACGAGCGACAGATCATGGCGTGCAGTCGGATGGCGAACCGCTCTGACGCCGGCAGGGGGTGATCGAGTGACTCCGAAACGAGGCGCGTGGACTCGTCGCAGGAGAGTGCGAGGAACAGTTTAAGGGTCTTCCAGGCTGGCATGCCGACTCCTCAACGATCCGCCCTGATCCAATTCGCCTCCAGGCAGCCCCGCAGGAGCATCCTCGCCCGATGCAGGCTCGTCCATAGATTGGACGGGGAAAGGCCAAGAATCTTGCAGATATCGTCCGTGGCAAACTGCTCTATTTCGCGAAGGCAGAAGGCGTTGGCCATCGTGGGGGAAAGGCGCGACAGGCAATCATCGAAGACCTTCCAGAACTCCTCGCGCTGGGCCAAGGCGGGGGGGTCGTCGGTCCATTGGGCGACCGGTTCGCGCCAATGGCCCCGACGGTCAAAAAAGGAGCCGACTCTGTCCGGGTCGTGGTCCACAGCGGATTCGGCGTACCGGCGAAAGTGGTCGACGACCTTCCGTCGCAGGATGGCCACCAACCAGGTTCGCTCGGAGGATGCTCCACGAAAGTCCCCGCGGGCGCGGAGCGCGGCCAGCAAGGTCTCCTGAACGATTTCCTCCGCCGTGTCGCGGTCTCGGACCCGCGACAACGCAAACCGGAACAGCACGTCACCGTGCCGTGCGAGCCATTCGTGCGCCTCAAGGTCCGCCGGATTGTCACGTCGATTCTCGCAATCCACGAGGGCAGTATAGCCGGTCCGTTGGCTCCCGCCTTGAGCCTCATCGCGAGCCATTCTCATTCGCCTTGTTCCCTATTGCGCCGCCAAGCGGCTGGCCGTTTCGGCGTACCCCTCTGGGCGAAGGCCAAAACAGCTCACTTGTTCGGGTAGTGTCGCGGCTGGTCCGCGGCTCAGGATGAATCGCAATGCCTTCCTACTCCGTCCGCGGCGCGCAGAACGCACACCATCACGAGGCGACGCCCCAACGCTTACCTGCTCCTGAGGGCCTGACGACGGGACTCCTGCCCTCGGTCCGCCAGCGACCTTGCTTCACGATCAGTCTCCCCATCGCCCGATGCGGGCGTGAGCTTTCTCCCCCATCAGCGGGGTGACGGAGTCAATAGCCCCGCGGCATGGGGGAGGATGGGGAGGATCAGCTTCTCCATGGCCAGGCGCACGGCGGGGGTCGAGCCGGGCATGGCGAAGATCAACGTGTGGCCGCGGCAGCCGGCGATGGCGCGGGAGAGGATGGCCTGCGGGCCGATCTCCTGGAAGCTCAACACGCGGAACAGTTCGCCGAACCCGTCGAGGTTCTTCTCCAGCAATGACGTGATGGCCTCATAGGTCACGTCGCGCGGGGCAAGACCGGTTCCACCGGTGACGAGCACGGCTTCGTAGGCTCCGATGGTGCAGAGCGCGCGAACGCGGGTTGCGATGCGGTCGCGGTCGTCGGGGAGGATCTCGTAATTGGCGACGCGATGTCCAGCCGCTTGCAGCAGGGTTTGAATCGCCGCTCCGCTGGTGTCGGTGTCCAGCGTACGGGTGTCACTAACTGTCACCACGGCGCAGGCGAGGGAGTCGAGGCGATGAGCGGACTGATGGTCGGAGGACACGGGGCGATTGTAGATGGCCGATTGCCGATTGCCAATGACCGATGGCGGATTGCCGATTGTCGAATCATACGTCGGGACGGAGTGTGTAGCGCCTTCGTCATTCCCGGCGAAGCGAGCGTGGCGGCGTGCGAATGGCGTGAGACTGGGGCAAGAAATGGTCGTTGTGATCGGGCTCAGCGTAAAGGTTTTTGGCCGGCGGCGGCGCGCAACTGGTTGACGCGATCCCAGAGCTTGCCGTCGGTTTCGATGAACTTGACGAGGTGGGCGGTGGAGAGGCCCAGGCGTTCGGCGGCGTCGCTGATCCGCGTGGCGCATGCGGCCAGGACGTCGAGCACTTCGGCCACCACGGGGGCGTATTGCTCGTTGCGTTTGTTGATTCGAAGTTGTCCATCAGGGGTGATGTATCCGGTCAGCACGCCGCCGGGCCGGTAGGCCTCGATCGCAAGAGGCGCACGGATGTGAAGGGCGATGGCCTCGCGCAGCCGCCGGAGCGCCCGGGCGCGGTTGACGTGCTGCGAGCGCTCCTCCGATGCCGTCACGGACAGCCCTGTCGGCGCGTGTCGCAGCCGCACGGCGGAGCTGGTCTTGTTGCGTTTTTGTCCGCCGGGGCCTGAGGCGCGATAGGTGTCAACCTCGCATTGCGCGATGAGTTGGTCATCGGTGAGGGAAAGGTAGGGGTGGGCGCCTGTGAGAGGAGAACTCATGGGTCGTTTTCCAGAATCCGAGGCCCGAACTGGATATCGGACCCTGAGTCCGTAGCGGCATCCGCCAGGTCGGCCGCCAGCGTAAACACTGGCGGGCAAGCCGCCAGTGGCCCCCGCGCTGGTCGCCCGGTTCGTGTCGAATGCTGCCCCTCCGCGCCAACAGGCACGCGCAGGATCAGCCTCGCCGCGTCTGGCTCGCCTGGAAACGCGGCCCACCGGGGCTTCGCGCGGGCTGACCCTCGACACTTCGCGTCACCGGGAGCAGTCCGCGGCTTGGAAGCCCGTGGCCGGCTGCTCGCCGAATCGCAGGGTGCACTCTTCGGGCATTGCACTGGGACAGCCTGCGGGTCGCAAGTCGACGTCCACCGCCGCCGATAACGAGGATGGATACCGTTCCAGCAGCGCCGGCGGCACGCCGGCCGGGGAGTTTTGTGTCATGAAAAACTCGATGATGAAATGGCTTGCCGCGACCGTTGGCGCCGTGGCGATCGGGGTGGGATGCAACTCTGCGTTCCAGCACATTGCCGACGAGGCGTCCGGAGGCAGCGGAAGCGCCGGAACCGGCGACGGCTTCGCCACGGTGGACAGCGATTTTTCCGATGACGCGTCATCCCCTGGTGGGACCGGCGGCTCCACGGATACCGGTTCGGGAGAGACGGGAAACGTCGAACTTCCCGGAGAAGAGACGCGCAGTTTCTTCACGGCATTCCAGATCGACCCGATCGAGGAGGATACCGCAGGTCCGAAGTTCGTGGTTTCCGGTGACGTCGACCAGGACGGTCTGACGGACCTGGTGACGGCGTGGAACCAGTCCCAGCCGGTAGAGCTTCATCTGCAGCGGGTGAGCGCGACGGGAACGATCTCGTTCCGCACGATCACCATCGCGGGGACCAGTCCGGTGGCGATCGTTGCCGGCGTGGAACTCGGGCAGATCAACGACGATGGCTGGCTGGATATCGTGGTGCTGGTCAAGGCCACGGGCGGCGGTGGATGGTGTCCCACCGATCCGCCGAGCGAGATCAGCGAGTTGGAAGGCGAGATCATCGTCTACTTCAATCCGGGCGACGCGAATCAGGCGGCAGACGGCGATCAGTGGACACAGATGATCCTGTCGAACCCTTATGTTTCCGATCGTTGGATCCACAATCAGTTCCCCGGCAACAACTGGACGGGAACGGAGGACGCCAAGACGCACCCAGAGAACAATGGGTTTACGGCCCTGGCGGTCGGCGACCTGGACGGCAATCCGGGCGATGAGATCGTGGTGGCGCTCAATCCGGGAACGTGCGAGGAGTTGGGGCAGAAGCCACCGACGAACACCGTCGACGTGTGGGTCAACCCCGGTGCCGGGCTGGCGGAGACGTCGGCGGCGTGGGGGGTTCCGGCGGACTTGCCGTTTTCGCGCGGCGTGCCCATATCGATCATGCTCGATGCGCCGCTGGTGACGGACATCACGCTGAGCGACGTGGACGGCGACGGAGACCTGGACGTGGTGGCGGCGTACAGCAATTCACTTTCACTGAACGTCCGCTGGGCGCGGAACCCACTCGTTCCGAGCGGGTTCGCGGCATTCACCGCAGGCGGCAGTGACGGTCCGGCGGACTCCTGCGAGGAGGGCGAACACGACGGGGAAGCCTGCCCCAACGGCGACAGCGACTGCGAGGGCGGATCAGGAAGCTGCACGAACGGAACGTGCGTGGGCGGGCCTTTCAACGGCGAGTCGTGTCAGGACAACGCCGGATGCGAGGGAGAGGACGGGGATTGCGTGGCGTGGGCATGGCATTACGTGCCTTCGAATTGGGAGATCCGTCCGGTCGGGCAGATTGATACGAACGCGAGCGTGCTGGCGATCGGCGACGTGGACAACGACGGCTTCGACGACGTGCTGGTCCGCTCGACTCCGGGCAAGCTGGTGCAGTGGTTCCGCAAGCCGAACCCGCTGGTCGTGGAGCCGGAGTTTCCGCCGAACGATACGACGCCGGAGCGGTTCAACTTCCCCTGGCCGGTGTTCACGGTTACGGAGTTTCTCGATCAGGAGCCGGAGGCGATCGCCCTTGGGGACGTGACCGGCGATGGGAAGGTGGAGTTGATGGTCGCGGTCGAAGGAGGCGTCTATTGGTATGACGGGACCGTCGGCGCCACCGTCTACGATCCGTGGACGGGCAATACGATCATCCAGGACGCCCCGACGGACAGCGGTGGGACGGCGGATTCGGGGACCAGCGCGCCCGGGGGGACGGGCGTCGGCGTTATGGGCACGGACGCATCGACGGTGATCAACGCGTTGCTGGTTGTCGATCTTGACGGCGACGGGAAGAATGACGTCGTGGGAACGTTGGATCGCCGGTCGGGTTCAGGATTGAGCGACGATCGGCTGGTGTGGTACAAGAACACGCAGACCGACGAGTAGGTCGATTGGACGTTCCGGTTTTGTGAAGTACAAGCTCGGCCCGCTTCGCGACGACCTCGCGGAGCGGGCCAAGTTCGCGTACGGAACCCCCCTCACTCTGCCCCCTCCCCCAACGACGGGGGAAAGGGGTCTTACGATGCGCGAATCTCGCGCAGCAGGCCTCTCCACGCGACTCGCTCCGCGGCCGGTCGGAACAAGGGCGCCAAGGCGGCACATCGGCGACGTAAGTCCCCCAAAAACGCGGCGTCTTTCTCCGCTCGGCGCAACAACGCGGCGAGGGCGGCGGTATCGCGGAAGCGAAAGTACCCTGAGTAATCTTCTCCGAGCAGTCCGACGGAGCCGGGAATGTGGCTGGAGAGCACCGGAACCCGGTGGACGATGGCCTCGCCGATGACGTTGGCCCCGCCCTCCATGCGCGATGAAAGGACGAGCACTCGGCACGAGGCGAGGAGGCGCATGGCCTTTGCACGAGGCACGCCGCCCAGCCAGTGGTATCGCGGGTTGATCGCCTCCTCGCGTCGAGCGCGGCGAGCGTAGGACTCAGTCAAGGCCGCTCCGAGGTGGAGCACGCGAATGCGCGAATCGGGCGCAAGGTGTCGAGCGGCCAGGGCGGTTCGGAAAGGATCCTTCACGCTTCGAAGGTGCCCTAGAAGACAAACGTCGAAGGTCTTCGCGCGCGCTGACTTAGGTCTAGCGGCGCGAGGCGCGACCGACTGGAGGATGACCCTGGTCTTGGGGCGGAACCGCGCTGGCAGCGCGGCAGCGCCGGCAGGCTGCAACACAATCAGCCGGTCGGCCGCCGCCAGACTCTCTTGCGCTCGCTGAGAGGTTCGAATGTCCTTGTAGAGGTCCGTGCCGGTGAGAGCGAGGATGATCGGGCGGTCGGGGAACCGGCGGCGAAATCGCCTTATGGCTGAGCCGCTCTTGCGGGCATGGAGGGCGAGCAGCAGGTCAAAGCGGCCGTCGACGAGGCTGGTTGCGACGGTGACGCGATGGTGCAGCGAGCGGAGTATCCTGGCCCAGCGGTCGGCGGTAATGCGATTGCCCTTCGTGGAGCGGGGCGGAGCGGGGGTGACGATCAAGACGCGCATGCGGAGGTCTCGGAGTGTGGTTGTCCTCGCCGCTTTCGCGGCGTGGGCCGGAATGCTAGCATGGGCGTGGGAAGGGCTGTAGTCGGCGGGTTTTCGGCGTCGGCCTGGGGAGACGACCAGGTCCCATGCAGTGGACGGTTCAGGCAACGGGTCAGGCTGGAAACAGAGCAGCCCACTTGGATCAGCCAGGTGCCGTGGTTCACCTGGTCGTCTCCGCGGGCCGAGGCGAGGACAGGCGGCGTGGCGGCGGCCGGTGTATCATCGTGCCGAAAAGCCGTGCTGGGGCGGCGCGGCCGCGTACTCGACGAAGCTCACGCCGCTCCGTAACGGTCGCGGGACGGGCGTTTCCCTGCGTTTCCGGAGAGGCATTGCGGTAGCATGGCCTATCGAGTCTTAGCGCGGGCGTACCGCAGTTCGACCTTCGACGACGTCGTGGGGCAGGAGGCCGTCGCGACGACGTTGAAGAACGCCATTCGCTCAGGCCGCATTCATCACGGATATTTGTTCACCGGGACGCGCGGGGTCGGGAAGACCTCGATGGCCCGCATTCTCGCCAAATCGCTCAACTGTCTTGCGTGCGACGCTCCGACGACCACGCCGTGCTGCAAGTGCGAATCGTGCGTCGCGGTGGCGGCGGGCGAGGACATCGACGTCGTTGAGATCGACGCGGCGAGCAACACCGGGGTGGACAACATCCGCGAGTTGCGGAGCAACGCGACGTTGCGTCCGGCGCGTGCCCGGTTCAAGGTTTACATCATCGACGAAGTCCACATGCTCAGCACCGGGGCATTCAACGCCTTGCTGAAGACCCTGGAGGAACCGCCGTCGCACGTGAAGTTCGTTCTGGCGACGACCGAGTCTGCGAAGGTTCCGGCGACGATCCAGAGCCGCTGCCAGCGGTTCGATTTTCATGCCATTGACGTGGCGTCCATCGCCGGGCACCTGAAGGCGATCGCCGAGACGGAGAAGGTGTCGATCGACGATGGGGCGATGAAGCGGATCGCGCGACTGGCCAACGGGTCGATGCGCGACGCGTTGTCGTTGCTTGACAAGCTGCTTTCGTACTCCCCCGACCGGCTGACGCGGGAAGTCGTCGACGAGGTCGTCCCACCGCCGCATGACGAGCTTTCGCTGGCGTTGACCGAGGCGATCGCCTCGCGCGACGCCGCCGCTGCATTGCGGGCCTTGGACGCGGCGCTGCAGTCCGGTCGAACCGTGGAGCGGTTTTGCGAACATCTGATCGAGCACATTCGTTCGCTCATGTTGATCCACGTGTGCGGCGCGGAATGCGATTGGGTGGACGCGACGGACACGGCGCGAGAGGCGCTGGTCGCCCAGGCGGGAAGGTTCGACGCGCCGACCTACGTGTACATGATCGCGCTCCTGGAGGAGCTGCGGCGCAACGTCCGATCGAGCGGCGCGGCGCGGTCGCTGGCCGACGCCGCGGTGGTGCGCCTGACGATGAGTCGGCAGTTCACCGACATTGATCGGATTCTCGCCCAGCTAGGGACCGACGGCGCTGCGGGCGCAACCGGCACGGTCGGGAGAACGAACGCGCCCGCCGAAGCCCCCTCAAAAAAAACCTTGATCGCCAGTAGCGGCCGGGAGGAGCGACGGACCTCGACGGCGACCTCGGCGACGAGCGAGATTCCCGCGTCGCGATCAGAACCGGCGGCACCGCCCGCCGCCGCACGGAGGGTGTCGGCCCGGGAGTTTGAGGCGGCGGTCCGAAGTCCGTTGGTCGAACGCGTGAAGAAAACCGTTGAGGGAACGCTGGTCGACGTGCGGCGGAAGGCAACGGCGCCTGGGGATGAAGGAACGGAGAACGCCGAGCCGCCGCGAGACGAACCCTCGGTCGACGCAACGGAGGAATAACCCATGTTCGGCCCGCTGGGCAACTTTACGGAACTGCTGAAGACGGCGAAGAATCTTCAAGACAACCTCGGCAAGCTTCAGGAGGAGTTGTCCACGCGGCGCTTCGAGGCGTGCGCCGGCGGCGAGATGGTTCGGGCGGTGGTGGACGGGCGCGGGTCGCTGGTGGACCTGCGCATTGATCCGAAGGCGGTCGCGGACGTGGAGCTGCTGGAGGATCTGGTGAAGGCGGCGATTTGCGCCGCGGCCGCCAAGGCCCAGGACTCCGCCAAACAGGACATGACCGCGATGACCGGCGGGCTGGACCTGGGCATGTTCGGCAAGATGCTCGGCGGGGGGACGTGATCCTCAGCGCAGAGGACGTTCCGTTGCCCATTGGGGCGCACCTCAATGTCCGGCGAACCGATTGAATCACTGGCCCGGTTGAAGGAGCAACTGCGACAGTTGCCGGGCATCGGCGCGCGCAGCGCTGAGCGATTGGCCTTTCATATTCTTCGCGAGCCGCGCGAGTTCGCGGCCGCCCTTGCCCAGGCCGTCCTCGACGTCAAAGACAAGGTGAGCCACTGCCGACGTTGCTTCAACCTGACGGAGAGCGATCCGTGTGCCATCTGCCGCGATCCTCGACGCGACACGGGGGAGGTCTGGGTGGTTGAGCAACCCAAGGATCTCATCGCTCTGGAGGCGACGGGGTTGGTGCGCGGCGTCTACCACGTGCTCATGGGTCACATCGCGCCGCTGGACGGAATCGAACCGGAACACCTGACCATCGACGCCCTGGTGGACCGGGTCCGCGCCGGGGGCGTGCGCGAGGTCATCCTCGCGTTGAACCCCACGCTGGAGGGCGACGGTACCGCGCTGCACGTCCAGAGCGTGTTGCGGGATTCCGGGGTAAGGGTCAGCCGTCCGGCTCGCGGGCTGGCGGTCGGCTCCCAACTCGAATACGCCAGCCTGGGCATGTTGGAATCCGCGATTCGCGGACGTACCCCCATGTAGCTCCTCAGGCGCCCCACGTGCGGTTTCCGCATGACCGGGGGCGGGGGGCGTGATATAATCCCAATGTGCAGCGGGATAGGCCGGCCGCGGCGGGGTCCGCGTTCGGGGACGCAAACCGGTTCCGCTGTTGGGCCACGCCGAGAGATCGGCAATTCTCACGTTTCGCGGCACCCGGAATTGAAGGTCGAATGTCGCAGTACCTTTCACAATCGTTGAACCAGGAGTTGCGGATGGAGCAGCGGCTTACGCCGCGCCTCATCCAGTCAATGACTATCCTGCAAAAACCCGTGGCCGACCTGGAGGCGTACGTGGCGGACGCGTTGGAGTCGAACGCCGCGTTGGAGCTGGCGGAGCAGGAAGCGCCGGCGCCGGCGCCGCCTGATCAGCCTCGGCCCGCCGGTGAG
>JBBTCJ010000023.1:0-19673 GCA_038043285.1 Planctomycetota bacterium | reverse complement strand
TTATGCCACAGGATGCAGCCTTTATCTATCCCCTCGGTGAGAAATCCGGGCTAGGGGCAAGTCGGGGCGGCCGCGGGTCGCGGTGTATTGTTCCACGCGGCGAAGGCGTCCGATCCGACGAGGAGATCGATGCCCTCGATGATATCCAGCGGAGCAAACGCGCCGCTGCGGTCCAGGTCTTGGCTATAAGGTCCGAACGGCAGTCCCGGTCCGCCGCCCAGCGCCGCCGCCAGTGCTATGACATCCTCGGCAGACGCTGTCGCGTCGGCGTTGCTGTTGCCGGGGTGGGAAATGAACGTTCCCGTCGTCGAGGCGTTCAGGTCGTCGGTGTACGTGATCGTTGTCGCTTTTCCGGGCGTGATCGGGCGGTTCAGCACGATGGTGTACGTTCCGTTGACCTCGGTCATGTTCGCAATGCCGTTCGGCGTGCCCGCTTGGCCTGTTTCGCAGAATGCCCAGCACTGCGCGCTGGCCCCGGGAGGGCCGTGAACCACCACGGTGCTGATTCCGCGCAGCCGATTGGCGTCGTCCGGAAGGTGCGGGCGGCCCGCGTCGACTGTCCCGTCCGGCGGCGTCACCCACTCGATCGGTCCGGGTGGGCAACTCACGATGCAAGCTTCCTGGCAGAGAATCGCGGCCCCGCAGTTGGCTATGGAGCCGTTGCCGGCACAAAATTCGTCCCATTCTACGTCGCAGCACCAGGAGTCGCACGCACAAACAAGCTGGCAGCAGGCCAGGTCGGAGCACGCCGGGCTGGTGTGTCCCACGCAGCAGTCGCCGGAATTCGGCGAGCCGCAAGTCGCCGCGCAATTGCAGAGCGATCCGGCGCCGCAGCCTGAATCCTGGAATCCATTGCCTGCGCAATTGGCGTCCCATTCCGTGTCGCAGCAGAACGGATCGCAGGCGCAGACCGTCTCGCAGCAGCGCTCGTCATTGCAGCCCGGAGAGTTCGGCGTCTCCACGCAACACGGCGTTGTCCCGGGGCACGACGGATTGTCCGGCGGACCACAGGTGATCTCGAAGCGCGCGGCTCCGCCGGATGATCCCGGATAGGTTCCGACCCGGACCATGTAGCTGTGGCCTGCCTGGGCGTTGAACCGCACCATCGACTGAAACCCGGTCAGATCGCCGCAGAGGTCGTCGTTGCACGCCAGCAGGCCGGCGCTGGAGGGCGGGCAGGCGCATCCGTCATACACCGCGATGCGCGTGTCCACCTCGGTCAGGTTGCAGGTGCGAACGAAGACCTCGCCCTCGCAGGGTGAAGTCCAGCAGTACCACAGGTCGTGGTCGATGTCTGACTGACCGGACGCGAGGCAGGCTGCGTGCGAAGGACCGTCCTGACTCGCCCCCGCGTTGTCGAAAAACACCTTCCCGACTGACGAAAGCGCCTGCGCGTTGGCGCAATTGTCGTTGGACGGCGGAGGCGGGAGACACCCGAGCGAATCGCCCAGCTCGACGTTGAGGCAAAACGATTGGTCGCTCACGATGCTCTCGTCCGCATCATATCCGTCGGGGCCGCCGCCGTGGATTCCATCGAAGAACGCGCGGTCATTGGCCGGCGGGGCGACCTCCCAATACCAGGCGCAACCGGTCATCTGGTTACTGACCTCGACCCAGTAACACTGTCCTGCGGTGACCGGGACGGGCGCGTGCGTTGCGGAATACTCGTATTCCGGAAGACCGTTGGTCAATCGCAAGCCCGTCGGAGCGGGACCGGACACCGTCAGCGTGCCACCGGCCTGCGAAAAAGAAGCGATCAGCGGGCCGGGTTGACCCGATGCACCCTGGAAATACCGAACCTCGAACGAATCGGGTTGCGCGCCTTGGCAGTTTCCGCCCGCCGGCGGGGTCTGGTATACGCCCCAGAAGCAAACGTCGCTCACCGAACCGCTCGACAACGGCGTGAAGTCATCCGCCACGCGGTAGTCAACGCGATTACTCGGCAGCGCCCGTCGCAGATCGCGCGCCTGACAGTGACCGCCGGATTGATTGCAGGGCAACGGAGGCAGGCAACTGATCTGGAACGTTCCCGGACCGCCCTGCGTTCCGGGAAACACGCCGACACGAATCAGTATGCTCTCGCCCGACTGCGCGATGAACGAAACTCGCGTTTGAAATCCACACGCGTCGTCGCCGCAGGTCAACAGACCCGCGTCGGTGGGCGGACAGGCACAACCCGAGTACACCGCGATCTTCGTATCGACCGCCGTTCCGCCGCTCGTCGAGACAACGAACTCTCCATTGCACGTCTCGGCGGGCGCCGTCCAGCAGAACCACTCATCCCTCGAAATCTGCACCTCACTCTGGAAGTAGCACGCCGCATGTTCCGGTCCGTCGGTGGTCATCAAGGACGAGTCAAAGGCGAACGCCCCCAGCCCCGCGATCGCCGCGGCGTTGGAACACAGGTCGTTGCCTGTTCCGGCCACGCCCCCGTCGACCAAAACGTCCTCCCCATCGGCGGCGCTTGCCGCATCGACGTCAAGCGATCGCCTATGAGCGGGCCGTGCAACGCGATCCTTCGCGCCGATCGAAGCCGCGCCGCCGGCGGGTGCAAAGGCGCGCGAACTGGGCGTAGTGTCCAGGGCGGCCCCACGGGTATTGTGTTTCGCGCCCGGCTTGTCGACCGACTTGTCGGATGCCCGGCTTGAGCCGCCAATCAGCGCGGCAGCGACTGCCAGGACGGCTGCAACGTGTCTGGGTACGCTTCGCATGTGCCTCCCACTCCCCACGGGCCGGCGGTGATGCCGCGCGGCGCGTGCCCTGAGTCCATATCTTGTCGCGGGCTGGTTGGTCGGGATCGCAGGGCGATCTCCGTTCTGCATTCCACGTCCGGGTCAGGGGTGAGCGGCTTCCATCCCCGCAAAGCCGACAGAAGTGCCGTGACGCCCGCACTCGCGCGTCCGCTCGACGGAACCAAGCCCCGTCGCGCGTCCCCCCACGGCGTTGTTGGACGACTGGAGCGAAATCCGTTTTTGTATATCGTCGCGGTTTGCCCGCGGCGTTTTCCCGCCAACGCCGCCCATGAAGAGCCATGCGACACAAGAAACGAGAATGCTCCAGCAGACTATAGCGCTCCCCAGGTGCACCTTCAAGGAATTGACCCCGCCCCGGCAGGTACGGGCTTCGCCTCAAAAAAAATCGGCCCGTCCTGCCTAAAAACAGGACGGGCCGCTAACAGGTCATTGGAAACAAGATCTATCGCGTGCGTCGGCGAAGAGCAGCCAAACCGCCGATGGCCAGCAGCGACAGCGAAACCGGCTCGGGAACGCCGGTGCCGCGCAGCGTCCAGGAGTCCATGCTGCCCTGGTTACCTTCGGAGTCGTCGATGACGAGGAGGATCCATGCGTCCGTTCCACCCGATCCGCCCACGAAATTGCCCAGTCCGCCCGCGCCTTCTGCCCGATAGGTACCGGGGAAAATCTGCGAGCTTTCCGGAGGAAGCGCAGGCGCGAGGTCGTTGAACACCATGTCCAGTTCGACGACGGCGACCTGATCTCCGCGGTCGGTCATGACTTCGAGTGTCCGGCCGAACGGATCAATGAGATAGATGTCTAGATCCCATGGGTTGGTGTGCGTAAGCCCGTTCAGCGCCAGCTCCAGGCTGGTGATCTGCGGGATGATCTGGCTGTTGGTGTCGCGCAGCACCAGCGGGAACACCGAGATTCCAGACGTCTGACTGCCGAGCGTAGGAATCAACCCGGCGGGTGCAGTTACGTCGAACGTAACTCCGCCGCCCGCTAAGGCGAAGGCCGGACAGAAAACCGAGACGCTTAGCGCTAGTCCGACGAAATGATTTCGCTTCATTCTTTCTGACCTCCTCCGCGCGATCCACCCCCGGCGAAAACCGCCGGACCAGAAACCAACGCCGAATGAACGTCCCCCGCACGTTCCAAAACAGCGATGGTCACGATCAAAGGGGCGTATCACGCTTCTGGTGCAGTATAGACACCCTAGCTTCCCGCATCAAGTCCCCAAAGCGATAGGTTTTTAACTTTTCTTCAGGTCCGGGAAACCCAGGTACGGGAATCGGAGAACGCGGCAGGCATCAGGGCGGCAGGAAAGTTAAAGTGACAACGTAAGCGAACCAATCAGGCGGATCAATCGTAGGGGCGTGTTGTCGGATCGGGTTCGCAGGGTTATCCCCAGTTGCTTGCGGCCCGTTGGTTGAACCTGTGAATCGGGAGTGCTAAAGTGGGGGGACGGGGAAACTCTGCCCCCGGGGGTTCCCTGCCGTTCGCTGAGTTGAGCGGGAGGGATGCAACAAGCAAAGACGGAAGATCCAGCGAGGGGAGGAAGCCGCTGGCCCGTCAAGTCGCAGGCGAGGATTGCGCCATGCGCCGGTCTGCGCACGTTCTGTACGCGCCTAGGATTGGGGGAACATCGGCGTGCTGCGAGGGTGGAAAGTGTTGGCTGCGGTTGCCTTCGGCGCGGTTTGCCGGAGTGGTTGGGGTGCGCAGTCGGAGGACGATCCCGCCTGGGGGGGAACGTCCATCGTGGTTGCCGGCACGGGCCTGTGCGGCAACGGGGTTGTCGACGCTGGGGAACAATGCGACGGCACGGATGACGCGGCCTGTCTGGCGCGTTGCCGCATCGATTGCCGTTGCCCATCGGGGCCGGACGTGATCGTGAGCAATCTTTACGACTTTTGGAGTTATGGAAGTGCAATCGACCCACGGGGCAGCGGAGAGATGATTGCCGCGTTCGCCGTGGGGACGAAATCCTGCAACATCGGGGACGTGAGCCTCCAGTGGATTGAATTGACGAATGAGCACCCGGTTATTCGTCAGGGGTTGTACCGGTTGAAGGGCGGACGATTCGAGCAGATCGGGACTTCATGGGTGAAGCACGGATTCTTCGCGACGAATGACAACGATCCGATTTTCTGCACGGCTTCATGCGTGCGTCCGGACGATCGCTACGGCGGTGAACTCCGCCCCGGCTGCTCGGATCCGTATAGCGCTTCGCTGAACGGTTCTTGGACTTACCTCGGACCGTCGTCCCAGATTGATGCTTATACAGGGTATTTTCCGTTCCCATATGCCTCCGTACCGGCAAGCGGGAACATCGCGAAGCGTTTGCAGGCGTTCCATCGGGATCTCGAGGCGTCGTTGAATCCGGGCGCGCGGTATTTTGTCGAAGGGCACTACGTGACGGCGGACGATGCGGCGGCGGGCAACGCGACGAACAACGCATCGTATCGCGAGATCGACGTTTTGGCTTACGGGGAGCCCTATCCCGGCGGCTTCGGAACATGCGGCACGCCGCTGAATCCGACTCCGTTTTGCATCACCGGATTGGGCACGATCGAGCAGGAGCGGCCCGCGATTCACGCGTGGAAAGATCTCGATGCGACGGTGCGGGTTACGGAGGCCGTGGTACCAAGCGAGGGGATGTACGTGCTGGGGGCGAAGGTGTCGGACCTTGGTACGGGGCTTTGGCACTATGAGTATGCCCTGTACAACCTGAACTCGCATCGCTCGGCCGGTTCCTTTTCCGTGCAGCTTCCGGCGGGGGCGACGGTGGTGAACGCCGGGTTCCACGACGTGGACTATCACAGCGGAGAGCCGTGGAACGGAACGGATTGGCCGGCGACGCTGGAGACCGATCGCATCGCCTGGTCGACGACGCCGTACGCGAACAGCGAGACGGCCAACGCGCTGCGCTGGAGCACGCTGTATAACTTCCGGTTTGATACCAATGTTCCGCCGGCGGACGGGGCGGTGCTGGTGGGGCTGTTCCGCCCGGGGTTTCCGACGACGTTGGGGATTCGGACGCGCGTCCCCGCGCTGGAGTTTCTGGACTGCAATCACAACGGGGTTCCAGATCACTGCGACGTCAGTTGCGACGGGCTGGGGTGCGCCCCGCCGGACTGTGGGACGTTCCCGGACTGCAACCACAACGGCATCCCGGACGGTCCGGCGTGCGAGGCGGATTGCAACGGAAACGGCGTTCCGGACCGCTGCGACATGGACAACTGTCCGGAGGGTGACTTGACCTGCGGCGATTGCAACGGGAACACCGTTCCGGACGGGTGCGAGGACGATTGCGACGGGGACGGGATTCCCAATGGCTGCGACGTGCCGGACACGGACCTCGACGGCATTGACGACTGCGACGATCTGTGTCCGTTCACGACGCCGGAGGGGGCGTGCCTTCCGCCGGCGATGGTGCGTTGTTGCCTGAGCGGCTCCTTCGAGGTGGAGCTGTCGTGGGATACTTGCGCGTCCCTCGGCGGAATTGCGGTGTGCGGCGATCCGGGATTGCCTTGTGCTTTGCAGGAGACTTGTCGGAGTTCGGAGTGCCGGTCGGGTTGCCTGGTGGGCGACTTCGACCGCGACGGAGACCTGGACATGGCGGACTTCGCTTCGATGCAGGACTGCTACAGCGACTCCGTGGGGGCGCCGGGGTACGTCGCGACGTCGGCGGAGTGTCTGTTGCGGTTTGATTTCGACGACGATCAGGACGTCGACGGAGCGGATTTTGTAGAGTTCAGCGGTCGATTCGCCGGGCCGTGAACGCGGCGTGGCGACGTGCGGTTCGAGGTTGGGGCGTCTGGGCAGGGTGAAAGAAGCGTGGGAATGTCGGGATACCGACCAGTTAGGTTGATGGCGTCGGCGATGCTGCTGGTTGCGGCCGGCGCGTCGGCGCATGCGCAGTTGCAGCCGGAGGACGCGGTTCGCGTGGAGGATGTCGCCCGCCAGGCAGGTCGGATTCGCCGCGACGGCGAGGTGGTGGCGGCGTGCTCTCGTTCTGCGGACTGCGATGACGGGCTTCCATGCACGCTGGATTTGTGCTCCCAGGGCGACTGCATTCACCTGTCGGTTCCGGACTGTGTCGCGTGCGAGTCGACGGTCATCTGTTCCGCGGCGGACGTGGTGTTCCTGATGGACACGTCGGGATCCATGCGCGACGAAGCGGCGGCGATCTGTGCGAGCATCGAGGGGATCGTGGCGGACCTGGCGGATCGGGGAATCACCGTTTTCCCTCGCGTGCTTGGGATCACGCAGCAGCCGGGCATCGGGTTCACCTGTATTTCGGGCACCGTCGTGGGTCTGCTGGGTGGAACGGTTCCCGGCGACGCAGCGGCATGCTCTTTCCCGGGCAGCATTTCGTCCTATGAATCGTGGGGTCCGGCGACGGCGATCGTGGCGGCCCGATACCCCTGGGGGTTCGGGACGACGCGCATCATTATTCCGGTGAGCGACGAGGGGCCTTGCGACGGTAGTCTTCCGGAAGGGTGCAATGATCCGGGCGAGGATCGCAACGCCATCGAAAACGCGATTGATTTCGCGGCGGCGAACGGGGTCATTATTTCGCCGATCGTGGGGACGGGGGCTGATCCGTGCACGATCAACCTGGCGCAGCGCGCCGCGGACGCGACGCAAGGTCGGTTGATGCAGACCAAGGAACCGAAGCTGGACATCGCCGACGCGATCCGCCGGATCATCGTGAATGACTGCGTGGTGAACGACCGTTGCGATGACGGTCAGCCGTGCACGGCGGATGATCGGTGCTTCGACCGGGTGTGCCGCGGGACGCCGATTGTGGGGTGTCGGTTGTGCGTGAGTGACATGGATTGCGAGGACGGGAGCGTTTGCACGGTGGATACTTGTGAAAACGGATCATGCGTCTGGACGCCTGGCTACGACGCCGCGATGCACTGCTGTGACCCGGCGGACGGGTCTTTGGCCGTCATCGACGACGGGAAGGTGTGCACGATCGACACGTGCAACATGATGACGGGCGAAGTGGCTCATCCGGCGGCGGACGTGGGAGTGGGCTGCGACGATCACAAACCGTGCACGATCGAGGACGTGTGCGACGGACAGGGTGGGTGTCGGGGGCGAGCGATCGGTTCCGTGTCGTGTCAATCCGACGCGGATTGTTACGGGCAGGTTTGTGATGCAGGAAGCGGCTTGTGCGTGTGCGAAGGGCCGCCCGATCTATGCCTGGTTGCGTCGCCGAGCGAACTTCCGGGCGAAGGGTGCTACGCGATCGGCGATCTGGTGACGATCAACGTGGAGCTTGGTCCGTCGGCGTCGACGATCGTCGGGGGGCAGTTCCAAGTGGGATACGACCCGGCGGTATTCGATTTTGTGTCGATTGTGCCGGGAGCGGACGCGGATCCGACGTCTCCGTATTCGTACGAGTTGTTGCGGGTGGTCAACGAGGCTTCGGGACGAGTGTTCTACGCGGTCGCGGTTCCGATGGGAGAGCAAGGGACGCGCGGACCGGCGGTGTTGGCGACGCTGACTTTCCGGGCGGCAACGGCGTGCAGCGGGGGCGAGTTCTGCTTCGTGGACGAGAATCCGCAACGAAGCACGCTGGCGGATGATACCGGGCACCCGGTTCCGTTCGCGCCGTGCTGTTCGGGCTTGCTGGCGGTGGACGGTCCGCCGCCGCTGCTCGAATGTCCGAGCGACATGGTGACGAACGCCGACGCGGGAAGCACGTCGACGACGTTGACGTGGTCGCCGGTGAGCGCGCTGAGTTCGTGCGACGGGCCGTCAGACATGGCGTGCAGCGGGACGAGCGACCAGGGTGCCGAGGTGGACAAGCTCGCTCGCCAGGGCGGGGTGTTGCCGTCGGGGGTGTCCTCGTTTACCTGTCGATCGGTGGATGGATGCGGGGCTACGAGTTCGTGCGACTGGACGGTGCGCGTCGAGGAAACCAACGTGGTCGAGGTCGATTTGGAGCTTTCGCCGCCGGTTACCCGGGGTCCGCTGGATCGATGTATTGAGTTCAAGTTCTTCAGCGCGAATTGCGCGAGTTCGGAGGTGCTCTCGCGCACGGTGTCGTTCGGCTATCCCTACAATCTTCCCGGTCAGGCTCGGCGGGTTCGCCTGTCGATTCCGGCGGGGTACTACAGCTGCGCTACAGCCCGCGACGTGAAACACACGCTGCGTTCGACGTCGGAAATGACCATAGAGGGGTCGAAATACGTTGCCCGCTTCATGGGCAATCCGGCGCTGGGCGGCAACTGGCTGATCGGCGGGAACCTCGACGGGGTCCCGGAGATCGGACCCGCGGAGATCGGACCCGTGGATCAGCTGATTCTGGAAACCCAATACCCTTCCACGGTGAATCCGCAAACGCCTTGCGGCACAACCGGATACCACGCGGATTTCAACGGCGACGGACTGGTTAACTTCAGCGACCTGATGGCACTGCAAGCGAATCTCGGCGTCACCGAGGCGGGGACGTGCTGCGGCGGGGTCGCTGGGTTGGGGGCGTCTGATGGGCTGAGTGACAATGGACGCGAGCAACTCGAGCTGCTGGGGATTACCGACGTGCCCTCGGCGGACGTCAATGGCGACGGCGTGGTGGACGATTTGGACGTCGTGCAATTTCTTCTTGGCGAGAATCCGGTTAGTCCCTTAACGGCTGAACCGCTGCCGGCCGATCCCGGTCGATAGCGTGCGTTTTCCAAAACTCTGCCTTCCACCAGCCCAGCGAGGAAGTTCGCGGGGATAGAGCTTTCCCCGGCGACCGTCGCTGACGACCTCGGAGCTGCCGCCGGCCCCGGCAGGCAGCGCCGCAGGTGCAACGTGCCGCGACGAGCGTCGCTCAGCACCTCGGACCCGCTGCCGGAGGGATGGGGTGCTCCATCAACATCCGCCCCATTCATGTGCTTGGGGTGGTTTCACTGCCCGGCGATGCGGTTGCATGGCGCGGCTTCCCGCCGCGAAGCGGCCGTCGCCTACGATTTTTTCACTGGCTTGTCAAAATCGAGTTTTGGGACGCCAAGGGCCGTTCCGGAACGACGCCGTCCAATAATAAATGGACTCAGGCGGTCGGTCGTGGAGATCGATCCACGTTTTCGGTCCTCGCCGGACATGCCCGAAACGACAAAATGTGTGGCGTCCGAAAGTGAGGTCCGAATGTGCTAAAGGGCGCATATCGGCAGGACGATGGTTCCGAGTGCCGTGCAGCAGCCATGTTTATTCGCCCGATTGGCTGCGCGGACGACAAGGTCCGAAAGACGGACGTAAGGTCGAGGTGGAACGTCGGGCGGTTCGCTTGGTCGTAGACGTCAACAGCAAAGCGTCGGGGGCACGAGTCGCCTCGCCGGTCCGCGAGGCGACGGGTAGGAATGACGAGGTCAAGGAATCGGAATCGGTTGAGTAGACCGAGTTCCCAGAACCGTGGAAGGACGAATTCCGCGACAGTCTGGCCCGACCGGGCTGACGGCGAACGCTCCTCACGGCGCTTTTGGAGGCACGAACTCGAATGACGCGGATTAATACCAACGTCCAGTCGTTGCTTGCACGACGCGCCGTCTACCTGAACAACCATTCACTGAACACGGCGTTGGAGCGGCTCTCCACCGGTCTGCGCGTCAACAGCGGAAAGGATGATCCGGCTGGTCTGATCGCGTCCGAGACGCTGCGGTCCAACATCCGGGCGATCTCCACGGCGATCGACAACGCGCAACGCGCGGATTCGATCGTGTCCGTGGCCGAGGGCGGATTGCAGGAAGTCAGTTCGCTGCTGCTCTCGCTGGAGAACCTGATCGACCAGACAGCCAACCAGGCGGGTCTGACCTCGGAGGAGGTTTCGGCGAACCAGCTTCAGATCGACAGCATCCTTCAGTCCATTGACCGTCTGGCGGAAGGGACGGCGTTCGGCAGCAAGAAGCTACTCAACGGAACCCTGGCGTTCACAACCTCGGGCATCAATATCACGCAATCGACCGGGGCGAGCGTGAGCCATCTGGCGGCGACGCAGATCAACGCTGCGAAGATTCCCACGGGCGCCTTTCGCAACGTGGTCATCAGCGTCGTGAAGAAGTCGGAATACGCGTTGGTCAGCGCCGTGCTGGCGGGGACGAACGGGTCGGGCGTGAAGATCGGAACGTTGGGGAAGGCCACGACGGTTCAGATTCGCGGGATCTACGGGTCCGAGACGCTGAGTTTTGCGTCCGGGACGTCGTCGACAACGATTGCGACGGCCATCAACGCGTCGAAAGAATTGACCGGCGTGTCGGCCACCGCATCGGCGGCGACCGGCGGACCGTCCTCCTTGGTCTTGCAAAGCACGACCTATGGATCGGATGCGTTCGTGGCGGTGTCGGTGCTGGAGAACCTGACCACGGCGTTCACCGGGCAGGCGGCGGATAAAACGGACTACGGGGCCAACGGGACGGTGACGATCAACGGGTCCAATGCGGTGGTGAAGGGCTTGGATGCGTCGGTTCGTGCCGGCGCCTTGTCGATGGACGTCACCATGACCACGTCGTTCGGCGGGACGACGGGGAGTTCGACGAGCTTCCAGATTCTGGGCGGCGGGGCGGTGTTCTCGATTGCCCCCGACGTGGGCTTGGCGGGTCAGGAAACGATTGGACTCAGCGAGGTTTCCGCGTCGAAACTGGGCAACAGCAACGTGGGTTATCTTTCGACGTTGCGGTCGGGATTGAGCAACGACCTTGCCACCAAGAAGTTCTCGGGGGCACAGCGCATCGTGCGGGCGGCCATCAACCAAATCGCCACGCTCCGCGGACGGATCGGATCGTTCCAGAAGGACACGCTGTCCTCGACGATCAACTCGCTGCAAGTGGCGCGGGAGAACGTGACCGCGGCTGAGAGCGCCATTCGCGACGCCGATTTCGCGGTGGAGACCTCCAATCTGACGCGGGCCCAGATTCTGGTGAACGCGTCGATGTCGACGCTGCAACTGGCCAACGCCCAACCGCAGTCGGTGTTGTCACTGCTGGGATAATTCGCCACGGCGGCGATCGAGCCGGTCGCCGCAAGGGATATTCAACCGATCGCGGGCTTTCCCTCACGCCACGCGGCATGAAGGGAAGCCCGCGGCTGTTTTCGTCGCTGCTGCAGGCGGGGCAAGCCGGGTTCCTCAAGAAGGTCTGATAATCGGTCGAAGAACGAGTGGGAGACTCGCGCCCGCGGATCGTCCGGGCGCGGAAGGACGATGATCGCGGCCCAGGGTTGGGCCTCGAGGGCGATCCTTTGGCTCGACAAATCCGTCACGGACGACGCGATGAGTCGCATCAATACCAATCTACCCGCCCTTCGGGCGATGCACCGGCTTGGGAGCAATCAGGACGAGCTTCAGCTTCGCCTGACGCGCCTCAGTTCCGGTCTGCGCATCAATCGCGGGCGCGACGACCCCGCGGGATTGATCGCGTCGGAGCGCCTTCGCTCCGAAATGCGCGGGTTGCAGCAGGCCATCGACAACTCCGCGCGGGCGAGCAACGTGGTGACGACGGCGGAGGGGGCGTTAAACGAGGTGTCGGCGCTGCTGTTGGACGTCCAGCAGTTGCTGGTCGAGGGGGCCAACCAGGCAGGACACAGCGCCGACGAGGTTCGGGCGAACCAGCTACAGATTGATTCGATTCTCGCGAGCATCGACCGGATTGCTAACACCACGGAGTTCGCCGGTCGGAAATTGCTCGACGGTCGTGAGGACTACCTCCTTTCAACCATTCCCACGACGGCGTTTTCGTCCGTGGCGGTGTACGCGGCGCACGTTCCGCAGGGGGGAACGCGGAACGTTAAGGTCCAGGTGACGCAATCGGCGACGACGGGGCGCTTGAATTTCGTGGGTCGGACCATCGGCGCGACGTCGACGACTTCCGCGACGACGATTGAGATCCGTGGGACGCTGGGAGCGCAGGTTCTTAGCTTTCTATCGGGTGCGTCCCTGGCCGACATCCGAACGTCGATCAATAACATCACCGCCCTGACCGGGGTATCGGCGATCGTGTCGGCTGCGTCCACGGGCGGCGTCGCCAGCGCCTTGGTCTTGAACAGCGCGACCTTCGGTTCCGACGCATTTATTTCGCTGCAACCGCTCAGCGGCAATTTCGTGACCGGCAGCAACACCTATCGGGTCTACCGCGATGACGGTTCGGACGCGACGGTTCTCGTCGACGGTCAGCGGGCTTCCGTACGCGGGTTCGTGGCCGACGTGCGATCTCCGTTCGTCGATGCAAGAATCCGTCTTTCCAATTCGTTCGGACAGAAGCTGTCGTCCGCCACGTTTCGCATCACCGGCGGGGGGGCGCTGTTTCAGATCACGCCGCAGATCAATCCCAACGGGCAGATCTCCATTGGATTCAACTCCATCCACACGACACAGCTGGGGGACGCCGCAACGGGGTTGCTGTACACGCTCGGATCGGGGCGGGCGAACGATCTGGCGAGCAAGAAATTCTCGACCGCTCAATCGATCCTGACTGAGGCGATCAACCAGGTCGCGTCCTTTCGAGGGCGACTGGGCAACGTGCATCGGAACCTCATTGAGCCGCTTTCCCGCAGCCAGATGATCGCACTGGAGAACGTGACCGCTTCCGAGTCCGTCATCCGTGATGCGGACATGGCCGTCGAGGTGTCGGGACTGACGCGGGCGCAGATCCTCGTCCAAAGCACGCAGCGGACGCTGGAGATCGCCAACAGCATTCCCAGTTCGGTGCTGACACTTCTCGGATAGTTGATGGGTTGGGCGTCACTTCATGGGAGTCACGGCGGCGGATTGCCGATAATAGAGTAACGCCGTTGCAACTACTTCGGCGGCGTTGACGCCGTTCCTTTGGATCGCTAGGCTTCTTGACATGGGCCGCTTTCGATTACTGGGTTCTGCCGTGGGCTGCTGGGCGCTCGTCGTCATGCCTGCGCTGTGCACCGGCGGCTTCTTGGTGCATGCGTGCGAATGCAGTCAAGCGGATGAGGCTGGTTGCGGCCACGAAGCGGAATGCGCAACCCACCCGTGCGGGAAGGCTCTCACGCGACCGAACGGAGTTCATGACGGTTCGGTGGGCTCGCCATTGTTGGGCGTTGCCCCGCCGGCGGTTCTCAACCCTGCAACCCCTCGCGTTCTTCCCCCCGTCGCCTGGTCGTTTCCGTCGTACTCAGCCTTCGGCACCGGCGTTCTCGATGCTCTGGGGGCCATCGTACTCCTCATCTGATCCCCTCTCTTTGCTGACTATTGCGGGACTTCGGCGCGCGTCGCGCCGATGCCCTCGGCCACGATGTCACATTGTGCAGGCGGCGAACGCCGGTATTCGAGCAAAATCCGTTTTGTGCGGCGTCGCGGCTTATCCGCGGCGCTTCCGTGGAAGCGCCGCCCATGTAGGGCGACGCTACACCTAGACCGAGACTGCTCTAGCGACCAGGGTACCTTCCATGATCAGACGAATTCTTGCGGCGGCTTTGCTGGTTGTCATCAGCGCGGGTGGGTGCGCTACCGTCAACCCGAAGCAGGACTACGAACGAGTCTCACGGCAAATCGAGACTGCGACCGGTCAGAGTATCACCGTCGACCCCGAGGGCGATGCTGCGACGCGGCAACGCGTCTCGGAACTGCTCGCCGATGGTCTGACCGCTCAGGAAGCGGTGCAGCTTGCGCTATTGAACAATCCGAAGTTGCAGGCGGGGTTTCTGCGCATCGGCATCGGCCGGGCCGCGGTCGTCCAGTCGGGGCTGTTCTCCAACCCGAGTTTGGCGCTTTATTTTAGGCTTCCCGACGAGGGAGGCTTGGCCAATTTCAGCGTGTCCCTCGCCCAGAACATCGCCGAGTTGTGGCAGATTCGCCCCCGCATTCGGGCCGCGGAGCGAGACTTGGATCAGACGATCCTGACCCTGGCGCGAGAAGCGAGCATCGCGGCGCTCGACGCGCACAGCGGCTACGTCCGCGCGGTTCAGACGGAGCGGCAATTGGCGATCGCCCGAGAGAACCTTTCGATTGCCGAACAACTGGTGGAGCTGGCCGTCGCGCGGCGAGAGGCTGGGTCGGGCACAGAGGTCGACGTGAACCTCGCTCGGGCGGAGCGAGCCGCATTGGACGTGACCAGCCGAACGTCGCTGGTGGCGGCGGTCGAGGCGAAAACAACCCTGGCCAAGATTTTGGGTGTGACGACGCCGCCCGATGAGTTGCAGCTTATCGACACCTTGCCTGACGCAATTGATTTGACGTTCACGCCGCAACAATTGGTTGAGATTGCCCGTGCCAATCGCCTCGATTTGAAAGCCGCCGGCGCCGTGACACAGGCCGCCGAGGCGCGAGTGGCCTATGAGCGCGCCCGGTTTCTACGCACGGTCGAGCTTGGGGTGAACATGGAGCGTGCCGACCGACGTTCGCGTGGAGGCCGCAACTGGTTGGCGGAGACCGCCTACGCCTCCGCGCAAGCCGGCGCGCTCACTCCTCCCTCTTTGCAGCCGCGTGAATCGCAGACAACTGACTATGTTACCGGTCCAACGCTCACCATGGAGTTGCCGCTTTTCGATCAGAACCAGGCGCAGGTCGCGCGGGCAGAGTTCGAGCTTCTGCAAGCGACCTATTTGAGAGACGCCATTGATCGCGAGATCGTTCAAGAATCGTGGGCGGTTCACGCGCGGGCGACGACGGCGTTCGAGACCGCGGGGTTCATGCGCGATGAACTGCTGCCGCTGCGGGAAAACGGGCTGAGGCTGGCCCGCGAGGCATACCGCGTCGGAAGCACCACGCTGCTCACCGTTCTGGACGCCCAGCGCCGACTCTTGGAGGCTCGCGCGGGGTACGTCGATGTGCAGGCCGCCGCCGGGGTCGCGAGGATCGACTTGGAGCGAATCGCCGGAAAGCCGTTGGCGGCCGTTTCCGCAGCACCCGAACAACCTCAATCACAGATCCCGGGGAACAAACCATGAAAATGCTACGATATTTCGTGATTCTCACGCTGCTCGGCTTGCCCGCTTGCACCCGACAGGCGGAAGATAAGGCGCCCGGCGAGCACTCCGACGCCCTCGCCGGCGAAGCCGCCCCGGCCACGAACCGGGTTGACGCACCGGAAAGTGTTCGTCGCAACCTGGGCATCACGTTCGCAACGGTCGAGTCGCGGCCGGTGGCGCAGACCATCCGCGTTCCCGGGCAGTTCGAGCTTCAGCCGGAGGCCCGACGCGAATACCGCACCATGCTCGACGGCCGGGTGGAGTTGCTGGTCAAACAGTTTGACTCCGTCGAACCAGGGCGACTGCTTTACCGCCTTGTGTCCCCTCAATGGCGCGACCTACAAGAGAAACTGGCGGAAGCGGAGTCGACGATTCGACGGACCGAGGGGCGGGTCGGTTCGATCCCAACCTTAATAGCAGCGCACCGCCGACACGAAGAGATTCTGGAGGGGAACATCGCCCTCTGGGACAAGCGTGTCGAGCAGCTCGAACAGACGCAAGGCTCTGGCGTGGTCAGTGCCAACGAGCTGACTGCGGCGCATAATATGGTGGCGACGCAGCGCGCTGAGCTGGCTGAGATTCTGGAGAAGGAAGCCGAGTTGGAAGGCCAAATCGTCGCAGCCCAGGCGGAGCACGACGCCGCGCATGCTCGATTTCGCCTGCTCATCGCGACTGCGTCTTCCCTACTTGGAATTGATGACACGGCGCTGGCCGCCCCATACGACCTCGATGAGCACCGTTATACAGGTCTGCACCGCCACGAAGAGCCTCCGACGCGACCGGTCGCGGCCTGGCAGAGAATTGATGAAGTGGAGATCCGGGCTTCCTTGGCCGGCGTGATCGAATCCGTACCGCTTACCAACGGCGCCTGGGCGTCGACCGGGGCGCTGGTTCTGACATGCGTCGATCCGAATCGCCTGCGTTTCCGGGCCATGGGAATGCAAAGCGATCTGGGTCGGTTGAAAAGCGGACTGCCCGCGAGAATCGTTCCTCCCAAGGGTGGCTCCATCGATCTTCAGGACACGATGGAGGCGACGCTCACGCTCGGGCTTAGCGCCGACGCACAGGAGCGAACGGTCGAACTGATTGCCGTGCCGGCACGCCTCGCCTCCTGGGCACGACCCGGCGTGTCGGCGCATCTTGAGATCATCACCGCTGGGGGACAGAACGAACTGGCGATCCCGCTTTCCAGCGTCATCCAAGATGGGTTATCCAAAGTGTTTTTCCGCCGCGATCCCAAAGACGCGGACAAAGTAATTCGCACGGAGGCCGACCTGGGCGTGAATGATGGGCGCTGGGTCGCGGTGCAGAGCGGCGTTCGTGACGGCGATGAGGTGGTTCTCGACGGCGTCTATCAACTCATGATCGCCACGTCGGGCACGGTGCAAAAAGGGGGCCACTTCCACGGCGACGGCGCGTTTCACGAGGGGAAGGATAAGTAATGCTCCAGAAGCTGATTGGATTCTCCCTCAAATACTCCGGCTTCATTCTGGTGCTGGCCGTGCTGCTGCTGGCGTTCTCGGCATTCCAGGTTCCGAAAATGCCGGTGGACGTCTTCCCGGAGTTGAACGCGCCCACCGTTGTGCTCCTGACCGAAGCCGGCGGGTTCGCCGCGGACGAAGTCGAACAGTACGTTACCTTCCCCATCGAGACGGCCGTCAATGGGCTGCCCGGCGTGCGTCGAGTTCGCAGCTCCAGCGCCATCGGCCTTTCCATCGTGTGGGTGGAGTTTGATTGGGGGCAGGACATTTACCGAGCGCGTCAGCTCGTTTCGGAGCGATTGTCCGCAGTCCGAGAAGCCCTGCCCCCGAACGCGCATGCCGAGATCACCCCGGTCACGTCCATTACCGGTGAGATCATGCTCGTCGCCTTGTCGTCGCCGGATGGGCGCGTGACTCCGCTCGAATTGCGCTCCTTCGCGGAGTACGACCTGCGCAATCGCCTGCTGGCGGTTCCTGGGATCGCCCAGGTTGTTTCCATCGGCGGCGAACTGCCGGAATATCAGGTCAACGTACATCAGGACCGCCTGGCGCTGTATGGCCTCACGATTCGGGAGGTCGTCGAGGCCGCGCGGGCGGCGCACAGCACGGCCAGCGCCGGGTATCTTCCCAGCGTCGATCGCCTTGAATTACCCCTCCGCCAGACCGCGCGCGTCCAGAGCGCCGAGGACGTCAAGAACACGCTGATCAAGTATCACAACGGTGCGCCGGTGTTGATCGGGCAGGTGGCGGATGTCGCCCTTGGTCCCGCGCCCAAACGCGGTACGGCCGCCGATCGCGCTACGCCGGCCGTCGTCATCAGCGTCCAGAAGTCGCCGGGCACGAACACTCTGGCCTTGACGGCCGAAGTCGACAAGGTTCTCGACGATGTGGAAAAGTCCCTTCCCACAGGAGTGATCCTCAACCGCAAAGTCTTTCGCCAGGCGAACTTCATCCAGCGATCCGTGGACAATGTGGTTCAAGTGCTCCAGGAAGCCACGATCATCGTGGCGGTCATATTGATCTTGTTTTTGCTCAACGTGCGCACCACGGTGATCACGCTGACCGCCCTGCCCATCTCACTGGCCGTGGCCATGCTCGCGCTGTGGTGGCTGGGCCTGACGATCAACGTCATGACGTTGGGCGGGCTGGCCGTTGCCATCGGCGTCTTGGTCGACGACGCGGTTATCGACGTGGAGAACGTTTTCCGCCGATTGCGAGAAAACGGGGCAAAGCCGGAGAGCGAGCGGCGCGCCTTTGTGGACGTCATCTTCGACGCGAGCAATGAGATTCGACCGGCGATGGTCCTGGCCACGATCATCATCGTGGTTGTGTTTGTTCCCTTGCTTTTCCTGCAAGGCATGGAAGGTCGATTCTTCAGGCCGCTTGGTATCACCTACATCGTTTCGATCCTTGCATCGTTGATCGTCGCCCTCACGCTTACGCCGGCCCTCTGCAAGCTCCTGCTTCGCGGGAAACTCGGCGGTGATGAACATCAAGACGGCTTCTTCGTTCGTTGGCTCAAGCGACGATACGAGCCTTCCCTACGCTGGTCGATCCGGCATCGCGGGACCGTGCTAGGTTCCGCGGTCGCCGCCACGGTGCTGGCCCTCTGGCTGGGCAGCACCTTCGGAACCAGCTTCCTGCCCGCGTTCAACGAGGGAACCTTTACGGTGTTTCTCTTTGCCCCGCCCGGCACGTCGCTGGGTGAGAGCAATCGCGCCGCAAGCGGCATTGAAGGACGCCTTGCGGAAATAGACGGCGTCGAGAGCGTCACGCGGCGTACCGGCCGGGCTGAGCGCGATGAACATGCCGAGCCGCCCAGCAGCTCGGAGATTGAGGTCACCGTAGTGCCCGGAGCTTCCAAGGAACGCGTTCGAGAGCAGATCGACGCCGTGTTGGCGAATGTCCCTGGCGTCACGACCATGATCGGTCAGCCGATCGAGCACCGCCTTTCGCACATTCTCTCGGGCACTCCCGCGGCCATCGCCATCAACGTCTACGGCAGCGACCTGAGCAAGCTCCGGCAGATCGCCAAGGAAATCGAGGTCGCCTTGAAGAGTTTTCCCGGCGCGCGCGACGTGGCCGCCAACCGTGAAGTCACCGTCACCTCCTTGCCCATCCGCTATCGGCATCAGGACCTCGCGGCAGCCGGGCTTGCTCCGGCGTCGGCGGCCGAGCAGGTCCAAGAGGCGATCTATGGCGAGACCGTCGCGGAAATCAATCAGGGCGTGCGCCGCTACGATCTTGTGGTCCGGCTTGCTCCCGAGGAACGGGAGAGCATCGAGCAGCTTCGTAGCTTGCGACTTCGCGGTGTGGGCGGCGCCACGGTCCGGCTGGAAGAAGTCGCCGACATTGGACCGGAGCGAACACCCAACTTGATCGCCCGCGAAAACGCCCAACGGAAAGCCGTGATATCCTGCAACGTCGCCGAGGGGTACAACCTTGGCGACCTGGTCGCACAGGTCCAGGCCCGGGTCGATCCGATCGTGCAGCGCGCCGGGTACGCCGTTCATTACGGCGGACAATTCGA
>JBBTCJ010000022.1:0-91390 GCA_038043285.1 Planctomycetota bacterium | reverse complement strand
GAATGAACGCTATCCACGGGTTCCGTCCGCCGATGGCGGACTCCACCCGTGGCTAGATTCCTCGGCCCCTTACGATCTTGACATTTGGCACGGCGTAGCGTGCCAAGCTGTCAAGATCAGCCTTCTTGCCAAGCTGGCACACCCAAGATGTTGTGTGCAAGGAAGCCGTGTGCCATTTGGCAAGAACATAGGGGCGACAAAAGATCCCGCCGGAAGTGTCACGGACCCACGATCATCGCCAGGGCCTTTCAATTCTCCCGCTTCCGGGGGACGCGAGACCATTAGATCACACGTCCCAGGTTGGAAAACGCGGTGACTGGACCCGCGGATCGAGAATTGAAAGGCCCTGGATCATCGCCTCCCGGCCATGCCTTGGGGGTTGCTTTGGGGTATGATAACCTTTAGTTGTTCGTAACCGTTCACCCCCTCCGAATATTGTGGCGTGTACCGGGGAGCTGACCCGATGAATTATAGGTGTCGGTGGAGCCGCTATGTCCGGGGCGTCGGAATCGGGATGAAGTCATCCTGCTAATGCGGGTATCCTTTGAGGCCAGAATTACGGAGCTCGAGCAGCGCGTTCGGGATCTCGAAGCGCAACTCAAACAGAACTCGACGAACTCCTCTCGTCCGCCTCCGAGCGATCCACCGCAGGCGGCCCAGCGTCCAAGCAAGCCGCCGACCGGGCGCAAACCAGGCGGACAGCCCGGTCATCCGGGTCATTCTCGCACTCGTCTTCCTCTTACGCGAGTCGACAAAGTTGTAGACTATTGGCCCGCCGTGTGTGAGCGTTGCCAAACGGCGTTGCCGAAAGCTCCCCAACCTGATGATCCCGAACCGACATGGCATCAAGTGGCGGAAGTGCCGCTGGTGCCAGCGATGGTTACGGAGCATCAGGGGCATGGGAGCAGATGCCTTCTGTGGCCAGAGGCCGGATGATTTGGAGCCCCGAATGGACGGCAAGACCCTGCGAGACGGCATTTTCGCCCTTCACACGCGGCGATTCGGCACCGTCGCCGAAGTGATGATCCAGCGTTTGATCAAATGCGGGAAGGGAAGGAACTTATTCCACGACCTGTATGATGATGCGGCGAAACACCGCATCGAGGTCAAGTTCTCGAGAGTTCGGAAAGCGTCGGAAACACCGATCAACGCAGATACTGTGCTCGCCTGCATTGAGGAGGCCACTTCAGCCAATCGCCTCGTTTCGTTCGCATCGTGGAAGCAGATAGCCTTTGACTGCAATATTCAACAGGTAAAACGTCCCGAGTTCGACGTTCTTTACTACGGGCTCTTCTTTTCCGATTGCGTTACGATCTTCAGGATCAACAGCGGGGACATCGGTCAGCAAATTTATTACTCGGACAAGCAGCACAAGGGCAATGTGGGGGAAGGGCAGTTCCACATTAACCAAGATACCATTCAAATACATCTCGACAGATATCTGTATCAGACGTTGACGTATGAGAAGCTTCTTGAACTGCTCTGTTAGGTGAAATGGTTTCCTTGGTCATGCGAACAACGTTACGGGTTCTACGTCCATATCGCCGAGAAGTCGTCGTAGCGCTGCGTCGGTACGCTGTTCCTCTATGAACGGGTGGCTATTCTGCCAGCCCAGCCGCTTGGTTCTTCGGTAACGCTCTATCCTACGTATTGCAATCTCACAATAGATCGGATCGATATCGACGGTATAACACGGACGATTCGTAAGCTCGCAGGCAAGTAGCGTGGTGCCAGAATGTGCGAAGAAATCTAGCACAAGCCCCCCGGCGCTTGAACTGGCGTCCACAATTCGCTGAATGCACTTTAGCGGTTTCTGTGCATAGCAGCCATTTACATTCTCATCCATGCGATAGAACACCTGTTGGATGTCGACCCACACATTTCCCGCGCGGATGTTTTCGGACTTGCTGCGTTCAATGTTCTCCGTCCGCTCTCCGTTTACCTCTTTGTAGTAGCCACGCAGAATCTTCGGTATGTCTGTGTATTCGGGAGCCACGTTGAAAGATGGGTCGCCCTTCATGTAGTAAAGAAGCTCTTGACGAACGGCCATCCAGTTGTGCTGAGTACCGTAGCCGCGTTGATTACGCATCGTTATGAACGATCGCGCGGCGAATGCGGTCTCGCGCATCATGATCATGAAATCAGGCAACGGCTGAAAGCCGTCCTTCTGGTCTGCGCCGAGCCACACATACAAGGATGCATCAGGAAGCAACGCCTGCTCGGTCGTATTGATCCACTTCCGACACCATGCGATGTAATCTGTTATGGATCGGCTCTCGAAGGCTACGAGATTGTAGGGGGGGTCATGGATGGCAAGGGTGGCGCGCCGTCCATCCATCAGACGTGCGACATCGTCTTTGCACGCGGCATCTAGGCAGCCAACCTTGTGCATGCCAGACGGATCAGTCCATATCTCGCCTGGCGTTATGCGGCAATGCGCCCTGAGAGCGGCACAAAGATCAGGGCTCTCGTCAAGGCGTGGTAGAGGATGATTGTGCATCGGTCATATCTCACATCTGTTAAGCCATCGTCGCGTGAGCCGACAACGTGCAGTGGTTCGACCGCGATCCAAAAACAGAACAAGGGCGGTAGTCGACTCGGGTGTCAAGCCCGCAGGTCTCAATCGCTGCACCTTGTCATCTTAACGCGCTTCCGACTAATCATCCACGGCGCGGAAGTTTGCCTGGCCGAACTACGCCGCCGCGACGATTTCCCCTCGGTGCCAGGTGAACGGGAAGGCTTGCACTCGCGCTGCGCTCGGGTCGACGCGGATGACACGCTGCGCTTCTGCCTAGGGCGCACTCAACACTAAAGCCATACTGCACGTCCGCCACGCCACGATTCGCCGGCTCATTCATTGCCCCCCGTTATCCAACATGGCGGAAGAAAAAGCGGATTGTTTCACGGAGTTTCGGATACGAAGAAGCCTCGGTGTAGGGCCTTACCGGGGATTCCAGCCATCCGTCGTCGCCGGGTGGACGAAAACATATGTTGCATACTTCGGCATAGTATGTATACTCTGCGGATCGTGGCCGGAAAGGACGACAGGCTGACCCTGATTTCGCGGATGGTGCGCGGTGGCGCGGCCCAGACGCAAGGGCAGTTGATTCGGGGTCTTGCCGCCCGCGGGCATCGGGTCGATCAGTCCACCTTGAGTCGGGATCTGGCGGAGCTGGGGGTGCGGAAGCTGGGCGGGCGTTACGTCCTCCCGCCGGGCGGGCGACAACCCCGGACGCCGGCGCCGTCGGACTTCGCCTCGATGGTGACTCGGTTCGCCCCCTGCGGTCCGCACCTGACGATCGTCACCACGGTCGTGGGACAGGCGCAGTCGGTGGGGGTGGCGATCGACGCGGCCGGGGAGGACTCCATCGCGGCGACGCTCGCCGGCGACGACACGTTGTTCTTGGCGACGAAGAGTCGGAGGGCGCAGACGGTGGCCCTGCGAAGGTTGAAACAGTGGTTTGGAGACAAACATGAAGCGTAAGCCGTGCGTGCTGGCGTATTCCGGCGGACTGGACACTTCGGCGATCCTGGTGTGGCTGGGCGAGCAGGGATATGACGTTCATGCCGTCCTCGTCGACGTCGGGCAGGATGAAGACCTTGCAGCGCTTCGCTTGAAGGCGTTTCGCCTGGGGGCGGCGTCGGCGCAGATCTGCGACGCCAAGCCGGCGATGCTTCGATCCATTGTGCCCGCGGCGCTGGCGCTGGGGGCGACGTACGAAAACCACTATCGCCTGGGGACGGCCGTCTCCCGGCCGTTCATCGCCGCCGAGCAGGTGCGCGTCGCCCGGGAACTTGGCCAGGTTACCCTCTCGCACGGGGCGACGGGAAAGGGCAACGATCAGATTCGTTTCGAGTTCGCCTACCGCGCGCTGGCGCCGGAGCTGCCTGTGCTTGCGCCGTGGAAGGTGTGGGATCTTCGCGGGCGGGAGGACATGATTGACTATCTCAAGAGCCGCGGATTCGACGACGACTACCAGGTCACCAAGGAGTTCAGCCTTGACGAGAATCTTTGGCACCTCAGCGTCGAGGGCGGACCGCTCGAAGACGCGTCAGTCGACTTCGACATCGAGACCGTTCTCAGCGCGGTGTCGGATCGGTTTTCCGTCGGACCCATCGGTTGCAGCGGGGTGGCGCCGCTGGAGATCACCTTTCAGCAGGGCGTTCCCGTCGCGGTGGACGGCGTGCTCCTCCCGCTGGGCGAGATTCTTTACATGCTCAACCGCTGTTTCCGCTTTGCTCCGTGGGCCTGGGATTTGGTGATCGAAAACCGCTTCACCGGCATCAAGTCGCGCGGGCTGTACATCAATCCCGCGGTTAAGCTGCTACACGTCGCCGTCGACGCCTTGGCGCGGACCTGTCTGAACAAGCCCGCCTACGATGCCTACGTCGAGCTGGGGCGGTCGTACGGCTCGCTGCTGTATCGCGGGGAGTATTTCTCCGATCAGCGACGGATGGCCGAATCGGCGGCCAAACCGGCGCTGGCGCGACTCAACGGAAGCGTCGTCGTGCATCCGTTCCCCCTGCCCTATGCGTCGCGGATTCAGTCGGAGTCGGCTATCTTCCGCAAGACGTTGGCGACGTTTGAGTCCAGCGACTACGCCCACGCGGACGCAAAGGGGTTCATCAGCCTGAGCTGGCTAAGCTCGATCGGACGGCCGTTTACGGAGGATGCCGATGGCGTTGTGGAGGCAGGAGACCGCGCTGCATCCGACGTTTGCTTCCATCAACGGGTGCCTGAAGGACGATTGGTTCCTTCTGCCGTTTGAGCTTCGGCTGCAAAAGGCCCACGCCCTGACGCTCGAAGCGGCCGGGATTCTTTCCGCGCGCGAGCGGGTGGACGTCGAACGCGCACTGCAAGCCATTCACGGCAAATACGCACAGGCCGCGTGCCCCGACGACGAAGCCGAGGACATCCATACGTGGATCGAGCAGCAGCTTACGGCTCGAATCGGCGACGCCGGGAAGAAAGTCCACACCGCTCGTTCCCGGAACGACCAGGTCGCCACGCTGCTGGTCATGTTCCTGATCGACGCAGGGCAAGGCTGCTCCGCCGAGCTGGGGTTATTGATCGAGCGGTGCTGTCGACGTGCGACGGAGTGGAGCGATCTGCCCATGCCGCTGCACACGCACACGCAGTTGGCCGCGCCGGGGAACGTCGGATTCTGGTTGCTGCGGTACGCGACGGCTCTTCAGCGTGCTCGCGAACACTTGCAATATTACCTCGCGTCGTGGCGGCGGCATTGTCCGCTGGGTTCGGGGGCGGTGGCCGGCTCGTCGATTCCCATCGACCGGCGAATCCAAGCCGCCGACCTGGGGTTCGATGGTCCGTCGCCCAACGCCCTGGATTCGACCGGCACGCGGGATCCATGCCTGGAGTTTCTATTCGTTGCGACGCAGATCGCGTTGCACCTGCAAGCCTTCGCGGCGGACGTGATTCTGTTTTCGCAGACCACGCTTCGCTGGGCGACGTATCCGCGTTCGTTTGGAACGGGATCGTCGATGATGCCCAACAAGATCAATCCCGACGCCATGGAACTGCTGCGCGGCCGATGCAACGCCTTTCCCGCGGCCATGAATCAGGCGATTCTATTGTTGAAGGGTTTGCCCAGCGGCTACAACCGCGACTTGCAGTGCATCAAGCCGCTGGTCCGGGATGCAGCCGGCGAGCTTCGGGCGTTGCTGGCGATGACGGAGGCCTTTCTGGGCGAATTGCAGTTCGACGCTTCGCGCCTGGCGGAGGATCTTCAGCACGGCCACCTCGATGCGACGTATCGCATGGAGCAGCAGGTCCTCCGGGGGACGCCGCTTCGCGACGCGCACCACGCGGTCGCGGCGGACCTGGCTGCGAAGGGACCGGGAGCGTCTGCGGAGGCGTTTGATCCGGCAACTTATCAAACGATCGGCGGCGCCAGCCCCGCGGAGACGCGTCGCGTGGCGGGTGAACTCCTCTCCACCTTGTCCTTGTAGGGCAGGTGCTCGCATGTACCTTTACCATTGCCATGGGCGGTTTGCGCACGTGGCGTGCAGTCGGGCAGGTCATCGACCTTCCGCTGCACGATGATGGTGAAGGCAGGTCCCAAGTACCTTGCCCTACCGAACTTGGTCGAGAACGACCTTGAATTCACAGATGGGGAGGCGTACAATGAGCGAAGCTGCTGGGTCTAGCGTTGTACCCAGCCGCGAGTCGGTAAACCAGTTGCTGGACACGGATGGCGAGAGTCAAACGAATGGACGCGCTCACGGGTAAGCCTCACCCGCCTGCACCCAAATTCTTCGAGAGAATCCGGAAGGAGTGCATTCCATCCATTGATGCGGCGACCGTGCCTCTCGTCGCGGTGCAAAATAGTAGAATCGTCCACGATCGAACCGGTGTCCTTTATCAGATCGGCGATCATCATTTCATCCTGACAGCGTCCCATGCTGGGGAGAATGGAGATCAGAACCTTCGAGACGTAATCCAGAATGAAATCCCTCTGTATGTGCCGGTGAACGCGGACGGGGTTTTGCCGATCCCCCTCTGCGGGGCCAACTTTCACGGCACGGAAGTCAATGGTCGGGACATCGCGGTCATCCGTCTGCCCAACGATGTCGCATCGCAGATCGCGCTCCACAAGCGGTTCATTTTGCATAACGCTGTTCGCGTTGACGACAATGAACGCACCGGGGGCTACGTGATCGTCGGGTTTCCGATGGACTGGTCATGCCAAAAGTTGGGCGAAGATTACTTGTACTCGGATCCGTTGATCTATTACTGCAAGCGCTACATGGGCGAAGTGGATCCTCAATCCGCGTACAGTCCCGAGGTTCATGTTCTCCTTGGGTTCGAGCGGAATGCGCGTAACGTGACGATCGGACAAGACGAGCAAATTCCCCTCCCAAGCGGGATCAGCGGTTGTGGCGTGTGGCGTGTGGCGGATCCGTGGAGGCGCGAGCTGCAGGCGGTGTCCTCGGCGAACGTATCGCTGGTGGGAGTGCAAAACAAGTGGCACCGCGGATTGAACTACATCATGGCGACCCGCATAAGTTGGGTCTTGCAGTGCATTCTGCATGGTTACCCCGAGCTTGAGCGCCCGATGCGCCTTGCGTATCCGAAGAATGTCTCTTCCGGGCGCATCATGGTCGCTCAACTGTTCGGCAACTGGGTGCCGCATCTGGGTAGCGCAGGTCGCTGACCTGCCGTCATCATTTGCGTTTGTGGCGTTCCGAGGGGAAGGCATATCGATGACACGCCCTACCGGACTACGGGGGATGTGCCCAACTGGTAAGTGGGAAAGGCGGGCCGGGTGGCCCAGGTTCTTTGGACCTGGGGGAGACGATGATCTACGCTCAGTGTGATGCCCACCCATCTTTGCAGATATGACCAACCGGGCGACTCTCACTTCTGGACGATCTCTTGCCGACGGCGTCTGACGTTCTTTCACGACGACGGGCTGAAACGAATCGTAGCGGACGGACTGCGGGTACTTCAGCGGCGATTCGGCGTCTGCCTGATAGGGTACGTCATCATGCCTGAGCACGTGCACGTGGTCCTCTATCGAGGCGCTCAAGAGGCGGCTGGGGATGGTGGATGACGCTGAAAGCTACCTCGCCCGCCCTTGATTTACGCGGAAATCCCCCCGCGCGTGCGTGCGCGAGGCCGTTGGGCGTTCGTGTCCGCGCGCGGATCGCGGGAACCCCCCGGCAACGGGTGTTGAGCTTGGGCGTCGTGGTCACGGCGCACAGACGCAACATCGACCGGGACTCCTTTGCCATCGCCAGGAGCATTGCCCGGTGTCAGACGTGACCATACACGGAGCTTCCACCTGGGCGACAACGCGATCGGCACCTCGGCATGTATCAGCACAACTCGCCTTGCCTGAATAGCAAACGGCGCTCGTGTGAACCGCCGGACCCGGTGGTCCTTGACAGTCGAGTGCGGAGAATTGGCCGTCCCGGTTCGCGTCCTCATCAGGGTCACTGTGGGCGTCGCCGTCGAGGTCCCAGCAGCTCAGGCCCCCAATCCCGTCCTGCCCGTCGGCACCGTCGGCCCCACGGCAGTCCAATAGGTCAACCAACCCGTCGCCGTTGACATCTTCTGTAGGCGGGTCCGCCGCGTCATTCTCGTTTAGGTCCCAGCAGCTAAGTCCATGAGACGGAGTGTCCGGGAAGACGATGAGTGACCACGAAACAAGCGTCTCGCCGTTTGCAAATCCATATCCGATGAAGACGTCGCCGTCGAACCAAGGCGGCTTTGCACCTTGCAGCTTCACCGTGACAGTCCCGCTATTTACCGCAGTCACCCATGACCCGTTCTGAAGCGCGGGATAGCCCGGTGGGGCGAGGTTCTCGATTATTGGTCGGACAGCGAGCTGTTGACCAGTTGTGAGGTTCGTCGTGGTCCAAGTTATGAACGCGATCCCGTTAGGAACGGTAACAGTCGCCTCGGTCTGCGGAAGATCAACGTATTGCCCAGCGAGGAGCGGGCCTATCGGCCCGACGGGTGTGGGTGCTGGGTTGTATAAACCCGTAGCGAACAGTGCCTGCGCGACAGCGGCCTGGCTTTCCCAAAGGACGCAAACCACAAGTACAACAACTGACCCAAAGCGAAGCATGGCTGATGCTCCAAAAGACCGACGAACATTCAATCGAAACGAAGCGCCATCATAGCGAACCGGGAACCGCATTGCAAGGCGTTGAACGGCTGTGTTTGCCCGCGTACGATAGTGACAAGGCAGAGGCAGATAGCTTGCGGTCCGAGGAGCAAAAGATCAGCGGAATACTGGCCGTACTCGCCGGATCGAGGCCGCCGTATGCGGGGAGCCCGGCGGCCCTGCCTTTGCGATAGATAGGGTGGGGTCACGATGATTGAGCAGAAGAATCGCTTCCGAGGAACGGGCCGTGACCGTTCGATTACCCAGGGCGTTCCAGTCCATCGGCAGGATAGAACGATCGTCGAGTTCGTACGATCCTCTCTCACTTTGCCCGCAGCGGGAACCGCTCCGGATGCTCGATGATCTGGGCGGTCAGATCGATGTCCAAGGACGGCCAATAGAAGTGCCCTGGGGACGGCTCCTCGACGTTCAGTACTTTCCCGACGGGGGCGTCCTTGAACCACGGGAAGTCTTCGTAAGCAAGGAACATCTCCCGGTCGCCCGTCAATATCCAGATTCCATGACTGGAGATATTCGTCACTTCAACCGCTGAAGTGTGCGTCCCAGGCGGACGTGATTTCATCGTAGTGCTCCTCGATGATCCGCTCGACTTCCTTCAATTGTGCGCGTGACAAACGGTGGTTCTTGGCGAGTTCGATGTCCGGCTTGAGCCAGTACTTCGCTTCACCGTCCCCGCAGATCGCGTGGACGTGCACTCGCAGCTCTTCGCGGGAGAAGAAAAAGAACCGATATCCCCCTTCGCGAAAAACCGTTGGGCTCATGCGCGCCCCCGCTCCTGTGATTCTGTCTTGCACAATTCAAGAGTCCATCGTATCGGAAGTGCAGTCGCACCGTCAAGCTTTGTATCGCAGGTGCGAGCAGCTACGCTACCCGACTACGAAAGAGGTGCAGCGCCGATCGGAACCGCGACAGAATAGAGCGGTCCAACGCCGACCGCTCGTTATCATTCGCGGTTCTGAACAGACGCCCCATCCCCGCCTAAACTGTTACGGACCTGGTCATCATCGATCCAGATGCAGAAGGATCTTCAGATTCTCCGGGGAGGTCGAGGCGTCCAGGGCTTGCAACGCCTGTTCCACGGGGAACACGCGGGAAATCAACAAGCGGACTTCGACGGCGCGGCGAGCGAGGGCGTTGATGGCCTCAGGAAATGGTCCGCATCGGCTTCCCAAGACGTTGACCTCGTTGACCACGATCGACGCGAGGTTCAGGGAGGCCGGCTCCGCGCAGGTGCTCTTGAGCACGATCGTCCCACGCGGGCGCACCAGTTGCATGGCGACTTCCAGACCCCGCGGCGATCCGGAGCATTCGACGACCAGGTCTTGATCCTGCTTGGCCTCCAACTCGTTGACGTGGACCGCCTGGATTCCCAGCTTGTCGCACATCGTCAGTGTGGCCGGGTTCCGCCCGACGGCTATCAGGCGACATCGCTTCGACGCCAATACCTGAGCGACGAGCAATCCCAGCTTGCCGGTTCCGACGACGCTCACTTTGGTTCTCGAATCGACGGGGCACTGGGCGATGACCTGATAGGCCGCCGCGAGAGGCTCGACGAAGACGGCCTCCTCGTCCGCGAGCGCATCGGGAACCAGGTGCAGGTTGCGCTCGGGGACAGCCAGGTGATCCGCGAAGCAGCCGTCGCGTCCGGCGATGCCCATGACTGTGCGGCGGCGGCAGTGGTGGGAGAGGCCCGCGTGGCACATGTCGCACTGGCCGCAGACGCAGTTGATCTCCGCGACGACCCGCTTGCCCTTCCACGCGGACGACCCCTGGACCACGGTGCCCACCATTTCGTGACCCAACACGCCGCGGAAGTTCATGTACCCGCGCACGAGTTGCACGTCGGTGGCGCAAAGACCCGCCAACCGCACGCGCACCAGGCACTCGCCGGACTGGGGGCGCGGGTCTGGGTGGTCGGTGACGAACCGCGGCGATTTGCCCAAGACGACTGCCCGCATGGCGGGGTTCCGATCGGAGGAGGATAGCCTTCTGTTTCGACGGCCTTCCTCTGCTATCGGCCAGCCGCGCGGGATGCGTGACGCTTTCGACGGGGCGGCCTCCGATCGACCCAACAGAACGCGGAGGCCCGGCCATGCGAGCCTCCGCGGCGCTTCGTCCCCCGCAAGTTTTGTCCGCCGTTGCGAGGCAGGCTTTCGCATCGGCGGCGCCTCCATCCCCTTCTATCCCTCCCTAACGACCGCTATCGCCGGCTATTCGACTCGGTGGATTGCAAAGACCGAGCTGCGTCCGTCGACGAAGTACATCGTCGCGCCGCCCATCTTGCCCGGCTCGAAGTGGATGTCCGCGACGCCGTCAAACCCACTGGCCCACAGTTCCACCGTCCCATCGGGCGCGACGCGGAACAGGTCGCCGGTGCAAACGTCGCCCGTGTACAGGTACTTTCCAAACGCGCCGCCGAAGCTGAAATCCAGTCCCTCCAGGCACGGTGAACCGGTGCCGGCGAACCGGGTGAACGCCCCGGTCGGATCGACGCGGTAGATGTCGCCGGTGATGAAGTCGGTTACGTAGAGGAAGTTGCCGAAGTCTCCGCCGTGGCTGAACCTCAGGTAGCGCGTCTGGCACTGCGGCAACGTCGTGAACAGCGTGACGTTTCCCTGACGGTCAATCCGCCAGATGTTGCCCGACGCCCACTCGCCGGCATACAGGTCGGCGCCGAAAGGCCCCTTGCCGAAGTCCATCCCGGCGATCCCGAGATTGGGCATGGCGAAGATGGAGGTGTTTCCGTCCGGGTCGATTTTCACGATCCCGCCGAAGAACGCGTTGCCGACGTACATGTTCTGATCGAACGGTCCGCCGTAGCAGGCGACGCCGACGGGGAATGACCCCAGGGTGTCGGCGACCACGCTCATGTCGCCGGTGTCGGGATCAATGCGTACGATTCGGTTGGCGCCCGACTCGGCGATGAACAGCCCATCCCCCGCCGGGCCGATGCCCGCCCGATGCAACGCAGTGTCGATGCCCTTGGGCTGCATCAGGTCCGTCGCGATGATTCGCACCTCGAAACGATCCGGAACGATGGCCGCGCCGGCGAGCGTCCCCAAACCGATCACCACGAGCATCGCGGCACATCCGCACAGTACGATCTTTTTCATCTTGAAGCTCCTTCCCAAGAAGTGTTTTCGTTTCCCAATTTCCACGCGTCCCCCCGGCGTGCGTTCTAGGCAAGCAAGCGTCATCACCCCCTCGAACCGCGTTGAGATGCCTAATTTCGTGGTTCGCGCAAGGGGTGCAATGTAGTCGCGGCCATCGGCCGCACCATGAGTCAGTTGGTCTAATTTTCTGGCTTGATCTGCTGTACCTTGGACGGCGCCGGGTGTTGTTCAGGGCCGCGGGGGGAAAGCCCCACGGCCCCCCCGCGGACCGGCTCCTGGGCTTGCCATTGACGCTTCGCGTAAAGGGGAGCCGACCGATGCTCGGACGCATCGATCAGCGCGAACTCAAGCCATGCCCGCATCGGCCCACGCGAAGCGAGCGCCGCCAGGACGCGGTGGAGCGCGCATCAGCTAGAGCAACCCGTTGCGAAGCGCGATGGAGACCGCTTCAAGTCGGCTGTGCACCTGCATTTTCCCAAGGATGTTGTTGACGTGGTTGCGCACCGTCGCGGGGCTGACGACCAGGGTGGCTGCGATCTGCCGCGTCGAGGTTCCCGAGGCCAGGAGACCGAGGATTTCTCGCTCCCGCCGGGTCAGCGCGTCCGTCGAACCGGATCCGTCGCCTTCCGCTCCTTGGGGTTGCGACGACTTCCACGCTGAGGAGCCGGCGCATTCCACGAGGTGTTCCACGCCCAATTGGAAGGTCTTGAGCCGGTCGATGTCACGGAGCAGGTGAATGAGGACGGCCTTCCCGTTGAGCGGGTCGGGGGGCAGCATGGTGCTGACGGCCAACCACAGCGCCTTGCCCGACTTGGCCCGCACCAACAGGTCTTTTGTCCGAATCGGCTCGTTTCGCTGGGCGTGGGAGAAGTTGGCGCATCGGTAACGGCAGACTCGACAACCGGTCTCGTCCGCGCCGCCGAGGATTTCGTAGCAAAAGCGTCCGCGAACTTCGCGAAACGAGTACCCCAGTAGCGCCTGGGCGGCGGCGTTCCAGAGTACGATCCGCTGCTCGCGGTCGACGCCGCAAAGTCCGTCCCCGCTGATCATGGGAGGCATCCTGCAGCGACCGACAACCCCGCGCCAGGAAGGGTCGTGGCGCCCACAATCCGGGCTCACGGATCCGACCGCACCTGCTCTCCTCACGTGATCCAAGCCCGAAAGAAATGATCCGCAGAGCGTGACGCGGATCACCGTATCCATTCGCGCGGAAACGTCAAGGTTCTCTGCGATGGCGCGCCGGATCCATCACTCGATGCGGCACCCGTTCGTCACCTGATCCAATCCGAGTTGGAGCGATCCCGGTGCGTTGTTGACGCACGGACGCGACGCGCATTCCCAATTCTAAGGAATGAGAAGTCGCATGGGTCGAGCTTGCATCGTCCGTCGATCGGACGCCGCCCAAGCGTCGGTGGTGGGCCTTGATTTTCGCAGGGCGAACTGCCGATGTTCGGGTGGGGAAGAGGTGGTCTCCGTTGGCGCGGCAAGGCCACGGTGCGTTGCTTGCCGCATGGGTGTCCACGCACGTATCGGACGACACGATGTCCACGTCATGTCCAGGTTTCGCAAGAAAACGAGGAGGTTGAACTGATGAGATCGCGTTACAACGTCTCGGTGTTGGTTTGCGCGTGTCTGACCCTGGTCTGGGGTGCCACGACGATTCTCTCTGTCCCGAGCTGTACGCCGGCGCCGTCGTCCGGAGACGGTGACGGTGGAGGCGGCGACGGCGGCGGCGGTGACGATGGCGGCGGAACCGCGGAGAAGGCGTACGTCGGCGCGGAGACGTGCAGCGACTGTCATGGCGGCACGCACACCGATTGGGTGACGACTGCCCACGCCGAGGCGCTCGAGGCGCTGAAGGCCATCGGTCAGGGCGAAAACGCCGCGTGCCTGCCTTGCCACACCGTAGGGTTTGGCGAGACCGACGGCTTCGTCGATGAGGTGACGACGCCGGAGCTTGCCGGCGTGCAATGCGAGAACTGCCACGGACCCGCGGGCGACCATTCGCGTAATCCGGGCGACGAGTTGGTGCGCCCGACGATCGACATGTCGGCGGCCAAGTGCGGCTCGTGCCACACCGACGTGCATCATCCGACTTATGACGAATGGCAGTTGTCCAAGCATGGCACGGCGCTTGCGGGGCTGCAGTCCAGTGCGTTTGCGCAGGATTCATGTCTGGAGTGCCATTCGCAGGATTATCGCTTCGCCGTTGAGGAGCAGGAGGACGGCGATGATGACATCGTAGTGCCAACCATTCTGACCGCGACCCTGTCCATCGAATGCGCGACCTGCCATGATCCTCACGGAGGAACGGGTCAGGAAGCACAGTTGAACGCGCCGATCGCCGACCTCTGCGGTGAATGCCATACCCAGGAGGAAGCGACCATCGGCGACTCGCCGCACCATCCGCAGATCGAAATGCTGACCGGCGCCGGCGCGTTCGCCGCCGACGCCTCGCCCTTGACGGTTCCGTTCAGCCCGCACTCGTCACTGGCGGCCGAGGGTGGACAGGCCTGCGCTCAGTGCCACGTGGTGCAGCACGAGTTCGACGATCCCACGGAGGCGACGCCCAACGTCACCGGGCACACCTTCAACCCGTTCGACGAGTCGATCGCCTCCGAGCACCAGGCCTCCCAATACACCGGCTGCCTGCAATGCCACGGAACGGAAGACGTTGCCGACGGAAAGCGGACGGAGGTGCAAGCCGACATGGACGCCCGGCTGGCGGCCCTGGCGCCCTACTTCGATTCGACGAATGCGTCGTACATCGACGCGACCACGTTGAGCGAGGCCGATCAGGCGAGCCTGGCGACCGCCAAGTTTGACTATCAGTTCGTCAACGCCGACGGGTCGCGCGGGGTGCACAACGCGGAGTACGCCGACGCCGCGCTCTCGGTGGCCGAGTCCGTCATCGCCGCGCTGAGCGGCGGATGACCGCCGCGGCGCGGAAAGATCCGCTGCCATCACCTTGACCAGGATTCACCGCTCCCCTTGCATGTCCCTTCGTCGGGATGCAAGGGGAGCCGGTTTTTCGGGCCATTGTGGGTGACGGCTGGGTGGGGAGGATGGCCATGGATCCGTCGGGAAGGCCGCACGCTTTGCCCCTCGCTACGGCGCGGACTATACTCGGTCCGCCGGCGGCGCGGACGAGGCTCGCGCGGCCACGACCGATGGTTCCCAAGAATACCGCATGCCGGGAAGTCGCGCGGGGGTAAAGCCTGCGGCTCGGGGTCGGTCGCCTTGGGCTTGCGAAACGATTCGTAACCGATCCATGACTCAGCCGCGAATCCGAATCCTGCCCGACCTGCTGGTCAACAAGATCGCCGCGGGCGAGGTCATCGAACGCCCCGCCAGCGTGGTCAAGGAACTCCTGGAAAACTCCCTCGACGCCGGGGCCGGGCGCATCGTCCTGGCCGTGGAGGAAGGCGGACGTCGATTGATCCGCGTCACCGACGACGGGCTGGGAATGTCGGCCGAGGACCTGCGATTGGCGGTCACTCCCCACGCCACCAGCAAGCTTGCCTGCGAGGACGATCTCTACCGCATCTCGACGATGGGCTTTCGCGGGGAGGCATTGGCCAGCATCGCGGCGGTCTCCCACCTGCGGATGGTCTCCCGCCCGCGCGGCACGGTAGAGGGTCAGGAGATTCGCATCGCCGGCGACCAGCTCGAATCCGCGCAGGCGGCCGGTTGTCCGGAAGGAACGGCCGTCGAAGTCCGCGAACTGTTCTTCAACGTTCCGGCTCGGCGAAAGTTTCTCCGCGGCGGACCCACTGAAATGGGTCACGTCAGCGAACAATTCTCCCGGATCGCGCTGGCCCACCCGCGAATCGCCTTTGAACTCCACAACAACGGGCGCGTCAGCCAGAACCTGCCCGCGTGCGCGCAGCGCATCGAACGACTGGGGAAGTTTTTCGGCGTCGAACTCGCCTCCGCCCTGCTGCACGTGCAACGAAACGAACGCGGCGTGGAGCTGGACATTTTCGCGGCCCCGCCCGCTCAGTCTCGCGCCACGACCCAGTGGCAATACGCCTTCGTCAACGGGCGATTCGTGCGCGATCGCTTCATCCAACACGCCATCCGCGAGGCCTATCGCGGGCTGGTCGAGCCTTCCCGGCACGGCGTGGTCTTCGTGTTTATTTCGATTGATCCCGCGGAGGTGGACGTCAACGTCCATCCGACCAAGGTCGAGGTCCGCTGGGCCGATTCGGGCCTGATCCACTCGCAAGTGCTCAGCGCCCTGCGTGAGACCTTCCAGCGCTGCGATCTGACGCCGAGATTACGGACCGGCGCTTCTCCCCCGATCGTCAGCGAGGAGGAGCGCGACCGGATGCGGCGGGAGTTCGCCGCGTCGGTCATGGACGCCCATCCCGTCGGACGCCTCGCCACCGCGCCACCGGTGGAAGGTCGGGGGGGCGGGTATGGGCAGTCGGATCACCCGCGCTTCGGCGAGCCTCGATCGTCGACCTCGACTCCGCTGGGAATCGGCGAAGCCTGGCGGCCGCTCTACGCACCGCCCGATGAACCACGGCACGCCGAGCCGTCCTTGCTTTCCGCCGCGTCATCGCCGCCGCCCGGGCGGTTCGATGCGGCCCCGTTGGGCTTGGAAGCCTTGACCGCGACGGCGGATGCTCTTCGCTCGACGGCCGTCCAGATGCACAACCTCTATCTCGTGGCCGAGACCGACGAGGGGATCATCATCATCGACCAACATGCCCTTCACGAGCGGGTGATGTACGAGCAACTCCGCGACCGCATCACGAAAGGCCCGCTGGAGTCTCAACGGCTGCTCCTTCCGGAGAGCCTTCGCGTGACGCCGGCGCAACTGGGTTTGCTCGACGCCCATGCCGACCTGCTCGCCCGGCTGGGCATCGAGGCCACGCCGTTCGGCGCGGATTCGATCGCCGTCCACACCTTCCCCTCCGTGGTCCGCGATACGGACGTCGCCGCATTCATGGGTGACTTGCTGGACCTGCTTGCGCAGCAACCGGAACACGGCGCGACGCTGCCTTCGCCCGGTCGTCCCGCTCAGCCGGAGGTCGTCATTCACAAGGTGCTGGACATGATGGCCTGCAAGGCGGCGGTCAAGGCCGGCGACGTGCTCCGCCCGGAGGAGATCGAATCGCTGATGGCCAAGCGGCACCTGCTCGACAAGCCCAGCGCCTGCCCGCATGGCCGACCCACGATGCTGCGACTCACCAAGGCCGACCTCAACCGGCAGTTCAAAAGAACGTGACCGCGGTACCCCACAGTTTGACGTTGCTGACTGAAACCCTTGCTGGGATCCGGTCATCGACCGGCGGGCATCGAGTGCCGATCAGAACCGCGCATGCAATAAGCGGTCAGACGCGCACGCAGTCATCGGTCGGCGATCCAGGGAACAGGCGGACCGCTCCATATCTGTCGCGGTTCAGATCGGAGGGCATCCCAGAACGGTCGCGGTTCAGATCGGGGAGCGGTCGAGAAAGGTCGCAACTCAGAGTTCGCCCCTGCGGTCCGGGCCTTGGCTTTCTACGACGTAGAAGTTGGCTCCTTCCAGCTCGCGGGGTTCCCATAGATAGCGTGTACTCCCATGCCGCGACCAGAGACGAGTGCCCGCAGCGGCCAGGCCTGATTCACGCAGGGCGCGCGTGGCAAACGACTTCAGGGCGTGCATGACGCGTTCCGGAGAGTCGGGGGCGGAGACTACCGCGTGGATGTGGTTGCTTCGGACATTCAGAGCCGAGAGCGTCCAATGACGCTCGTCACAGACTCGACGAATCGCGTCCGCGACCACCGAACGATGGGCTTCGGTCAGGGCGACAGGCGGGTGTCGGAGCCGGTTGCTCTCCGCAACCGACAAAGACGATTTGGGATCGAGCATGGGAGTGTCGAAGATGTTGTGGTCGTTGTCCACCGACCCTCGTGGATCGCCATGGAGCCAAGAGCCGTAGGTGCGAAAGGTGATAAGAAACGCGAGTGGCTCGGACACGGTGGATGCACGATACCATGCGAAATGGAGCCGTGCACGCAACGAACGGTCATTTCTTGATCAGAACCGCGCATGCAATAAGCGGTCAGCCGTGCACGCAGTCATCGGTCGGCGATCCAGGGAACAGACGGACCGCTCCATATCTGTCGCGGTTCAGATCGGAGGGCCGTCCAGGACGGAGAGCGGTCCAGAACGGTCGCGGTTCAATTCCGCATTCCGCATTCTCTCATGGGCATTGCCCACCCTACGCTGCCGCCTCCACCATCGTCGGCGTGTTCGTGAGCATGTCGCGGAGCAGGTCGTCGACCTGGATGCCCTCGGCTTCGGCCTCGAAGTTCAGCAACATGCGGTGCCGCATTGCGGGCAGGAACACCTTCTGCACGTCGGCGAAGGCCGTGTTGAACCGCCCGTCGAGCAGCGCGTTGAGCTTGGCCCCCAGCGTCAGCGTCTGCACCGCTCGCGGGCTGACGCCCCAGCGGACGTATTTGTTGGTGACTTCGACGGCGAAAGGCCCGCCCGGATGGGAGGCCATCGACAAACGAATCGCGTAGTCCTGCACGTGCGGGGCCATCACCACCCGCCGCACGAGGTTCTGCGTCCCCACGATCTCTGCCCCGCTCATGACCGCCTTCACGTCGGCTTTGTAGCCCGTCGTCGTGCGGTCCATGATCGTCTTCAGCTCCTCGCGGTTGGAATAGCTGACCACCAGTTTGAACATGAAGCGGTCGAGCTGGGCTTCGGGAAGCGGGTACGTTCCCTCCTGCTCGATGGGGTTCTGGGTGGCCATCACGAAGAATGGCTCTTCGAGCGCATGCCGAGTTCCCCCCACGGTCACGGTATGTTCCTGCATGGCCTCCAGGAGGGCCGACTGCGTCTTGGGCGTGGCCCGGTTGATTTCGTCCGCCAGGATGATTTGCGCGAACAGCGGACCGCGCTGGAACTGAAAGGTCCGCCGGCCGGTGCCGGGATCCTCGTTAATGATGGTCGTACCGATGATGTCCGCGGGCATCAGGTCGGGCGTGAACTGGATGCGCGAGAACTTCAAATCGACGGCCTGCGCCAGCGTGCGGACCAGGTAGGTCTTGCCCAAACCGGGCACGCCTTCGATGAGCACGTGTCCGCCGACGAACAGGGCCGTCAGCACGCCGTCGACGATGTCATCATGGCCCACGATCGCTTTGGCGATCTCGTCGCGGACGGCCTGGTACTTACGGCGAAGTTCGTCGGTGGCTTTTTGAACGGCCGGGTCGATCGGGGTGGGCATTGGGTTTCTCCAAGCGGGTGAACAAACGGGGCGGGGCTTCCGGCAACGTTGGCCGTGCCTGCCGAGCGTCTCCGCATGGACGCCTATCTTGGCATGGTTCGTCCCTGACGGTCAACTTCCGCAGGAGACGGAGGGCGATGCGCACCCGCACGTCCTGATAATCGTCAGGGCTTTCCGATTCTGGACGCTGGGTCCCCCATCCTAGCCGCACGGCAAGAGTGGGAGACTATCTCCGTCGGCTTGGACATTGGGCTTGCCGGCCGGTGGTCCTTCCCCACCCATCGCTGCGCGATGAATGGGGCACCAACGCCATCGTCATCAATACGGTCTACATCCAGCGGCGCGTTCTGATAACTCCAATCGACCTTCCGCGGATCTGCCTTTTTTGGTAGCATGAGGCATTCACAAGGGGCGCTTAAGCGGAACTACCGCGTATCGAACCGCCAGGGGGAAAAGAATGCGAATCGCATCTTCGCGAACCGTGTTCGCCTGCGCCGCGTTGATCTTGCCGAAGGGGGCGCTGGCCGGGCCTCCGTGGTTCGAGAACGTCGCCGAATCCGCAGGGGTGAGCTTCCTTCACTGGGATTGGGATCAATGCCGGCAGATGTGCCTTGGAATGACCGCCATGGTCGGCGGGGCGGCTGCCGGCGACTTCGATGGCGACGGGTGGGTGGATCTGTACGTTACGCGACTGGAAGCTTCCAACCTTCTTTTCCACAATCGCGGCGATGGGACGTTCGAGGAAGTCGCCGCCGCGGCCGGCGTGGGTCTCGACGCCTTCAGTTCCGGATGCGCCTGGGGCGACGTGGACAACGACCGCGATCTTGATTTGCTCGTGCTCACCCTCACCCAGCAAAACTATCTCTTCGTCAATCAAGGCGACGGGACGTTTCTCGACGGATCGCTCGCCGCGGGATTGACCATGCAGGCGTTCACGCCGAAGAATTGGACCAGCGCCGCCTTCGGCGACTTCGATCTGGACGGCGACCTCGACCTGCACGTCGTCGGTTGGCACGAGTCCGGGCGGCTCAACCGGCTGTACGTCAACGCGGGTGACGGGCGCTTCATCGACGCAACGGACGCATCAGGTCTGGCTGCGCCCGGAATGATGGGCTTCGCCGGCGGCTTTGCGGACCTCGACGATGATGGATGGCCCGACCTGCTGGTCGCCGCCGATTTCAAGACCAGCCGCCTGTTCCGCAATCTTCGGAATGGAACCTTCGCCGACGTGACCCGCGAGGTGGGTGTCGGCACGGATGAGAACGGCATGGGGTCGTCGATCGCGGATTACGACAACGACGGCGATTTCGACTGGTTCGTCTCCGCGATCTACGACCCTAACTTGGTCTGCACTCCGACCGTTTGCAACGTCGGGTGGGGAGGATCGGGGAATCGCCTGTACGAAAACGACGGGACCGGGCATTTCGCTGACGCGACCGCCGCCGCCGGCGTTCGCGATGGCGCATGGGGATGGGGGGCGGCCTTCTTCGACTACGACAACGACGGCGACCTGGATTTGGGGATGACCAACGGCCAGAACTTTCCCTGGACCACGGCGGAGGACAAGTTCCACAATCAGCCCAAGTGGTTGTGGGACAACGACGGTGCCGGCGTCATGGCCGAGGTCGGCGCCTCACGCGGGTTCAACGATACCGGATCGGGTAAAGGCTTCCTGGTCTTCGACTTCGACCGCGACGGCGACATGGACATGTTTATCGTCAACCACGCCGGGTATCCGGTCTTGTACCGGAACCATCGCGGCAGCGAGAACCGCTGGCTGCAAGTCGAGCTGCGCGGCTCAACCACCAACCGCTTGGGGTTGGGCGGCTCGTACGCGTTCAGGCCGAGGCGGGTGGACCGACGCAGACTCGCCAGATCGCCGCCAACAGCAACTTCATGTCGCAGGACGAAACCTTCGCGCATTTCGGACTAGGCTCCGCGCCGGGTTCGGTTCATCGCGTGCAGGTCGAGTGGCCGGCCAGCGCGATCGTGCAGACGATCCGCGGCTTGCCGGGCAGCCAGCGTCTGATCGTCCACGAGCCGCGGCGAGGGGACTTTGACGCCGACGGCGATGTGGATGCCGACGATTGGCTCCTCCTCTACGAATGCCTCGGCGGACCCCAGGCCGATCGAAACAGCCTCCGTTGTGCTCGGGCGACGGACTTGCGTGACGTCGCCGCGTTCGCCGAAGCCTTCAGCCCTCCGCGACCTTGACCGCGTGACGTGCGGGCGGCGCGACTCCCGAATCCTCAATTCAAGCGCGACCCGCAGTGTGGGCACTGGCGCACGCCGTCAACCTCCTGGGGCACGACCCATCGTCCCTGGCACTCGGCGGAAGCGCAAGGGCGGGCGGAGAAACCGGTCTTACCTCCGCATTTCGGACACTTGACCGGGAAACCATCGAAGCCGAACGCGCGATGGACGATGAAGTGCTCCGCGCACGCCGGACTCGTGCACACGACGTAGTAGTCAGCCGTTGTCGTCCGTGCCTGCGCGGATGCGGGTGGCGGCGGGGTGATTGTTTGCACGATGGTCTGAAGGGTCCAGACGGCGATCAGACCGCCCAGACCATACGCCGCGTAACGGACGACGGGCGCTTCCCCAAGCAGGCGCGGCTCCTCGCGCACCTGCGACCACCACTCGACCGCCTGTTGCCGCACCATAGGCCAGCGCTGCCGCAGGATCGTCAGCCATTCCACGAATCGTTTGGGACGTTCCTGGGCCATTGGCAAAGCTCCCCTGCGCCGCCCCTATCATAGCCTCGTTGCCTGCCGTCGCAGGGAAGGATATCGACCGAGGCCGCCGCGTGCATTCGCCGGTTGGAAGCATGGCCGCTACAATGGTCCGTCGGCTAGGATAGCCGTCCCCGTCCCACAAGGCCCAGGTCAGGCACGGGGTGCCATGGAGCCGTCGCGTGGATCTGGTTTCCCTAAGCTATCAAAACCCCGAGCACGCCAAGAATTACGCGAAGAAGCACGATCGTTCGCTGGGGAAGCGGCTGGCGGACCTCCGCGAGCAGCGCGTCGTGGCCCGCGCGATCCGACGCATCCGTTCGCGGACGGACTGCGCTACGGTTCTCGATCTGCCCAGCGGAACCGGGCGATTTCTCCCGCTGTTGGCCCGCGAGGGATTGCGGGCGACGGCCATGGACGCCTCGGCGGCCATGCTCCACGAAGGTCGCCCGATGCACGACCTTTTCTCCAGGCCTCCCCGAGTCGCCGTCGGGTCGGCGTTGGAGATTCCATTGCGGGACGGGGCCGTCGATCTGGTGCTGTGCAGCCGCTTGATCCATCACGTCTGCGACCCGGGGCAACGCGACCAGCTCCTGCGCGAATTGGCCCGCGTGGCTCGGTGCGGCGTGGTGGTGACGTTCTTCGACGCGCACTCGTTCTTCGCCTGGAAGCGTTTACGGAAGGAACGGCGGACCGGACGCAGGAGCAAACGCTATCCGATTCCGCGCGGCGAGCTTGTCCGCTCAGCCAGGGCGGCGGGATTGGAACTGATCGGGATGAACGCGGTGCTCCGGTTTCACTCCGAGATTACCGCGGCGGCGTTCACGCGGCCTTCCTGCCCTGTCGGCGCCGCGTCGTAGCCCATCGCACCGTCGCCTCACGGACAAACCCCCAACGAAGCGGTTCACTTGCGGCGCTCTCGCGGTGATGGTTTCCGCGAACGTCGCCGGCAACTGCAAGCATCCATGTTCCGTGTGGGATGCTCGCGCGGACCGCGCGTCGGGGGTACGGCGATCGTTCAAAATGCGCTACGGCGCGATCGCGTCAAGGCGATTCAACGCCTTCGATCAAAAATTTTACAAAATTTTTTGCGCCGATTTTCGCGCCGTGCGCAGGCCCGCGCCATCCACCACGGCGTGCGTTCGCACGCCGCGCGACCGATAACCACGGCGCTGTGATCCACTCCAACAGAACCGTCGTTGGATTATCGTTCTCTGCGCCGAATGGAACTCGGCGGGCGGCGCGGCGCGGGCCCTCCAGTCCGCGGACGACCACGCCGCCTCCGCGCGCAGCGATGATCCGGAACGGAGCGCGACGGGCGTTGCGGGATGACGGAAAACCCAGAGTTTACCGGAGAATTTGCATGTTTTGTGGACCGCGGCAGGCCCCGCCGCGGGACCGACAAACCCGCCTGCGCGATTCCCGTCGGCGGCCGCCCGACCTCTGAATCGACCACGCAACGAGCCGCTCCACGCGCGCTGCCGGATCGTTTCGCGCGCGCTGGAAGCGCCGTCGCGCGAGGATCCCATCGCCCGCGTGATCACCGCGCGAATGCGCCGCGCGGTCGTCGATGGGATCGATCGAAGGACGCGCCGACGACTTGTCATCGGACCATCCAGACGAGGCAAAATTGCGTTGGCGGACGAAAAACCCTTTGACAGCGTCCAGTCATTGTGTAGTATTTCGTCCAGAAAGGGGGTGACGCCAATGGCTAAGAAACGCAAGAAGGCTGCAAAGAAGACCGTGAAGAAGGGCAAGAAGAAGAAGTAAGCTTATGCCCGCGTCGCCTTGACGCGATCGTTTTCGGCCGACTCTCGCCACGGCAGCCGGTCAAGCATCGCGACGGTGATGGAAGCGGGCACGGCACACCGAATCATGGGCGGATGGTGCTTGACGCCACGGCGGCACCGTCCGCCCGGTTTTTATCCTCCTGGCACCCTCCGTCCCAACCAAAGACCACGAACCGCTTGAACCCCGAAGGCGAATCGCTCGACCCACGCGTCAATCATCACCGCGAAGCCCGCCATGCGCGTGCGTTGCACGGCCTGCTCGACGGCGGCGCAAGGGAGCGCATCAAGGCCACCCCGTCCGCGGTCAGCCCGGCGAATTTCACAGGCCTCGCTGATGTTCGTGAAGGGTAAGCGGTCTGCGCGGTGACGAGAAAGTCGACCGACGTTTGGAAATGACGGGCGTTCGCACCTCGGCATGTGCTGAAGGCCGCGGCCTGCATACGCGGCAAGGCATCGAACCGGCTGAGCCTCCCGGCTTGGCGGATTACTCCTCCAGCACCGCGTAAGCGGCGAACGTCGCGTCGCCCGGCGGCGTGAAGGGGGTCTCGCCGAGAATCGTCACCCGGCGCTCGAACGTTCCATCGATGGGATCGTCCGCGAGCGGACCGTAAAAGGCCACGCGGGCTGTTCCAAGGTGCGCGCCTGAAAGAAGCCCATGAATCACCCCAACCACGCCGATTCGCCCGGATTGCTCGGCGCAGTAGCCGCCCGCGACGTACCTCCCGCCGGCAAACTCCGTTGCATGCGGTTGACCGTCGGGCGTGACGCTCGACCCCAGCCACGGCTGACCGAGCACGAAGCTGTCGAATACCTCGACAATCTCGCCGCTGCCTCCGAAGCGAACCCGGAACAGCAGCGAGTCGTCCTCTGATTTGTAAAGTCCCCAGACCGAATCCGCCAAACTTAACGCGCCGGCTCCCAGGGCGACCTCAGCCGATTCGCCTTCGGACAGCCGCACTTCCTCGACGTCGGCCAACGCCGCGCTGGCGGGCACACGCGATCCGCAGCCGCTGATGGAGAAGATCGCGCACGACGTCGCGCAGGCGGCGAACGGGGGCCGAATCCGAGCAATCCACGCCTGGTGCGGTTTCATACCCAAGGTGATTTGAATTGCCGGGGCGCCGGCAGATCCGCGACGTTACGGTCCACGCGGAGAGATTCACATTGCGAAAGGAGAATGAACATCACGTGAATCGCCTCACGCCGACGACTGGGACTTCATCTGGTCCAGGAAGCCTTCGAGCTTCCGGGCGCGGACCGGGTGTTGCAGCTTGCGGATGGCCTTCGCCTCCACCTGCCGCACGCGCTCGCGGGTAACCTTGAAGATCTTCCCGACTTCTTCAAGGGTGTAGGTGTACCCGTCGCCGATGCCGTAGCGCAGCTTGATGATTTCCCGTTCGCGGTAGGTCAGCGTCTTGAGGACTTCTTCGACGCGGTCCTTCAACATGCCGCCGCCGGCCGTCCCCACCGGAGACTCGACCCGCTCGTCCTCGATGAAATCGCCAAAGTACGAATCCTCGCTCTCGCCCACCGGACGGTCCAGCGAGATCGGATGCCGCGAAATCTTCAACACCCGCCGACATTCCACGATCGGCATCTTCGCGCGTCGCGCGATCTCCTCGATCGTCGGTTCGCGTCCAAGGTCTTGCAGAAGTTCTTTGCTGATGTTCCGAAGCCGGCTCATGGTCTCGATCATGTGCACCGGAATGCGGATGGTCCGTGCGTGATCGGCGATCGCCCGGGTGATCGCCTGGCGAATCCACCACGTCGCGTAGGTGCTGAACTTGTACCCGCGCTTGTACTCGTACTTGTCCACGGCGCGCATCAGACCGGTGTTGCCCTCTTGAATGATGTCCAGGAAGCTCAAACCCCGGTTGCGGTACTTCTTGGCGATGCTCACCACCAGCCGAAGGTTGCCGCCGGAAAGCTTTCGCTTCGCGTCCTCGTACTCGCTGAACACGCGATGAATGCAGGTCAACCGGCGTTCAAGTTGTTCCGGCTCCTCCAGGCACAACGACTTGATGCCCGAAAGTTCCTCGGTCATTCCCTGGATCTCGTCGTCGGGAAGCGTTCGCCGTTTCTCCTGGGACGCCAGCCGCTTCTGAAGCTCGACCATCTTGCGGTGCAGCCCGCGGAGCTTGCGCATCAGCGGCGTGATCCGGCTGGTGCGAAGCGAAAGCTCCTCCAGCAGCCGCGAAACCTTCCGCCGACGCTCGCGGAGGTCGGTTTCGAGGGTCCGCCTCGTCCCGGCGGCCAGGCGCGGCGCCTGGAACTGCTCCCAAACCTCCGCGTTCCGCGCCAGGATCGCCCGCACGGTCACCAGGTTGCCGGGGATCCGCGTGCTGATCCGCGTCTTGGCCGCATGTTCCGACGTCGAAATCTTCATTGTCCGATCGAAGGGCAGGGCCCCGTCATGCACCTGCTGCAAAATGTCGACCGCCAGCCCGGCGCAGTAGTCGCTTTCCAGCACCTTCTGCCGGAAGGCCATTCGCGTCAGTTCGATTTTCTTGGCGAGTCGAATCTCCTCCTCGCGGGTCAGCAGGGGGATTTCGCCCATTTGCGTCAGGTACATGCGCACCGGGTCATCGATCCGCTTGGGGCCGACCTCGACCACGATCGTCTCGATGTCCGTGTCCTGACCGGTGTCGTCGTCCCCGGAGGACTCCGAGGGCGCCGGCGCGGCCGGACGCCGCAGCGCGCTGCCCGCACGTGCCGAAGACGATGCGCGAGAGGCGGCGCGGGTTGGTGGAACCGGCGCCGATGATCCGTTGGGACCGTTCGAGGGCCGGCGCTTCCGATCCACTCTGGCCGCGTCCAACTCGTCGAGCGTCTCGATCTTTTCCGCTTCCAGCCGAAGGAGGATCGATTCCAGCTCGTTGGGGTCCACGGCGTCGTCGGGGAGAATCGAGTTCATCTCCTCCCAGGTGACGAACCCCCGCTCCTTCCCCCGCCGAAGGAGCTCGTCGGTGGCGGTCTGGATTGCTTGCGTGTTGTGTTCCGTCGCGGTTGTGTTCATGGCGTCTCCGTCGTGCGTCCTTCCACGCCCTTCTCGATGGTCTTCATCTCCGCAGCCGCGATCGCCTGGCGGATCGCCCGCCGCGGAGCAAAATGCCGGTTTTGACTTACGCTCGCCGCAAACCGCAGGGTCTGCTCGGCCAGTCGCTCGTCGGTGTTCAAGTTCATACTTGGCGAGAGCATGAGCTCGCGGTCCTCCTCCGCCTCGTTGGCCGTACGCCGCTGCGCGATACGCTCCAGCGCGATCGCCAGCGTCTCCGCGAATCGACCTCGCTCCGCTCCCCGTCGAGCCAACTCCTCCACGCGGGCCGCGTCCCCCTCGACGCCGCACCGCGCCAGCATGTCCGCCAGGCTGATCGCGCCCAGCTCCTCCGACGCGCCGAGCAACGCCGCGGCGATTCGGCGGTCCCGCGGATCCGTGATCCGCGAGGGGTCAAGCTCCGTGAACGACGACATCAACAGCGCCGGCTCGTTGAGTCCGATCTCCAACACCGTCGCCCAGGCGGACTGCTCAGAGTCACGCGGCGAACTCCGCGCGGCCCCGGTTGATACCGCCGTGGCGGTCGATGGCCTCGGCGGACGTTGCCCCGTCCGGGTCACCATTCGACGCACCTCGTCGCGGTCCATCCGCAAGAGGTGCGCAACCTGGTTGATCAGCAGCCCCCGCTGGATGGGATCGACCGCCCGCGTGGAGGACGCGTCGGCCACCAGACGTAGAAAATCGAGGACAGCTTCCCGCCGCTTCCCGTCGGAGCTCCCACCCCCGAAGCGGCGCAATGTCGTCAGCCACGCCAATTCTAGCGCGTCGACCGCATGATTCAACACGTCCGAGAAGGCCCCCGAACCATGCCCGAGGTAATCGCAAGGATCCTTCCCGTCCGGTATTCGAGCCAGGCGAACCCGCAACGACATCGGAACCGCGACGCGCACCGCGCGCTCGGCAGCCGCTTCGCCCGCCTGGTCCGAATCGAACAGCAGGATCACTTCCTCGCAGAAGCGACGAAGCACGTTGACGTGCGACTCAGTCAGGGCCGTCCCCAACGTCGCCACCGCCTCGCCCACGTCACACTGATGACAAGCCAGGCAATCCGTGTACCCCTCGACCACCACCGCGCGGCGACGATCGGTCATCGCTTTCCGGGCGACGTCGATGCCGTACAACGTCGAGCCCTTGTCGAATAAGACGTTCTGCGACGTATTGAGATACTTCGCGCGATCGTCAATGAGCGTCCGCCCGCCGAAACCCAGCACCCGGCCGCCGGCGTCGCGGATCGGGAACATCAGCCGATCGCGGAAGGTGTCGTACGAGTCGCCCGACTCGCCGCGACGAATGAGGTCCGCCGCGAGGAGTATCGCATCACTGAATCCGGCCTTCGCGGCTGACGTCCGAAGCGATGGTCCGCCCGGCACGGCCAACCCAAGACCAAAACCATCGACCACCGCATCCGATAACGCCCGGCCGGCGACGTACTCCCGAGCCGACCGACCAATCGTCTCATCGCGCAGCTTCGCCCGAAAAAAACGCGCCGCCCACTCGTTGACCTTGGCGATGTCGCCCCGGCCGGGTTCGTCGACGCCGCTGGAGGTTGCTTTCGGTTCGTCGAGGCTGATGCCCGCCCGGTCCGCCAGTATCCGAAACGCCTCCATAAACGGAACGTTTTCGCGGAGCTGAACAAAACTGAACACGTCGCCCCCGCGTCCGCAGCCGAAGCACTTGAACAAACCCAACTCCGGAGAAACGGTGAACGAAGGCGACTTTTCCGAATGGAACGGGCATAAGCCAAGCCACCGCCGCCCCGATCGCTTCAACGCGACCTGCTCCGCGACGACCTCGTACAAGTCGACCCGATCGAGAATTTGGCGTTTTTTCAGTTCCAGATTGTTCAAAGCAAGACCGCCTACCCGACCCCGAACGCGCCCACGGCCCGGAGACATACCGCACCCACCGACTTGGCGATGGGACTGGAAATTAATACTTCAAATTGTTCAATTAGAATCCCAGAACGGCATTGCTCCCAGTACTGCCAATATACTACATTTTTCTCGGACCGTCAAACCGGAAATCGTGCTGTGAAAATAGGTTGTGATTTGTTTTGCGGTGACGAATCGTCCCCAGCCTGCCGGTCTTGCCCGGCCTTTCCGTTCGGGACTCGGTTCTTCCGCGGCACGAAGTCCTTGAACCTGAACCCTTACCGCGCTCACGCAGGGTACGTTTTCCGATTTCCCAGATTGCTTCGGAAGCCGCGCACCCGCTCCGATGGGAATGCGAAGCGATAGGATACGGGCATGAATCCAAAGGTATATACGGAAGCTGACGCCGACGTGACCCTGCTGCGTAAGCTGCGAATGGCGGTCATCGGCTACGGGAACCAGGGCCGGGCGCACGCGCTGAACCTGCGCGACTCCGGCGTGACCGTCGTCGTCGGGCAGCGCGAGGGAAAAAGCGCCGAGCGCGCCCGCGAGGACGGCTTCGCTCTGCAATCGGTCGCCGAGGCGGTTCGGGATGCGCACTTGGTCATCCTCACCCTTCCCGACGAGTCCGCGGCCGAAGTCTACGAGGAGCGGATCGCGCCCCTGCTGCGGGACCGCATCGCGCGCGGCGAGCACGTCACGTTGGGCTTGGTGCACGGGTTCAACATTCGGTTCGGATTCATCCGCCCGCCGGAGCAGGCCGACGTGGTCATGGTCGCGCCGAAGGGGCCGGGGACGCTGCTGCGATCGCTCTACGTCGAGGGCAAGGGGCTTCCCGCGTTGTTGGCCGTGCATCAGGACGTTAGCGGGAGTGCGCAGGCGACGGGGCTATCATGGGCGGCCGGGATCGGATCCACGCGCGCGGGCGTCGTGGAGACGACCTTCGCCACCGAGACGGAGACCGACCTGTTCGGCGAGCAAGTGGTTCTGTGCGGCGGCATGACGGCGCTGACCAAGGCGGCCTTCGAGACGCTCGTGGAAGCCGGATACCCGCCCGAGTTTGCCTACCTGGAGTGCGTCCACGAACTCAAACAGGTGGTGGACTTGCTGTACGCCCGCGGACTATCGGGGATGCGCGACGCGATCTCCAACACGGCTGCGTACGGCGACCTGACCCGCGGACCGAGGTTGATCTCCGAACAGTGCAAACAGGAGATGCGGCGGATTTTGGAAGAAGTCCGCAGCGGATCGTTCGCCCGCGAGTGGATCGCGGAACATCGCGCGGGGGCGCCTACCTTTCGGCGATTGCACCAGGCTGACGTGGGCACGGCCTACGAGCGAGCGGGGGCGTTCGTGCGTTCGTTGATGCCCTGGCTGCGGGGGTCGGAAAGCAAGTAGGGCGAGGAGGTCGGGGCGCGCGTCGTTCGTGCCCTCCGATGTCGCGCGGGATGGCCGTCCATAGCGTCAGGGGCTTGTCCCGGCGCTTTCTCGCTACCATGCGCCACCCACGAGGGGTGACGCTACCACGATTTCCAACCATTGCACCCGCGCGGTGGGTTCCCTGGGGTCAGGTCGATTCGGCTCCCTGGGCAGAGCGCCTGGGGTGACGACTGTGGGCGCGGTGCAGGTGGCTGACGAGGCGCGCCAGCCGTTCGAGCGTCCGCAGACCGCCGGGTTCGGTTTCCAGTCCGACGAACTGGAAGCCCAGCGAGACGCGTCCCCTTCCGGAGTCAGCGGCTTGTCGATGCCGCAGGATGGCATCGACGACGATGGCCGGCTTGCCCGGGCGCGGCGCGAACGAGCATCGGTAGGTGCATCCGAGGGCGAGGTCGGCCGGGTCGGCCGCCTGAAGTCTCATTCCGCCGCAGGACAGATCCTCGAGTTGTCCGTGACGGACGGTCCTGGCTTCCGACGGCCCCGTGTTCGCCGAGTTTTCCGGCCAATAGCGCACGGCGATGACCGTTCCTTGAGGGGGGACGGCGCGCTCGAAGACGCGGCGTTGAAGTTGTTGCAGTTCGTTGGGCCAGCTCAGTTCGATCCTGGCGGAATCGCCGTTGCGTTCCGCCCCGCGGACCTCGGAACAGAACATACACTTTTTATGCCCCAGTCGGAACGTTCCGCCAAGTCTGACGCCCGGGCGCGGGACGATGTCGTCGTCCGCTTCGGGGGGAAGCGCGACCTGTACGGTCATTCGCCCCGATTCGCGCGAGCCTTGCAGCCAGGCGCCGCGGAACGTGAGCCAGCCCTTGGGGGTGTTGTGGGTGAGGACGAGTTGGCGCTGCTGACGGATGCAGTCGGTGAGAACGGTCTGCTGAGGTTCTTGCAGGATCGTTGGTGTCGCGCTCATGTTTGTACGGTCATCCTTCCTCCGTGCCCGCCTGCTCGAGGGCCTTGCGGAACCGCTCGACCTCGGCGGGAGGATTGCCCTCCTCGAGGAACTCCAGACCCAGCACGATCTCATCGGGCGAGGACGCGGGGGTCATGTTGGCCAGTCGCCCCAGGAGGTTGAACCCCCAACTGTCGCCGGCGAGCTGAAAGGCCACCCGCAGCACCTTGCCGAAGCGCATCACCCGATCGAGTTGCTCGCCGGTCACGCGACAGGCGAGACCGAGGTGGCTGGCGTTGAGCAACGAGCCGTGCACGGCGTCGGTTGGCGAGAATTCGAGACCGCACAGGCGGACCTCGACGGCGGCCTCCAAACGTCGGCGCGGGGTTCGACGACGCTCGCTGACGGCGGCCGATGCCGTGCTCCTCCTCGTTGGTTTGACTTGACGCTCGCCGGCCACCCTGCGTTCTCCATCAACGAGTCCCGCGGTGATACGCGGCGACTCCCGCCCTTATTGAGATCCCAAGGTCCGCGCGGACGCCGGAAGCTCGACCGACCTTCGATCTTCCACGCGAGCTGACCCTTGACACTTCGCGTCCAGGGGAGCAACTCGCCGCGCGCGGCGCGCGTACACTCGGCTGTAGTCATTTCGGTCCCGCGACCGACGCACTTAATCCCGCGGGGGCGGCTGTGGAGGCAGCGCCGATAATGTGTCGCGTTTCGGCGAAGTGGGGGTTACGTCCCGATAACCGTCGGGAGTTCAGGCGAAGCGGCGAGGGGTGACAAGCCTGGCGAGCGTGTCCGCAAACTGGTGCCTGCGGCTCCGATCGGTCGGGGTACCCAAGGCCCACCGACCGCCTCGCGGCGTGGACCCATCGTAGTGTGCCGCAATGGAGAAAGCTCGGCGTTTGTGTCGCGTGGCGGTTCATCCGCGGCGCGGGTTCTTGTGCCGAAGAGCTGCGCCGCCCATGAAGGGCGACGCTACAGGATTACCGAGTTTTCTCTATGCGACCATCATGGGACGATGGTGCAGGATCATGAATTGGGCCGGGAACAGCGCGAAGGCGGCGTAGGTCCGTCCGTCGTCGTCGCTGAACTCGACTTCGTAGGCCCCGCCGTCGAGCAGTTCGACGATCGTGCCGACTTGGCCGCGGACGAGTTGCCGCTCGGGCAGGTCCACGGTCAGAGCCACGACGTCAAGAAGCTTGGGCGAGTTCGACATGTCAGTGCTCCGGTTCAAACGACGTAGCAACTCGAAAGTCGTGCGAAGTCCTCATTTTCTCGGACGATCCACAGGCTACGAATCATCGCGGCGCCCTTGGGGCCGTTCATCGGGAATTCTACCACAAAACGGCGGCCGAATCCATCATGTTCCCGTGGAATCGCGTCGTAATCACGTGCGGCTGCAAGCAGCATTTTCCGCAGCGTCCCCGCCGTCGCGGCTCGGAGCAAACAACGGTTGTACAAACATACTCTGACCGCGCTCGCGCTTGGGGTTCGGATCACAAAGCTCAACTCGGTCGCAACGGTCACCCACACGACATTCCCAGGAACTCTTCGGCGGTCTTGTGGAGGAGTCGGCCGTTGGTCTCGCGGGAGAGGTCGGGCATGGCTTCGATCATCTTTCCCGGTTCGGCCTCGCCGAGAGGGAAGGGGTAATCGGAACCCAAGGCGACGCGATTGGCGCCGACCAGCTTGATGAGCTGTCGCAAGGCGTCGGCATCGTGGGTGAGCGAATCGACGTAGAAGCGGCCCAGGTAGTGCCGCGGGCTGACACTGTTGTCCACGGCGCAGAGGTCGGGTCGGGCGTGGAAGCCGGCTTCGATGCGTCCGAGGGTTCCGGGGAACGATCCGCCGCCGTGGGCGAAGCCGATGCGCAGCCGCGGCAGGCGCTCCAGAACTCCGCCGAAGATGACCGAGCAAATGGCGATCGCCGTTTCGGTGGGCATGCCCACCAACCACGAGAGCCAGAACTTGCTCATCCGTTCCTTGCCGAGCATGTCCCAGGGATGGACGAAGACGGCTGCGTTGAGCGCCTGGGCGGCCTCGAAGATTGGAAACAACGAGGAGTGATCGAGGTTCATTCCGTTGACCTGCGAGCCGATCTGTACGCCGGGCATCTTGAGCGTGCGGACGCAGCGCTCCAGCTCTCGGATGGCCAGGTCGGCGGCTTGCATCGGCAACGTCCCGAGGGCGGCGAAGCGCGTCGGGCGTTCCGCGACCACGCCGGCGAGATGATCGTTGAGGATGCGCGAAAGTTCGAGCGTATCAGCGGGCTTGGCCCAGTAGCTGAACATGACCGGGACGGTCGAGAGCACCTGCATGGTGACGCCTTGTCGATCGCAGTCCTCGATGCGCCGCGCGGAGGACCAGCAGTTCTCCTGGACGTCGCGGAAGTGCTTGCCGTCGATGGACATCCGCGCGCAACCCGGCGCGTGATGTTCGAGGTTGACGAAGCCGCCGTAGCCGAAGCGCTCCTTGAGGTTCGGCCAGGACTTCGGGAGCACGTGGGTGTGGAGGTCGATCTTGCTCATGCGATCGTTTCCGGGGAGGCGTTCGGCGTCCCATCGTGGAAAACCGGCCCCCGTGGAAACCGCGAATCGGGTGACCGTGCACGCTGCGGCGTCGCTGGGAATCTAGCTTGGCGGCGGATTCGCAACAACCCGTCGAGACCGGACGTCGATTCGCCACCTGAGGCGTAAGTCACTATAAAACAATGAGTTAAGGCTATTTTGGCGAGGCGTTCCGGGGTGCGGCGGGCGGAGGGAGGTGCGATCGACAAGAAAGCCTTTGACAGGGAGGCCGAGGTGGGCGACAATACTGTATCGAGCGTTTTCGCAAGCGCGGGCGTCCTTTGACAGAAGCAGATGTTGTTTCGCGGGCGACCGACCGGAGACGCGCGTAAGCAGTAGAGGTAAGTTGTCATGCCGCAAGGTACAGTGAAGTGGTTCAACGACGCAAAGGGCTATGGGTTCATTCAGTCGGATGACGGAGGCGATGTCTTCGTCCACCAGAGCGAGATCCAGATGGACGGGTTCCGTAGCCTGCAGGAAGGCTCCCGCGTCCAGTTCGAGGTGACGCAAGGAGCGAAGGGCCCCAAGGCCTGCAAAGTCCGCATGGCCAACTAGGTCGAGACCATCGTTGAACAAAAGACCGCGGGCGTCGAAGGCGACTTCGACGCCCGCGGTGTTTTGGGGCGCGACAGTTAGCGCGAAGCCCTCCAGGTTTCCGGCGATGGCGCTTGTTCGCCGGCGCGCGTCACGCGACTTGATCCCAGCTTGCCGGACGGCCGGGCGCGGTAGTGATCGTAGGCACCTTATTTGTCGGGTCAGCAGACGCCGCTCCCTGACGGTCGCGGTACGGAACAGAAACAGAAACGGCTCCGCTCCCTCACGGTCGCGGCGCTGTTCAAACGGCCAGCCGCTTCTCATCAGAGCTGCGACCGTGAGGGAGCGAACCGTCGAAGCCGAAGATGAAGGTGAGTCGGATCGCTTGGTCTAGTCGTCGAGTTCTTCGTCGCGCGGGGGAATCTTGTGCATGGACCAGACGTCTTCGTAGGCGGATGGGCCACGGCGTGTCGCCTCCACGCGCAGGCGATAGCGCCGGATGAGCCGCACGGCGGCCAGGCTGCCCAGCAGGAAGGTCAACACCAAGAGCAGCCCGACGAGCAAGAAGAGCGGGCTTGCGCGAAGGAACTTCGCGCGGTTTCCGCCGGCGGCGCCGTGCGGCGGTTCTTTCGACAAAGCGCCGTCGGAGCGCGACTCGAGCGCCAGACGCGGTGCATGATCCTGTGCCTGGGCGGACGCGCGGAACAACCAGCTTCCCCACGCCCAGAGCAGAAACAGCACCCCGGCACAGAGGAACGCCAGCCCGAGTCGGTAGCGGTATCGATCCGTTCCCGGTTGGCCGAGAATCATCAAGTGCCTCTCCTGTTCCAGGGACAGTTCGCGCGAGGATCGCCGGGACTTCCCTCGTGCAGCGATTCAAATAACCGCCGCTGATCGTCGGTGATGGTCTTGGGCGGAACGATCTTGACGGCGACGTATTGGTCGCCGCAGCCGCCGCCGCGGCGGCGCAATCCGCGGCCGGCCAAGCGAAGCTTGGAACCGCTCGGCGTGCCTGGAGGAATGGTGAGCGTTGCGCGGCCTTCCAGCGTGGGAACCTCGATCTTGGCACCGAGGACCGCCTCGGAAATCGAAATCGGCACGTCGACGAACAGATCGGCGTCCTGGCGCTCGAAGAAGGCGTGCGGCTGAACGTGGATGCAAAGTCGCAGGTCGCCGGGCGGTCCGCCGCCGGGGTTGGGAACCTTGCCGCGGAGACGCAGTTTCTGACCGTCGTCGATGCCCGCGGGAATCTTGACTTCGAGTCGTTCGCGCCGGCCATTGCCGGCGGTGGAGAGATCGAGCGCGAGCGTCGTGCCGAGGGCGGCCTGCTCAAACGACACGGTCACGTCGTGGTCCTGATCCGCGACCGGTTGGGGAGGACGCGCTGGATGCCGACCGCCGCCTGAGCCGAAGAATTGGTCGAAAATGCTGGCGTGTCGTCCGCCCCCGAAGGCGGAAAAGAGATCCTCAAGATCCTCGCCGCGGACGGCGGATCCGCCCCCCCATTGGTAGACGCGCTGACCACGCGGATCGGTGCTCCACTGCCCGACGCCGGCGGCCCCGAACCGATCATATTCGGCGCGCTTCCGGGCGTCGCTCAAAGTCGCATAGGCTTGCTGGACCTCCTTGAACTTGGTCTCCGCCGCGGGATCGTCGGGGTTGCGGTCGGGGTGGTGCTGTTTGGCCAGCTTGCGGTAGGCGCGGCGGATTTCGTCCTCCGTTGCGTTTTGCTTGACGCCCAGGATTTCGTAGTAGTCGCGCCCCACCGTCGATCCGCCGAAGAGGAACGGGCGATCAACCGTCGCCGCCCGATAACCTAGTATATGATGCCTTGGGGAAGATCACCACGGTGGATGCCGTCAGGCGGAGGTTCCATGCGGCGAGGAGCACCCGACGGGCGGAAATCTTGAGCGACTGGTACGATCATGGTCACGAGGGGTTCAACAATGAAAGGGAGAGCCGAGGGATGCCGCTTCAACCCAATCTTGGTCGTGGAATGCGGATCGGCTATGCGGCGCTTGGAGTCGTATTGGCCGTCGGCCCACTGATCGTCGACGTGGGCGACGTTCTTGGCATCGTAGCCCCCGTCTGCGGCGTGTTGGCGATGGCGGCCGGCGGAACGGGTTACTGACTGACCTGCGCACTGCTCGGTCTGAGCGGGAAGAAGCGGGAGTAACACAGATCACGTTGCATCCGGCTATCCCGGCGGGGCTTGAAGACTCCTCCATTGTTTTCGGTTCGTTTCGCGCGGAGTCGGAGGCGTTGCGGGGGGTTCCCCGGACGGGCCGGAGGCGCCTGCGGACGGACCGTGTGCGGCAACAGACGGGTTGGGAGCTTCAACGGGCGATTCAGGTTCACTCCGACGGATGAAAACGGTCTCTCGGAACCCATCGCGTGTTGTAACGGAGTCGCCAGTCCGCGGGATCGGCCTCGAAATCCGCCGGCCCGGGCGGCCCCTCGGAAGGTAGCGGCTCCACGGTGTTCCCATCGACCACGTTCGCGTCCGCGTCCTTGTCCCAACCGACGGAGTAGAAAAAGAAAGTGCGTACAAAACCCTTCGGCGGAGAAGCCTCCCCCCTTGCAAAGGGGGGGCTTGGGGGGGTCCGACCCGGCACGCCGGGATCGGCGAATCGCAGCGTCATGGAGTCGCCGCCGTTCACGATGGCCAGCCGACCATCGCGTGCGGCCACCAGTTCGAGCACGTCGCCGTATCGGGTGCACCACCCCTCGAGCGTGCCGCGCCACGGCGGGTTGGCAAACACGACATCGTGATCCGGCGTCGTGGGATGTCCTTCGGCGCGTGATTTGATTTCCGAGAACCCCCGCCACCGTAGGTCCGCCGCGGCGAGTGGAAGCTCGATGACCCATTCAGGCGAAAGCGTTCGCCGCTCGAACAGAGCCGCACGATCCCACCGGATTTCAAACGTATTGGTCAATCGGAGCCGACGCGCGCCGGATGGAAGTTTGCCGGAAAGATCGCAGAGAATCGTCTTCGTCTTCCCCGCCGGTATGCCGACGGTGACATCCAGGGGAACCCAGGCGACGTCCGCCGCTTCCACTTCCAGGACCGGAGGAATGACCTCGACCCGCGAACTCTGCGACAAGGCGATGTTGGTGCTGGCCTGCCCGTACTGGAGCCAGCCGGTCAGCGCCAGCACCAGCGGTCGATCGGTATCGAGCGGGCCGAAATCGAGCGTCAGTGACAGATGGTGGCACATTCCGCGGAAAGGGGGCGGCAGGGCCAGGCCCGGCGGGGCAAAAACTCCGTCCGCGGCGCGGAGGGCCTCGGTTCGATCTTGCCCGTCGCTGCCTTCCGCGCGAATCAGCCTCCGCGGGTTCCCCAAAGCCCACACCTCCGAAGGCGCGAACGGCGGCGGCATGATCTTGTCCGTCGAATGCACTTCCACGTCCGCAGGATGATCGACGGCCAGAAGCCGCACGAAATCAAGGTAGAGCACCTCGCAGAACTCCGAGGTCACCGCAACAGTGTACGCGCCGTCCTGCGGCGGGAAGCCGTCGGCGGGGCCGATGAGCGCAAGCTCGTCCGGATCCGCGGGCAGCATCACGTCTCGCCGTAGCGAAAGCCCCAGTGGAGAATTCCCCAGGACGTCGGTCACGAACCGGAAGCGTTTGCCGTCCCAGGCATAGAGGAACGGGCACGAGCCGGTGGCCACGTTTTTTTCGATGACCGTCTGTGGAGCGTTGCCGACCGTCGCGTCGATCTGATTGTCAACCACGCCGTTCGTCCAAATGGTCTGAAGCGAATCGAGGGTCTTTCGCCCGCCGACTCCGATCTCGATGGGCAGCTCGTTCACCTGTCGAACGATCCGAAAATCGTTTTTCCGCAGTTCGATGTGCGTGCCGATGCCCGTGGGGTTTGTCTTGACGGTCAGCAGGCGGATCTTCAACTGACCATTCGCGTGAGCGCCCGCGTTCCGCAGAAAGTGCAGTCGGTCGCCCGCATCGGTGAGCAACAGATCAGAGTCGCCGTCGCCGTCGATGTCCGCGGCGATGGCGTCGCGGATGGGCGGCAAGTTCAGATCGGCGAGCTTCGTCGGCTCCGATACGTCGCGCCACTCGGGCGGCGGCGATGCATGGAACCCCGGATTCCGAAACAGTCGGATCCCGGCGCCCCGCGACTCCGCAGGGGTCTCGAAGCCGCCGGCAAAACAGAGATCGAGCCAACCGTCGTTGTCGTGATCTATCGGTGCCACGGCTGTGGCATCTAAACTGCCGAGGTCCATCCGAATCGTCTCCCCCGCGCCGCCGAACCGCAGCGTGGCCTCCTTCCGGCCAAGGAGAACGGTGTCCAGAAGACCGTCGTTGTCGAAGTCGTTGATGATCGCCCGACTTGCAGGCGGCCAAGGGCCGGGCGGCTCGCTCATCAGCGCCAACCGGCCGGCGCGCTGATTGAGATAGACCAGCGTGGGGGCCTTCCCCCGGGCCACCACGAAATCGACGGCTTCGTTTCCGTCGAGATCCCCGATGGCCGCGTCCACCGCCGGCCCCGTGGGCTGAATGCCGACGCGCTCCGTCGCATTCTCAAACCGACCATCGCCGTTGTTCTGCCACAACTGCAAACCGTCGTGCCCAGCGAGCATCAGGTCCACGTCGCCGTCGTGTTCGTAGTCCAACCATCGGGCCGCGTTCGCCCCGCCTTCGGGCAGGCCGGATTGTCCGGTCACGTCGCTGAATACGCCCGGCGCCGTCTGCTTCAAGAGATACAACCGCTCCGACCCGACAAGAAGAACGTCCGTGAGCGCATGAAGCTTGGCGTCGTATCGCACGCCGGGCGGAACGTCGTCATGATAATCCGCGGCGAACGCCCGCACGCGATCCTTCAATCCCGGCGCGCCGGGACTCTCCATCACCTTCCGCTCGAAAACCCCCCCGGCGGCTTTTTCGTCCGAACCCGGAGCGCCGGCGACGAGCCCGGTCAGCCGCAGGACACTCAGCCCGCCGTCGCCATCGGCGGCGAAGATCGCGCAGCCCCCTTCCGCGTCAACCTCGACGACAGCCGCGGTGGCAGCGCCTCGCGCGACGCCCGCTGGAAATACGGCCTCGGTCGCGTCTTCAAAACGCACTTCCAGCGCCGCCTTCGTCGCTCCCCGATCGCCCCGCCGCGCCGGGATCGCCGCTCCCTCGGGACGCGTATGACCGCACTGCTCGAAGGCCTCCGCGGACCGGGCGGCCTCACCAAGCAACCGTCGCAAGCGGACGAACTCGTTCTGATACTTCTGGGCCTCTTCCGGTTGATTCGCCTTCCGCGCCTGTGCCGAAAGCTTGAAATACGCGCCGGCGTGGAGCGGATCCAGGCGCAGGGTCTCGTGAAATTGTTGACCCGCTTTCTCGTCGCCGCCGACTCCTTCGTAGGCGCAGGCCAATTGATAGCGTAGCGCCCCCGTATTCGGGTCGCCGCGGACGGCGGTTTCGAGCGGACCGATCGCCTGATCGAACCGCGATAGGCGAAGCAGCGCCAACCCCTTCAGGTACGCCGTCGCCGGTGAGTTCGGCTCCATCTTCTCTGCTTGGGCGAGCGCCTCGACGGCGGCCTCGTACCGCCGGGCGATCAAGTGCGCGCGCGCCAGGTTACGCAAGGCTGCTGTCGAAGTGGGGTCGGCTTTCAACAACTCCGCCAGAACTTCGACGGCCTTGGCGGACTCCCGATTCTCCAAATGGGCCTTGGCGAGGTTCATCAGCCGATCCACATCCTCCACGCTCGCCGGCGACGGAAGCGCCGACCGGCTCAACAGGGCCAAGAGAAACGCAGTTTGCCGCCACACTGAGCCGGGACTGCTCATGCACGCCCCGATTTTCAGCTGCAACGTGCCCACGTCCATTGCCCCCGGAATCGGCCGTTTGCTTCGATCGCCAGGCATCTCGCGTCTCCTTCCTTGAAACACGCAAAACCTAACAAATACAAAACTTACGAACCGGAGTCAAGCAGAGAAGCAGGTCAATCTTTGGGTCGCTCCGTGGTGGGCGATGCCCACCCTACGCTTGGTGCATCAAGATGCACCATACGTCATTACGGCACGAAGTCGAAGTTGGCCGCCACGAACTCGCTGGCGGTGATGGCCGCGTTGCTCGACATCTTGGCGATGTTGATGCACACGAGGTCAGCCGCCTCGAAGTTCGTGTCGTCCACGCCCTCGGTTTCCGCGAAGCAGATCGCCAGGAAGGCGTCCGTCGCGTTGCTGTAGACAACCGGGAAACAACTGGTGATGTCGCCGCCGGCCGCCGCGATCGTCAGCTCGACGTCACCGCCGGCCTCGAGCGCCGTCTCCAGCACTGACGTGCTGGCGACTGTCCCAATCACCACGAACACGTTGGTGTTCGCAACCGTCGCCACCGCACCTGCGGCGGCGTCAAGCGTCAGCTCCTGGATCACGATCGAATTGGTATCCACCACCGCCGAACCGTCCTGAAGCTCGACGAAGTTGACCGCCTCGTTGGCGTCCGTCGCGCCGCTGGTTTCGAGGGCCGAGATGTCCATATCGAGCTGGTCACCGCCGGAGCCGGCGGTGAAGTCGCTGATGGTATCCGCGTTGGCTGAATCCGCAGCCACGGTTGTCAGAACCACCGTATCCGCGCCGTTTCCGGTGGTAATCGTGTCCGAGCTTCCATCGCCCTGGATGGTGTCGTTGTCGTCACCACCGCTAAGCATATCGGCGCCCGCCGCACCCACGAGGGTGTCGGTGCCCCGACCTCCCAGAATATTGTCGGAACCTCCCGCACCGGTGAGGGTATCGTTGCCTGCGCCTCCCTGAATGACCATGGCCGACGCCGCCGAACCGGTCGTGTCGACCGTGTCGTTGCCCGTGCCGAGCTGGATCGTTCCACCGTTCATGTTGTCGATGGTGGCGGTGAAGTTGCCGGTCACGCCCGTCGCGGTCAGCGACGTGACGCTGTCGGCGGTTCCGGTCATCGTGCCCAGACCCACGTTCGAGCTACCCGTCACGGTGATGCCCATGCAGGAGAAGCAGGTGGTGGTCGAGGTCACGCTCAACGGGCCGTCGGCCGCGGTGATCGTCAAGGTTTCCATACCCGTCGACGAACTGCTTCCGACGGTCATCGAGGTGACGGTGTGGGCGTTGGTCGTGCCCGAGCTGTTGAGGGGCGTGCCGCGGTTGGCGAAGTTCACAGCCATACTGTCCCCGGCCGAAGCCGAGGCGCCGAAGCCGTTGAAGGTGATGGTGTCGTACGTCTGGGCAGCCTGGGTTCCGTCGCCGCGGAAGGCCAGCGTCGGCCAGGTCTGCGCCGTGCTGGTCACCGGGACGTTGTCCACGGTCATGGTGTTGGCCGTGTCGTCCGACTCGACGGTGACGGTGCTGACGCCGCTGACATTGAGCAGGCTGAACGACGAGCTGCTCGCCGAGGCGTTGACCCGAAGCTCCTCGATGTTTCTGATGGGCAACAGCCCACCCCGGCTACTCGAAATCGTCATTTGTAGGATATCGTGTCCCGCACCGCCGTCGATCCATTCATCCTCTTGATCCGCGTCGCTGCCATCCAGCGTGGCGCCGAAGACGAACACGTCGTTGCCCGTGCCGCCGGTCATGTTGGCGATATCCACCGTGGCGAACGAGGCATAGGTGTCAGTGGCGTCGGCCCGCGTTCCGCTGCCCAGCGTCAAAGTGCCGGTCATGCTCGACGCATCGTAGGACCGGATCGTCGAGGGCAGGGCCTTCAACTGGGTTGCCTGATCGCCGGCGAGGTTGGCCGTCACCATCGTGGTGCCGGTGCCCTGCGTAATCGCGGTCAGGGTGTTGGCCGTGCTGCCCGTGCCGGCGACGTTCAACGTCTCAAACCCGTTGGTCGCCCCGGTGGTGACCGTCACCGTGCCGGCATTGGCGCCGGTCAGCGTGGTGGTAATCGCATCCGCCGAGCCGGTGGTCACCGCGGTGGCGAAGGTGATGCTCACACCCGACGTGCCGTCGGTAATCTCCGACAGGCCGATGTCGGTGTGTTCCTGCATCGAAGCGACGGTTAACGTCCCCAGGCTTTCGACGGAGTTGATTGCATTGACACCCATGAAGTTGGAGGCGTTGAGCGTCGTGGCGGTAAGCGCCCTAATGTTGATGGTTTCGATGCTCGTCAACGACGGAGCCACAACCCCGCCGTTAAGCTCTGCATCCAATCTGTCCATGCCACCGCGCGCATCCACGCGATCCGCCGTCTGTAATGAGGCGATGAGGGTTCCGGTCCCCGTAAAGAAGATCAAAGGCGCGTCACAAACGTCGTCACCGACCGTTCCGACGATGTCGTCGGCTTCTAATGTCAATTCGCATTCCGGCGAGCTGACGCATGTCCGTAGATTCGAGTCGCAAATCTGCCCGGAAGGACAAAGGTCAACATGCAGGCAGGTTCCCGTTACCTCGTTGCAACTGTCGCTCGTGCAGGCCAGTTCGTCATTGCAAGTCAGGGCAGTAAACTGACAAACGCCACCCTGACAGGTATCAGTCGTACAGAGATCGCCATCGTCGCAATCCTCGGCGGCGAGGCAATCGTTTACGCGTAGGATAGTCGTATCGACTCCTGATTCCCCCGTCACGAGATTCACCACCGACAAATGAAAAACGTAGAGCCCTGCCGGAAGCGGCGGAAGAACAGTAAACGCCGATCGTGGACGCGATGTGTTTCCAATGACAATCTCGCCGCTTCCTGCCATCTGCGACTGTACCGACCACGTGTACCAGAGGTCGTCTTGATCGTAGCCCATCTGCTGAGCGTTGCCGTTAAGCGCGTTATTGCCGGAGGTACCGGGCTCACCGCTGTAATACCCATCGGCCGAGGCACGAACGGGGACTAAGTTTCCGGCCTCGACCATCACGACGCTTGTTGATCCCGTGTGTGCTGCCGCGAAGGCGGCGAAGTCATGCAGATCAGTATCCTGGTCCCCCTCGACGTCGAACACGTTGCAAGCGGGAGGGGCGACGCTTCCGGGTCCGGAAAAGCTCAGGCAAATCTGCATCGCGATGTAATCGTAAAGATCGACGTCGCTATCGCCGTCGAAGTCGCCGAAGATCGCGCTGGCCGTCGTGAAGCGGCCGGACCGAACGATCTGACCATCCTTCACCGTAAACAGCACTTGGTTCTCGAACGTCCTGGGTTGCGCCTCGACCCACGCCCGGGCGGTTTCGAGGCTCATGGGTTCTCCGCCCTCGGGTTGAGCAAGTACACTGTCGCCCGCAAGAGTGGCGAGAATTGCCAACAACGCGAAAAGGCGGATTGGAGAAAACATAACTTTCCCTCCTCAAGGAAGTGGATGCGCCGGAGCGTACCTTCAGCACCACGGCATAGTATGTCAAAACGGAGGGATCGGATCAATAAGAGGGGGTTTACGCCTTTCGTGCGACTTTTTGCACTCGTTCGGCGTCGTCGGCGTCAAGCCCGGAAGGGCTGGTGCTTGCGCCTTCCGTGACCACCCGCGCAGAATCCCCCCCGAACCCCTCGAACCTACCCTGTACGGGACGCTACGCGGGCGACAACAGATAGGCGACGACGTCCGCGGCGGTGTAGCTCGTCCGGCCGCGCAGGAAGCCACCGATGATCGCCAGGTCATCGCCGCTGGTAACGATCGGCGGCTCCACTGTGCCGTTGGCACGGGTCTGCGGATGACCGATGACGGAGAGCAGTGCATTGCACAGGCATTGGCAGCCGATCGTGTCCTCCACTTTCCCGCCCTTCTTCACATAGGCGGCCTCAGGCTCACCGGGACACCGGTAATCCACTTTCCCATCCGCCGCCTGGAAGGCGACGCGCAAATACCCCATATCGCAGATTCGCTCCCGCGTTACGCCCAGGGCGGGATTCTCGGCCCAATTCACGACCTTGAACGGATAGCCGGTGGGCGATGCGCGAGGCTCCGTGCGAACGTCCACCTCCCCGCGGGCCGCGTGGGCAAGCACCGAGCGCTTGAGCGGCTCGGCGAATCCCGATTCGTCGCAGAAGGCGAAGAGAGTCCCAACCTGGAGTCCGGCGGCTCCCGCCTCACGCGCCGCAATCAGTCGCTCGGGGTGTCCGGCCCCACCCGCCACCCAGAACGGCAGTCCCAGCTCACGAATTTTCTCGAGGTCCACCTCGTCGCGTTCGCCGTAGATCGGCTCGCCGCGCTCGTTGAACCGCGGCTCCCCGCGGGGCGGGGCGTTGTGGCCGCCGGCGGTGGGGCCTTCGATCACGAATCCGTCCACCCGGCCGGTCGCCTTGCGGGCAAGCATCATCGCCAGGGAGCTGCTTGCGACGATCGGGAAGAACTTCGGCCGCGCCAGTGGTTCCGGCAGCGTCTCCCAATGTGCGCCGGGGTCGAACGCGATGTATTCGGCGGCGCCGGAGGCGAGTCCCTCCACGTCGAATCGGAGCCGGGCCGGGTGGTGCCCAACGAGCAGGTCGAGCACCCCGGGGATCTCTTGCGGGATGCCGGCGCCCATCAGGACGTAATCGACCCCAGCAAGCAACGCGCCGTAGAGCGTCGGCAGGGTGAGCAACTGAGTCTTGGTAAGAAGGTTGATGCCCACCGGTGCATCGTGTCCCGCCTTGGCGAGGAACACTTCGACAAACGCGGCCAGCATGGTGAGCTCCCGCCGAGCGGGAGCGACCACCTGGCAGTACAGGGGGAGCAGCTTGTACGGCTCGCCCGGCGCCCGGCCCTCGGGGCGAAAGTAGCCGCGCATGGCCTCGTCCGCCGCACGACGGATCGGGAACTGCTCCATACCGCGCCGCATGTGCCCGCCGCGATCGCCATCCTGCAGGCGACGCACGAACACCGTATCGATGCCGGTGCCGGAGACGACCCCCAGTTGGCCCGATCGTGCCACGGCGTTGGCCAGGCGCCAGTTGGAGACAGCGGCACCCATGCCGCCTTGAATGATCCGGGGAAGCGATGACCGCTGTTCCATGGAAGGAGTATACCGTCGATGAGCCGCTCGCTCATCTTCCACGAACTCGCCGGTCATCGTTCGCGGGCGACTTCGGAGAGCGCACCGGGCGGGGTGGGGATCGCGGGCAGGCCGAGGAGGCTGCGCGCCCGACTCAGGGCCGCGTCGAGGCTGCCGAAGAGGTTCTCGACGCCGACCTCGTGATCGAATCCGATGTTGATGAAGGCGTAGAGCGGCTGGGCGTGCACGCCGGAAAGCAGCAGCGTGGTGCCCTGCTTCCGACATTTAATCAGAAACTCGCGGAGGGCGTGCAGGCCCGTGGCGTCGATGGCGGGTACCCGGCGCATGCGGAGAATGAATATCCTGGGCGGCTTCTCCAGGCCGCGCAGGGTGTCTTGCAGTCGGTCGGCCACCCCGAAGAAGAACGGTCCGTTGATTTCGTAGACCTCCACGCCGGGAGGAATGTCACGCCGCGAGGTGGCGTTGGGGTCGCCGGCGGCCTCCAGCTCATCCGCGCCGTTGGCGAGTTCGCCGGTGATGGCGCTGACGTTGACCACGTTGGCCATCCGCTGAATGAAGAGCATCGACGCGAGCACCATGCCCACGCCGACGGCGATAGTCAGATCGGTGAACACGGTCAGACCGAAGGTGGTCAGCAACACCGCGATGTCACTTTTGGGAGCGCGAAGAAGATAGCGAAAGTGGTCGATCTCGCTCATGTTCCAGGCGACCATGACGAGCACGGCGGCCAGCGTCGCCAAGGGAATCGCGCCGGCGAGCGGCGCGAGGGCGAGCATGACCACGAGCAACGTGAGGGCGTGGATGATGCCGGCGACGGGCGTTTTTGCCCCACTCTTGACGTTGGCGGTGGTGCGGGCGATGGCGCCGGTGGCGGGAATGCCGCCGAAGAGGACCGATCCGACGTTAACGACGCCCAGGGCGACGAGTTCGCAGTCGGCCTTGTGCCGCGCCCCGATCATTCCGTCGGCGACGACGGCCGACAGGAGGGATTCGATCGAGGCGAGGATGGCGATCGTGGTGGCCTCCGGGATCAAGTTGCGGGCGAGGTCGAGGGTGATCGGCGGCAAGTGGGGCATCGGGAGCGTCCGAGGGATGCTTCCGAACCGGCTGCCGATGGTTTCGACGTCGAGGCGAAGGACAGCCACGACCGCGGTTCCGACGATGACGCCGAGGACGCCCCACGGCAGGCGCGGAACGAACCTTCGCAGAAGGATCAACACCAGGAGCGACCCCAGACCGACGCCGACCGTAGCAGGATTCCACGTCGCGGCGTGTTCGGCGTAGGCCAGCCATTTCTCAAAGAAGTCAGCCGGAACGCTTCCCATTTCCAACCCGAAGAAGTCTTTGACCTGCGACGAGGCGATGATGACCGCGATACCGGACGTGAATCCCGTGGTGACGGGATAGGGGATAAACTTGATCATCCCGCCCAGGCCGCTGACGCCCATGATGGCGATGATGACGCCGGCCATCAGCGTCGCGGTCGCCAGTCCGCCGTAACCGTGGCGACTGGCGATGTCGTAGACGATGACGATGAAGGCCCCGGTGGGTCCGCCGATCTGCACGCGGCTGCCGCCGAGGGCCGAGATCAGGAAGCCGGCGACGACGGCGGTGAACAGCCCCATGGCCGGAGGCGAGAGGCCCGCTTCGGTCGCGACGCTCTCCGGGATCGAGGCGATGCCGAAGGCCATTGCCAACGGCAGGGCGATGACGCCGACCGTCAGACCAGCCAGCAAGTCATGCACGAACTTCTTCGCGTCGTAGCCTTCCTTGAGGCAGACGACGAGCTTGGGCACGAAACGAGACACAAACTCCCCCTCGCGGTCATGGATGACCCGGAAGAAACAAGGTGCGGAAGCCTATCGAATGGATCATCGACGAACAAGCGCCGAGAACTTCAATCGCGGACCCGCGGTCGAGCGCCGCGTCACCCCCTGGCCACGACGACCACGCCGGTGATCGCCAGGACGGCGGCGACGACCTTACGCCGGGTGAACGACTCCTTCAGAATCACCGACGCGAGGATCAGGGCGATGATGGTCGAGCTCTGGTTGAGGATGGCCGCCACCGACGCCTTGGCCCACTTGAAGCCGCCGATCCAGAAGACCATCGAGAGGTACGTCCCGGTCACAGCCGCCGGAACCGTCGTCCACCAGGTCCGCGAGGGTTTGAAGACGGCGAAGTGCTGCCGGCGGTTGGGGCTGGCAAGCAGGAAGAGCGTCAACAGCACCGTCCCGCCGAGAAGCCGAACCAGGGTGGCGCTGAGAAGGGAGGTGTGCACCAGCACCGGTTTGGCCAGCAGAATGGCGAAGCTGACCAGGGCGATCGCCGCGACGGCCAACCCCGATCCCAGCAGAATCTGCCCGCGCGTGCGGTTCGCGGGAGGCTTGTGCGTCGAAGACAGGAACACTCCGGAGAGGACCAATCCGCCTCCAATCAGGTCCGTCCGAGTGATGGGTTCGGCGTGCATCAAGAAGGCAAACAGGAACACCAGCGGCGAATAGGTGCATTCCGCGACGGTCACCAATCCGACGCCGACCAAATTGAGGGCGTAAAGCAACATCGTGTCGGCAAGCGTGATGCCCAAGGCGCCGGAGATCAGCAGGAGCAAATGGTCGCCCCACGACAAGGGTCCATCGGACGGGTCTGGAGATTGCAGCAGCCACATCGGGAGCAGCGTCGCGCTGAGCAGAAAGATGGCGACGTAGTTCTTGAACAGGTTTAACGTCAGCGGGGGAACGTGTTCTCCGCTGCGTTTGAAAAGCACCAGGGCGGTCGCCCAGGTGAACGCAGCCGCCAGGGCGCACGTCTCCCCCAGGTAGGTCGTGGGCATCCGCGGCAGTATAGAGAGCGACGACAGTCGCACCAACGCGAGGTGAAAAGGCAGCCTCTCCGGCACCAATCCAGGGCTACGACATCGGGAGACGACTTCTGACAAGCAGCGTCGGAATAAGCCACAGCGCCACAAGCAAACCCGTCGCGCCGGCCGCGGTCGAGGCGATGACGGCGTCGAACAGGACAAGTCCGACGATGAACCATCCGACGGCGGCTTGCATGGCGCAAGGGTCAGGGCAAGCGGAGGCCCGCAGCCCGATGACCAAAAGGAACACCGCCAAGACGGCGCTGATCGCCCAGGTCACCGTCGAGACGGAGTGACCCAACGCGGGCGCGACGATCGGCCAGCACAGCACGGACACCGCGATTCCAAGCGTTCCCACGGTCGCGCGGGCGCGTAGCGTTTTGCCTGGACGGAGGGGCGGGGCGGCCTCGTCCCGCGCGAACCACGTTACGGAGGCGACGTAGAGCCAGATCAAACCCGCCGGGGCGAGGGTCAGTGCTAACGGTCGGCTGGAAACTGCGACGGCGCCCAGGACAAAGTTGAGCGCGCGGCAGAAACCCATGACGGATGGTCCCGCAGGCGTTGGCTTGGCGGCCAAGTCGTACAAGACGATCGAGGCGAGCAGTCCGGCCGCCACCACGGCGCACGCCCCGGAGACGGTCGTCGCGGCCGCCCAACCGATCCCCGACAGTGTCAGCGCGACGATCAACGCCCGGCGTCGTGTGATTCGACCGGATGGAATCGGTCGTTCGGGGCGTTCGAGCGTGTCCAGCCGTGCATCACACACGTCGTTGAGGGCGACGCCGCCGGCGTAGAGGCACATCGAGGCGATGGCGAGCGCGGAGAGGATGGCCGGCGAGTCAACGGTCCAGAGGTCGCGCGGGCTGAAGCCCGCGGCTGGGGTGAAACTGTCGGTGGATCGCGCGTAGAGGTATCCCGCCCAGGCGTCCGCGGCGGCGGTAAAGACATTGGGAAGGCGAACGAGTTGCAGCCAGGCGAGAGCGCGACGCGCGGGGGTGAAGGCGCTCACGACGAGGGCCTTCGCTCTTGCCCGGCGTCGGATGCACAGCACAGCGCGATCGCCAGCGCGTCGGCCACATCCGCCGGTTCGGGCAGCGACGGCAATCCGAGCGTCATCTGAATGGCTCGCTGCACCTGTCCCTTCGTCGCCCGCCCGTTGCCCGTGAGGTACCGTTTGACGCGGGTGGCGGAGTAGCTTCGCACCTCGATGCCGCGCCGGGCAGCGGTCAGAAGGATGACTCCGCGGGCGTGGCCCATCAGAATCGCGGTCCGCGGATGTTTGTAATGGGCGTACAGTTCTTCCACGGCGACGATGTCGGGCTGGTGCTCGGCGAGGATCGCGGAGAGGTCCTGTTCGACCGCCACGAGCCGTCCGGGGAGGGAACCGCGAGCCTCGAAACGACACACGCCGGCATCCATCAGCGCCGGCGTCGAAACGCCCGACGTGCGGATCACGCCGTAACCGGTGATTCCGAGGCCCGGATCAATGCCGCAGACGACCGCATCCATGCGGGCATCATACTCGGACCGGGCGGGGTTTCTTTCCTGGGCCGCGCGATTCAGGCTGACGGCATATCGCCCGCGATCCGCCCGCCGATTCCCGCAGGAGCATCGCAGGGCCGACGTCGAATCGCTACCAAACGCCCGGCAGCAGGCGGAATCGGACGCTGGCGGAATATTCGGAGTATCCCGGAAGGTTGGCCTGAAGAAAGCGGTCTTCCGTGACCGTACGGTGCAGGATGACGCCGACGAAGACGATGGCCGGGATCATCGAGACCCACGACCCCAGGGCGGGAGGACTGCTGAGCATCCCGACGATGAGACCCAGGTAGCCGGGATGGCGCACGAAGCGGTACGGTCCCGACCTGACGAGGTGATGGCCTCGCTCTTTTTGAATCCGAACGACCGGCGAAAAAAAACGGTTCGTGGCGATGGCCCAGATCACCATCGACACTGGGACGGCGAACCCGATCAAGCCCGCGGCCTGCAATGCCGGAGCCACAGTGTCCGACCAGTGGAACCGTCCAACGTCCATCGCCGCCACGATCGGAACCGTCCACGCGACCAGTTTGATGATCGGTACAAACCCACGGTCGATGCCCCCCGGTCCGGGTCGCTTCCGTTCCTTGATTAGCCCTGGGTCGGCGGTAAGACCGAAGAAAAACCCGAGCAGGCCGTAGACCGCGCAGTAGACCTGCCATGCGGAACGGTCCAACGTGCCGCCGGCGACGAACAGTACGACCCCGATGACGCAGGTCGCCACGACGCCCCACGCCAGCCCACGAACGATGCGCCAGGTGACGGCGGTCCACCCCAGCGACTGCTCCCCCACGTGCGTTTGTGATGCGTCCATACCCCCGCGACCCCTAGCCTCCCGACCGGCTGCGGACAGTCTACTCGAACCGTGATTGGGGGAAAACTGTCCGGACGATTCTTCGAATCGGCGCGATTCCACGGGTCGCCGATTCTCCATGTTCGGGGTAGCATGATCGGGTTTCCAAGCAGCAGGAACCGGGAGCGTCGAGCTTGCGAATCGCGTATTTCGACTGTTTCAGCGGAGCTGCGGGCGACATGATCGTCGCCTCGTTGCTCGACGCCGGGGCGAGCGAAGAAGCACTGCGCGAGGCCGTGAGGTCGCTGGGGTTATCGGGCTTTGCCCTTTCGGTCGAGCGAACGCAGAAGCAGGGTTTGGCGGCGGTCAGGTTCGACGTTCGTCTCGATCCGTCGAGTCCGCAGCCGCATCGACACCTGCACCCTATTGTGGAGATGATCCGCAAGGGGAAGCTTTCGGCGGTCGCGCGCGATCGAGCCATCCGTGTATTTGAACGATTGGCGGAGGCCGAGGCAGCCGTCCACGGAACCACTGTCGAGAACGTCCACTTTCACGAAGTCGGCGCCCTCGACGCGATCATCGACGTGGTCGGCGCGGTGGTTTGCCTTGCGTTTCTCGGCGTCGAGCGCGTCGTCTGCTCGGCGATCCCGGTGGGATCGGGCACGATCGAGTGCGCCCACGGAGTCCTACCGATTCCCGCCCCCGCGACCGCAAGACTATTGCAAGGCGTGCCGATCGCCGCTTGCCCGGAACCCGGCGAGCTGACGACTCCGACCGGGGCGGCCCTGCTGACGACGCTGGCCGCGGAGTTTGGACCCATGCCCGCGATGTGCGTCTCCACGATCGGCTATGGCGCGGGAACGCGAGAGGGCAAGACCCGCCCGAACTTGCTTCGCGTCTTTGTCGGCGAGTCGGAAGGCGCCTCGATGCTCGACGCCGACAGCGTGGTTGAACTACAAACCAACCTCGACGACGCCGCGCCGCAGGTAATCGCTCACGCGATGGAGCGACTCCTCGCCGCGGGTGCGCTGGATGTCTTCGCCGTGCCGATACACATGAAGAAGGGAAGGCTGGGCACGATGCTCAGCGTCCTCTGCCGCCCGGCGGACGCGGAAGCGATGGAACGGATCATCTTCGCCGAAACGCCGACGCTCGGCATCCGTCGGCGGGAGACGGCGCGGCACGTCCTTCCCCGGCGAATCGAAGCTGTCGAGACCGCGTACGGGTCGATTCGCGTGAAGGTCGCAACGTTCGGCCCGGCAACCTCCGCCTCGCCGGAGTTTGACGATTGTCGCCAGGCGGCGATCCAACGCGGCGTGCCGCTGCGAGACGTGCTGGACGCGGCCAGGGATGCCTGGAATCGACGCCAAGGCGAAAGTCGGCGAGAATCGTAGGCTACGCTTGGGCCAAATAAGTCCGTGCGGCAGCGCGTGGCCGACGCGGCGTTGGGGCAGCGTCCAGGCAAGGCGTGGCAACGCTCCGCCGGTTTTCCCGAGCGGCAGGATGCAACATTCGGCGATGGACCGCATTGAGCCGCAACATCTGTTCGTTCTGGGTCTGGTTGTGGTGGCCACGACCCTGGTCATCGCCGCAACGCGCCGGCGCATTCGACGGTCGCAGGCCGACCGCGTGGACTCCGTGCAGCGCCGCTCCGCGGACTTGCACCGATCATCGCAGACGACGCGCGACGTCGAGCAGGTCATGATCGAGCTGGATCGCCTCGCCCGGGACATCCACGGCCGCATCGACACCCGCTTCGCCAAGCTGGAAAGAGTCATTCGCGACGCCGATGAACGCATCGACCAACTCGCGCGGCTCCTGCGCGAAGCCGAGGGAGGTCCGGCCCTGGACATCACCGTCGGCGACGCCCCGCACACACCCGCCCCGCTCCTTGACTCAGAGGCGCCGTCACCGCGCGTGAGCGCGTCGACCTCCGACAAGACGACGGCAGCCTCAGCCGCGGTCCGGACCATTCATCAGCTTGCCGACGAAGGGAAACCAGCCGTTCAGATCGCCGCGACCATCGGCCGCCCCATTGGCGAGGTCGAATTGATCCTTTCGCTACGTCGGGCGAAATCCGCCGTCCAAGCGAATACCCCCGTGAGTTCGTAGCTCGCCGGCCCGGCACGACGACGTGCAGCCGGATGCGTCACGTGATCGGAGGAGGAGGGATTCGAACCCCCGGTACGGTTGCCCGCACAACGGTTTTCAAGACCGTCGCCTTCAGCCGCTCGGCCACTCCTCCACGAGGCTGTTCTACGGATCCCCAAGCCACCGGCGTACCGGGAGTTGGGCGTCACGGGCGGTTTGCCGCCCGCCGGTGACGCCGCGGATTGTCTCCACGCGGCCGGCTGGTGGCAACGGCGTTGCCGGACACGGCTCCAACCGAGTAGGCTTCACATTCGTCGATGGGTCGGGTGTAGGTCGGGCGCTGCCTGACACGACGGTCGGCGGTGGGCGAAGCCCGCCCGATGTGACTGGCGTAACGTATGAACACATTGCCCAACAACTTTCTCGGTTTGCCGGCGGAATACAGCGACTATCGCAAGGCCAAGTTCGCCGTGCTTCCGGTTCCGTACGATTCGACGACCAGTTTCCAGGCGGGCACGCGCGAAGGCCCCGGGGCGATCATCCGCGCGTCGCAGCAGGTCGAACTCTTCGACGAGGAACTGGGCACGGAGGCGTACAAGGTCGGCGTGACCACGCTGGAACCGTTGCTTCCGAACATGGCCGGTCCGAAGGCGATGCACGAGGACGTCTTCGCCGCCGCACGGAAGGTCGTGAAGGACGGGAAGTTTCTCATCGGTCTCGGCGGCGAACACGGCATCACCTCGGGATTGATTCGCGCGGTGATGACCCGGCACAAGAAACTGTCGGTGTTGCAGATCGACGCCCACCTAGACCTCCGCGATTCGTGGGAGGGTTCGCCCCATTCGCACGCCTGCGTGATGCGCCGGGCGATTGACCTGGGCGCAACCGTCGTGCCGGTGGGAATCCGCAACGTTTCGCTGGAGGAGCATCGCTTCTGCAAGAAAGCCAAGATCGAGCCGATCACGGCGAGGAAGTGCCTCAGCGATGACACCTGGATGGACCAGGTTCTCAATCGCCTTGGTCCGACGGTCTACGTCACCATCGACGTCGACGGGTTCGACCCCGCCTACGCCCCGGGAAGCGGCACGCCGGAGCCGGGCGGACTCGACTGGTACGACGTGACCGATCTTCTTCGCTGCGTCGCGGCGGAGAAGACCATCGTGGCCGCCGACATTGTCGAAGTCATGCCCATCCCCGGTCAGGCGGTGACGGAGTTTCTCGCGGCGAGACTGGCGTACAAAACGATTTCGTACGTGCAGGGCGACGGGCGATGATTCATCGCCCTCGATTTGATGGTCGAAACGAACTCCGCTCGCTCACGCTCGCGTAGTCGTGGCAACGGGGATTCACCCTCGTACGTCGACCAGGGCCTTTCAATCCTCAGGGACTGCGTCGGACGACTGCCGCACGCTGGTCCGAAACGCCGTTCCGAGCGGGCGGCACGATGAATCGCGGGGACCATTGAAAAGGCCCCGTCCCGCGCTCTGCCCGCCTTGCACGACCCGCCGCGGTCGGGGATGATTCCCACGCACTTTCGATCGACGGGCAGCGTGCGGAGCCGCCGGAGATGACCGATCAGAGTCTGGATCAACACCCTCCCGACCCGCGCCTCGCCGAAACCGTCGCTCCGCCACCTGTCCCCATTTCCTCGCGCATTCCGGAACGGATCGGACGGTATCACGTCAAGCGGGTCATCGCCTCGGGGGGAATGGGTACGGTCTACGAAGCCACGCAGGACAACCCCCGTCGCGTCGTGGCGGTCAAGGTCATGAAGCAGGGCATCGCGTCGAAATCGGCCCTGCGGCGCTTTGAATACGAGGCCCAGATCCTCGCCCGCTTGCGTCATCCGGGCATCGCCCAGATCTACGAAGCCGGGACATATGTTCCCGATCCGACCCGCGAGCGCGAAGCACGAGCCGCGAGTGCAAAGCGAGCGGACGCCCCCAGCAATGCCGCATTTGTCCCCGAAGCCGTGCCCTACTTCGCCATGGAGTACATTCCCAACGCCAAGTCCATCACCTCGTACGCGGACGAGAAGAAGCTCGGCATGCGGCCGCGGTTGGAGCTGTTCACCCAGGTCTGCGACGCCGTCCACCACGGCCACCAGAAGGGCATCATCCATCGAGACCTCAAACCGGGGAACGTTCTGGTGACCGCCGACCCCTCCCCACTCCCCCTTAGCAGGGGGGGAAGCGGGGGTCTCGGGCAGGTGAAGATCATCGACTTCGGGGTGGCTCGCGGCACGGACTCGGACTTGGCCGTGACCACCCTGCAAACCGACGTCGGGCAACTCGTGGGCACGCTGCAATACATGAGTCCGGAACAGTGCGAGGGCGACCCGCAGGACATCGACACCCGCAGCGACGTCTACGCCCTGGGCGTGGTTTTGTACGAAATGCTCTCCGGCAAGCTGCCCTACGAGGTGAGCCGCTCGAAAATCTTCGACGGGACGCGGATGATTCGTGAGCAGCAGCCCTCCAAGCTGAGCACCGTGGACAAGTCCCTGCGCGGCGACGTGGAGACCATTGTCTTCAAGGCCCTGGAGAAGGATCGCGATCGCCGCTACCAATCAGCCGGCGAGTTCGCCCACGACATCCATCGCTATCTGACGGGCGAAGCCATCCTCGCCCGCCGGGCGAGCATCATTTACCAACTTCGCGTCTTCGCTCGCCGCAACAAGGCCGTCGTCGCCTCCCTGGCGGCGGTGTTTGTGGTTCTTATCGCGGGAATCATCGTCAGCACGTCGCTGTACGTCCGCGCCGAACGTGCTAGAGATGAGAAAGCCCGTGAACGCGATACCGCTCGGGCCGTGACCGCATACCTCAGCACCATGCTCCGCTCGGCCGACCCCAACCAAGGCCCCGGCCCGAACATCACCGTCCGAGAAATGATCGACAAAGTGGCGGCGGAGGTCTCCACGGTGTTCAAGGATCAACCACTCGTAGAGGCTGCGCTACATACGACGATTGGAACCACCTATCAGTCTATGGGCCAAATCGACAATGCCGAGCGACATCTCCGCGCGGGCCTGGAAATCCGCAATCGCGAGCTCCCGAGCGACCACCCCGAGCGCGCGGATAGCCTTTATCACTTGGGATGGTTCCTTACCCAAGACAAGGGCGATCAAAAGGGCGCTGAAGCGCTCCTCAGGGAATCGCTCGACGTTCGCCGAAAGCTGTATGGGAACGTGCATGCCGACGTTGCAAACAGTCTGATGGGCATCGGTAATGTCATGATTAGCCAAGACCATGCTGCCATGCTCCAAGCCGCCCGCGAGGTGCTGGACATCCGGCTTAAATTGCACGGAAGGGAACACCACGACGTTGCCGATGCCCTGATTACCCTGGCTCAATCGCTGTACCTTAGTGGCGACTACCGCAACGCGGAACCGTTGTATGAAGAAGGGTGTGCGATTTACCGTAGGCTGCCGGGAGACCGTCTACTAGATTTCACCATGTCCCTGCACTTCTATGGGCTGCTGCTTTTCGAAAAAGGTGATTACGACAAAGCCGAACCGCTCCTTCGTGAAGCACTCGAGTTTTGGAGAAACGTGTACCGCAATGAGCACCCATGGGCGCCTGTTACGTTGAGGGTCATGACCAGACTCTGTCGCGCCAAAGGTGACTTGAAGTCCGCCGAACGCTTGGCCCATGAAGCCGTTGCGTGCAGTCGGAAGAAAGACGGAGGCGGTTCCCTGCAGTTGGGTTCGAGTCTTGTCGAACTGGCGCTGGTGCTGCAGGGCACGGGGCAGCACGAGGCAGCCCGGGTCGCGTGTGACGAGGCCCTGGAGATTCGGCGAGAGGCTGTGAAACGTCCGAACGCTAGTGAGTACGCTATGGCGTGGTACGCGCAGTGCCTGCTGGACTGCGCTTCGCAAGACCCGTCCTCGGTGGGCACCGCGCTTACGTTCGCCCAAAAGGCGCTCGAAATTTCCAAGGGGAAAAACGGACCCCTGCTCGACACGCTTGCCGCGGCGTATCACCTCAGCGGCAACAACGAAAAGGCGGTGGAGTCTCAAGAACTTGCCGTGGCGCTCTTTCCGCACAACCATGAGTTCGTCACGCGATTGGCCAATTACAGGGAACTTGTCGCCAAGGAGCAATCCCGGGCGCCGAAATCACCTTCGCAGAAGCCATAGGAGGTCACATTGAACGTACCTGGGTGCTCAACCGTGCCCGGTTCAGACGTCTGAATTGTGGGCGGCGGAATAACAATTCGTGGGCAACGGGTCCTATGGGACGCCGCCGAGCCGGGCCAGGGCTATGCCGAGAAGGCCGCCGAGTGGCGTGCGACGCTCGACGAACGGGGACGGTCGAAGCCGCGCAGTGACGAAGCCACGACGGGAAAGGCGGGAGCGTTGGAAACTCCAAACAGCGAAACGCCGAAATGATGTCACCCCCCAAGGTCTTTTGTCGGAGTCAAGCCTATCAGTACCGCGACCGCAAGGGAGCGGTCCCCCCCCATATTGGGCTTTTGATAGACCATGCCGGCGGACGGGGATCGGCCAACGAGTCCCGCCGATTCACGGCAATATCCCGCGAATAGAAAACTGAAAGACCCTGGTACGTCGACAGTCCCAGTGGACACTTCCGACCTGTGCCTGGTATGAGGTCAGTGAATCCCAGTTTGGCCGGAGAGTTCCTTGACCACGTCGCCGACGACGGCCTTCGCGTCGCCGAAGACCATCAGGGTGTTGTCGGCGTAGTAGAGTTCGTTTTCGATTCCCGCGAAGCCGGGGTTCATGGTGCGTTTGACGGCCAGGCACGTTTTGGCCTTGTCCGCGTCGATGATCGGCATGCCGTAGATCGGGCTGTTTTTGTCGTGCCGGGCGGCCGGGTTGACCACGTCGTTGGCGCCCAGCACCAGGGCCACGTCCACCTGGACCATTTCGCCGTTGATGTCGTCCATCTCCACCAGCTTGTCGTAGGGGATCTCCGCTTCGGCGAGCAGCACGTTCATGTGCCCGGGCATGCGGCCGGCTACGGGATGAATAGCGAACTTGACGTTGACCCCGCGTTTGGTGAGTTGGTCATACAATTCCCGCACGCGATGTTGCGCCTGGGCGACGGCCATCCCGTAACCGGGGATGACCACCACGCTGCCGGCGGTCTCCAGCATTTGGGCCGCGTCCTGCGGCGTGGCGGATTTGTAGGACTTCTGCTCGGCCGCAGCGGCGGACGTCTGCACCTGTCCGAAGGCGCCGAAGAGGACGTTGGTGAACGAGCGGTTCATCGCCCGGCACATGATGACCGAGAGGATGAAGCCCGACGATCCGTCCAGCGCGCCCGCGGTGATGAGCAGTTTGTTTTCGAGGACGAAGCCCATGGCCACGGCCGAAAGACCGGCGTAGGCATTCAGCAGCGAGATGACCGTGGGCATGTCGGCGCCGCCGATGGGAATGATAAGCAGCACACCGAACGCCAGCGACAAAAGAATCACGAGCGGGAACAGCCCCCACGTTTGCGGATTGAGGATCAGAATCACGCCGACCACGGCGGCGATCAGCAACAGCGCAAGGTTGATGAAGTTCTGGTTCTTATAGGTGATCGGTCGCGTGGGAATCCATTCCTGCAGTTTTCCGCAAGCCATCAGGCTTCCGGTAAAGGTCACGAATCCCAGGATCACCTCGATGATGATGGCCGTGGTGCGGAATGTGGTGAGGGCGCCGTCCTCGTGAAGCCAGATGAAGTACTTGGCCGTTCCAACCAGCCCCGCCGCCAGCCCGCCGAACGAGTGCGACAGCGCGGTCCGTTGCGGCACCGCCGTCAGCGGCACCCAGGAGAGCGGCACGCCGATGACCGTTCCGATCACAAAAGCAATGCCGATCCACTTGAAGGTGATGATCTCATGGTGCAGCAGGGTGCCGAGGATGGCCGCGGTCATCGCCAAAGCTCCGGCCACGACGCCGCGCCGGGCGGTCTTGGGAGAGCTGAGCCATTTCAGTGAAAAGACGAACAACGCCGTGGCGGCCAGGTAGGTGAGTTGCGTCAGGTTGTCGATCGCGGTCGCGCCCATGATCACTTCGCCCCCGGCTTCTTGAACATCTTGAGCATCCGGTCGGTGATGAGGAATCCGCTGACGATGTTGGTCATCGAGGCGGCCACCGCGACGGTTCCCAGCACGGTGGCAAAGGTGCCCTTCTGCTCGCCGGCGATGATGATCGAACCGACCACGGCAATCGCGGAAATCGCGTTGGTCAGGGACATCAACGGCGTGTGAAGCAGCCGTGAAACGTTGCGGATCACCTCGAACCCGATGAAGGTTGCGAGCATGAACACGAACAGCATCGACCACAAATCCAACTGCTGCATGGCGTTGTTCCCGTGTGTGCGGTTTCCTTCCGGTTGAACCGGCGGCGAAGGGTCGTGGGCGATCGTTGGCGCGGGCGTTAAGCCCGCGGCTCAGGTCGCCTTCGACAACGCGTCCTTCGTCGGACCGTGCATGACCTCTCCAAAATGGGTAATGACGGCGCCTTTGAGAATCTCGTCGTTCCAATCGAGGTTGAAGGCCTTGTCCTTCAGAAACGCGGTCAGAAACGACGTCACGTTGCGCGAGTACAGGGTGCTGGCGTGCAGCGGCATTTGCGACGGGAGGTTCAGCGGCGCGCAGATCTTGACGTTGTGCTTCTCGACCATCTTGCCCGGCTCGCTGAGCACGCAGTTGCCGCCGCCCTCGGCGGCCAGGTCGATGAGCACCGATCCCGGCTTCATGCGCCGAACCATCTCCTCGGTGATCAGTTTCGGCGCCTTCACCCCGCCGATGAGCGCCGTGGTCACCACCACGTCGTTGATTGCGCACTGGTCGGAAATCAACTTCGCTTGTTTATCATAGAAATCCTTGGAGAGTTCCTTCGCGTATCCGCCCGCGTCTTGAGCACTCTCCGATGCATCTACCCCAACGAACTTCCCGCCGACGCTTTCCACCTGTTCCCTGACGACCGGTCGGGTGTCGGTGGCCGTCACCGTCGCGCCGAGGCGCTTGGCGGTGGCGATCGCCTGCAACCCCGCGACCCCCGCCCCGATGACGAACACCTTGGCCTGAAAAACCGTTCCGGCAGCGGTCATGAACATGGGGAAGTATTTGGCGAGCTGATCGGCGGCGAGGATGACGCCCTTGTACCCGGCGATGTTGGCCATCGACGACAGCACGTCCATGGTCTGGGCCCGCGTCGTTCGCGGGATGCAGTCGGCTGCGAAACTGGTGATCCGGCGGGCCGCCAGCCGGCGGACCGCGTCGAGGTTGCGGGTCGGATAGAGGGTCGTCAGAAACGCCGCCCCCTCGCGGAACAGATCGACTTCATGCCGACCGGCGACCGGATGGTGCACGGGAGGTTGAACTTTGGCGATGAAGTCCGCGGCCGACAGAAGCTTGACCACGTCGGGTTCGATCGTCGCTCCGGCGCCCTGGTAGTCGTCGTCGGAGAAATAGGAGGCGACGCCCGCGCCGGCTTCCAGAACCACGTCCGCCCCGGCCTTCACCAGCTTCTTGACCGATTCCGGGACCAACGCGACGCGTCGTTCACCGTCAACGACCTCTTTCGGAACGGCTAGTATCATGCGTTTTACCTATGGGTAACTCGGCCCACGGCGCGGAGCCTCGCTTGGGGCGCGGATCGCGCGCTTCCGTCCGGCGGTTTGGTGCTGACCACGCCCCACCGAACCGCCTTCGACCCTCACCTTACAGGCAAGTTCAATACCACGCCAGCAGGTGAAAATCGGTTCCGGGGCACCATGCCGACTCCGGCCCAGACCCGTCGCGCACCACGCTCGGACAACATGAACGGGCAACGGGACTTAGGGCGAGTGGAAGCGCGGTACCTCAATCCCGCATACCTTAGCTATCCTGAGGGCGAGCGATTTAAAATCATTGTAGCAACTCTGGACCGCCGATACGTGGGCTCCCAAAGCCCCATCCGCGGCCTTGAGTTGAAACATCGGCTTCAGCGCGTCCTGGGCCAACGGCATAAGGCTTCTATAGTGCTTCAACGATGCAAGGCAGGCCGGGTCGTCCTTGGGGTCAAGGCTTCCTTCCGTAGGATCCTCAAGCATTTCCTGCCGATATGTTTCTGGAATGCGCCGTGTCCAACGCTCGTAGGCTTTGACCGGACGATCCAGACGAACGGCGTGTTGCATGACGATGTACCCTGCGGGTTCCATCGCTCCTTGGGGAAGAGGCAGCGAGTCGGCTTTCGGCACCCTTTCGAGCCGGTCCTTCCATTGCTTCCGCCAGTCACGCAGAGTGGGTCCGAGGTTCTTCAAGCCCTGTAAGGAGTACAAGTCCGCGGCAATGGGGACGACGACCGAATCTGCGGCGAGAACAGCTGAGCGATTGAGCGCGCCCAAGTTCGGCCCCACGTCGATCAGCGCCCACTCCGCATCGCGTTTCTTGCAAGCGGAAACGAGAATCCGATAGAAAGAAGAGACGGCACGGAAAGCCGACTCGTCTTGGTCAACGCATTTCGGCCACGCCTCCGACAACTTTGCTTCGAACCGTGCGAGCCCCAGGTCGCCGACGATGAGTCCAAGGTTCTCCGTGATTTCCTCGACATGTGGATCCGCTATGTCCCCGGTCCCCTTGAGAATCGGAGCAACCGAACCGAGCGCCGTAAAGTCGTGGTCGGAATCCGGCCAAAGCTTCTCCAATTTGTCTTCATTGAGGAACATCGAGGTGAGGTTGGCCTGTGGATCAAGGTCGGCGGCGACAATTCGCACGCCCAAATCCGAGAACATCCACGCCAGATGGTAAACAAGCGAGGTCTTTCCCACTCCACCTTTGTTGTTAAAGAAGGCGATCGCTTTCATGGCTGTTTGCGAACCGTGACCAGGACGTGTTCAGCTTCCACGAAGAACTCAGGCGCTGGGTTCCGGTTTCTCTCCAGTTCCCTCCTTGCGATCGGAATCCCCGCGCCGAAACGCTGGACGTACCCCAGAACCTTCATCGCCTCGGCAAGAACCGGATTCCGGTAGTCCGTCACGCCGGGTTGCCCGAAGTTGCCGCGGTTTACGATCCCGAACGGTCCTCCTGGATTGTAGATCTCGATTCGATCAGCGAACCAGTGAACGCGCACTGGCGCATGCGTACCCTCGTAGGCGCGGTGCATGACGGCGTTCCTCACCAACTGACGTAACGCGTCCACCGGATAATCCGGGTTCCGACTTTCGACGACTCCTCCGCCGATCTGCGTCGCAATCCGTATGTTGACCGCCAGGGTCTCCTCCATCATTTGCATCAACGTAGGGATAGGTCCAAAGAGTTCCTTCTGGTCTTGTACGTCGTCGGAAATCTCCGTTCCGGCGAATCTAGCAAACTGCACGTATGCGGCAGGCACCCATTGCCTCGGATCCTTTCCGAGTACAAGAATTCCCGCAACCGTGGGCCTCCCGTTGGAGGTCAAAAACCGTAGCGATGCGAGCTGCTCGACGGACGATCGCTGGTTCGCCTCGAGCACCTCTCGGTCAATCGCACCGGGCAAATAAACCCCCTCGAACAAACGGATATCAAGATCGGACGGTGATGCCGCATCGATCGGTTGATGGTCAAACGGCAAGTCGTGCCATCGGCGCCTTTCAGAAAGTCGTTTTTCCTCCTCGGGCGTCGCTGCACGAACCGTCGGACCAATCCGAACCCAAACCCGGCCCCGTAGGCGCACCGGCGGAACCGCGGATGGTTCAACCTGAACGACGAGTACGTCGCATGAGTCAATCCGGCGCCACTCGACGCAGAACGTCGGGAGCGGGAGAAGGTTCCCCTCGCCACGGAAATCCACGATTGTGCGTATGGACGCTTCCGACGGCTTCAACCCAGCGCAAGACCCGCCATCGTCGAGACCGATGAGCAGGATGCCGGGCTTCCGGCAGTCGGCCAAATCGTTTGCGAATGCACAGATGGTTTTTTTGATCTGTTCACGGTCACTCAGCGATCCCTTGCGTTCGACGCGACCGCTTTCCTGCCCGTGCGCGAACTGCCTCAGCTCATCATCGGACAGAAACATATGCGTGGAGACTATCGCCGTCGGACGCCAACCGTCAACGGGATCGTCCCATCCCTCCTCGGCAACGGATCCGGCGGCACGATGTTCACTCGCCCCGCCGAGAGCGCGACCTCACCGCGTTCGACGCGGGCGGCAAAGGCCACCGCTTCCTCGTACAGGGCGTCGAGCATCTCCGCCTCGGTCACGGTCCGCTTCTGCTCGCCCCGAACGTAGATGATCCCCCGCCCCTTGCCGGCGAAGACGGCCACGTCGGCGCCTTCGGCTTCGCCCGGACCGTTGACCACGCAGCCCATCACCGCGACCTTCACCGGCGTCTTGATCGTGGCGAGTTTTTGTCGCACCTCGGCCACCAGTTTGATGAGATCGATTTCGATTCGCCCGCAGGTGGGGCAGGCGATCAATTCCGGTTCGACGCGGTTGCGAAGCCCCAACGAACAGAGGAGTTCCTTGGCGTCCTCGACCTCGAAAATGGGATCGGCGGCGTAGGAGATGCGGATGGTGTCGCCGATCCCGCTCGCCAGCAGCGCACCCAGCGCGGCGATCGAGCGGATGCGCCCCGTCTCCGGCGGACCGGCGTGGGTCACGCCCAGGTGCAAGGGAAAATCAAACCGCTCGCTGATCGCGCGGTAGGCGTCGATCACCAGTCCCGCGTCGATGCTCTTGGCGGCCAGGACGACGTCGTGGAAGTCGTTCTCGTCGAAGATGCGCAGGTAGTGCTCCAGCGTCTGGACCATCAACCGGACCAGGCTCGCACGGCGATCGACCGCCAGGTCGGCCATCTGCGCTCCGCGAAGTTCCTTGTCCCGGCGTTCGACGACGCTGCCCTCGTTGACACCGACGCGGATGGGGATGCGGCGCTCGCGGCACGCACGGATGACGCGGTCGACTTCCCCGCGGTCCTTGATGTTGCCCGGGTTCAAGCGAATCTTGTGCACGCCGGCCTCGATCGCCTCGAGCGCCCGTTCATAGTGGAAATGCACGTCCGCGACGATCGGGACGGGTGACTGATCGAGGATCGCCGGAAGGGCTTCGGTGTCCTTCCGGTCCGGAACCGCAACCCGTACGATATCACAACCCGCCTCGGCCAACTGTCGGATCTGCCGCACGGTGGCGTCCACGTCATGGGTGTAAGTGCTGGTCATGGACTGGATGGCCACCGGTGCACCCCCGCCAACGGGCACGCCGCCGACCATAACCTTTCGCGTTGTCCGACGGGGGGTCAAGGGTATTTAAGCTCCTAGGTCGCCAGGGTCCGCGCCTTCGCGTCGGGTCGTCGATTGTAGGTACGGGCAACGGAACAGAAAACCGGGCCGGGCGGAACGGTCTCAGCTTCCCGCGGCCTGCTTCTTGACGTCGCGGGCGGGCGGTGGTGTGCTATCTGCGCGTCCTGGACTCCTCAAGGCAGTTTGCGGCCCCTGGGTCGGCGGCATGGCTCGCCGTCCCGGGCGTTCCCGGATAGGATGCTTATCGGACGAAGGCGCCCACCCAACGCGGGTGTGGCGGTCAGTCGCTACACAGATATTCAAAGCGAGTCACGCAAGGCTCGCGTTCGTTTGGGCCGTCGGTCATCCGCTGCCACGCGCGGTCGCGGCAGGTGACGATGCCAAGCAGATACTCTAGACATGGGAGGTGTGCGGATGTTAGGGCCTAAGGTGCAAAGACTGTTGTGGATTGGGATGACGGCGTCGCCTCTGTTGGTCGGGTGCGCGTCGAGGGAGCGGGCGGTGGTGAACTTCGCCTATGCGGTGGAGCCGGCCAAGGGGCTGCCGCCGGGCATGGAGACGATTGCGGTGATGCCGGCCAAGGTCGGCGAGACCACGGATCCCAAGTGGTCGGAAATCTCGGTCACGATTCTTCAGTCGTTGATCAACGAATCGCGCGGCAAGTTCGGCGCGAAGATCACCGTTACCGAGCGCCGTGACACACAGGCGGTGTTCGACGAAGCAGACCTCGCAGCCGCGGGGCTGTCCACCAAGAAGGGCGGCGGCGGCGGGCAACTCATCGGCGCGGAGGGGTACCTGCTTAGCAACATCGAGGTGAAGGTCGAAAAGCACGTGGGCAAACAGCGCACGCTGGCGGGACTTGATCTCTCCGGTTGGGGCGGCGGGCGGCGCGGCGGCGGTAGCGTCAGCGCCCAGACCGAAGAGGTCGAAACCGTCACCCGCAACATGACCGTGAAGGTGTCGTTCAAGCTTGTCGATTCCGGCAACGGTAAGGTGTGGGAGTACTTCAGCCCGCGGACCTACAGCGCCACGGAGAAGACCAAGGCCAGCCCGATCTTCGGTTCCAGCTCGACGGAGGCCGACCTCACCCCCGCCGACAAAATCATCGGATCGCTGGTGGAGCGCGGGGCCCGCGAATTCGTCAGCATGTTGATGCCCTGTCGCATCGACGTCGAGGCGGAGATCGAATCCAGCGGGAACGCCAACTGCGCCCAGGGCGTGCGCTACCTTCGCGCGGAGTCCTATCGAGAGGCCCTCGGTGCGTTCCAGGCGGCGTTGGCGGAGAACCCCAACGACCATCAGGCGGCGTACGGAGCGGGCCTCGCTGGCGAGGCGATGGGCAACCTTGAAAGCGCCATGCACAACTACAAGACAGCCTGTGCGGGGGCGGACGACCCGGTCTATGCCGAGGCTCGCGATCGAGTGAAGACGTACGGCAGCCGCGTACGGAAGGGCGGCTAAGACGTCCGGTCGATGGTGATACGACGCCGGCATTTCGGGGGTGGAAAGATGTTCCGGACCCCCGTGCACGGGGCTTTAGACGGACGGCTAACCTTCGGCGGTTGTAAGTGTCAACGAGAATACGCAATCGAAACGTGGACCTGCGCGGGCTTATCCGTGTTGGCCGACGGACCGTTTCAACAAGGAGATGCAACCATATGTTCACCGGAAAACGTTGGGCGTGGCTGACGACCGGGGCGACGCTGGCCGTCGTCGGCATCGTCGTGGCGCAGGATCCAGCCAGGGATGCACAGAACAAACTACTGGCGCGTCGGGCCGCCGAGGCCGACTGCTACCGCAAGTTGGCGGAGACGGTGTACGGGGTGAAGATCAATTCCGAGACGCACGTTCGGGACTTCATCACCGAGAGCGACGAGATTCGGGCGGGCGTGGATACGTTCATCCGCGGCGTGCGCCTGGGTCAACCGCGCTACTACGAAGACGGCGCCTGCGAGGTGGAAGCCGAGGTCACCGTCGCCAAGCTCATCTCGACGCTGAAGGAAGTCCACACCGCCCATTACAAGGGCAACACCGTCAAGACCACGGACTTCGAGCAGATCAAGGAAAGCATCAAGACCGACGTGATCAAGGTCACGGGTTCCGGCGCGCCGCGTCCGGACCTTCCGCCGAATCTTCCGCAGGGCGTCGAGCAGGCGATCACGCCGCTGCCACCTGAATACAAGCCCCCGGCCGTCATGCCCGTGCCCGGCATCTGGAAGTCCGTTCCGCCCAACGAGCGCCTGATGGCCGAACGCGCCGGCGAGGTCGACGCGATGCGCAAGCTGCTGGAGCAGATCAAGGGGCTGCGGCTGACCTCCGACACGCTGGTCCGCGACTTCATCACCGAGTCCGACGAGATCAGCACGCAGGCTCAGGGGATCGTCATCGGCGCGCGCCGCGTCGGCAAGTACCTCCACGAGGATGAGCTGATCGCCGAGGTGACCATGGAAGTCCCCGTCGAGCAGGTGGTCACCAAGATCAAAGAGCTTCACAGCGAGCATTATCACGGCAACAAGGTGACCACGACGGACATTCAGAACATCAAGCAGACGGTCGACCGGCAGTACATCCAGGCGACGGGGTCCGGAGTGCCGCGCCGGCAGATCATCAGCCAGGTGCAAAGTTCGGGCGTCGAAATGCCGCAGTGGATGGACCGGACCATTGAAGCCACCGGCGAGGGCACGGATCCGGGCATGGACACCGCTCAGGGCAAGCTGAAGGCCGCCCGCGCCGCGGCGCTGGACGGGATGCGCAAGCTCACCGAGCAGGTGTACGGTCTGGAGATTCGGTCGGGCACCGTGGTTCGCGATTTCGTGACCCAGCACGACGAAATCACCACCCAGGTGGAAGCGATCATCGACGGCGCGGTTACGGCTCCGGCGATCTTCGAGCAGGGCACCGCGCGGGTGACGGTTACGCTTCCGGCGGCCGACGTCTGGCGCGTGGTCCATCAGCACATGGTCATCGTGCAACGCCGCGGATAAGGCGCCGTCCAAGAACGCGGCGGGACGGCCGCCCGGCGCTTTACAGGGAACCTTGAGAAACGCCGCAGCCTGGACCGGGTCAAACCCGGTCCAGTGTTTTTTCGGATCACCAAGTTCGATCACAAGGAAAATAACATGCGTCGGATGAAATGGGCTTTGGAAGTCTTGGGTGCGGCCGCGTCGATGGCCGCGTTGGCGGGATGCGCAACCTCCTCGCACAAATCGGTTCGGACCTACGATTACAACAATGATCCGCATGGGGAGCAAAGGGCGCAACCGGCGGAAGAGCCGCAGGACGAGTCGCAGCCGCACATGGTTTCCCCCGGCGAGATGGTCGCTCCGGGCGAACCGGTGGTGGAACCCAACAAGAAATAGCCATACGCGGCGCAGTGGCGCGACCAGCTTGCGGAAAACCATCGCCGAGAATCGAAGAATCAAGGAGGATTAAAGATGGAGGGGAACTCCGTGCCGGATTCGTCGTTTTGGAACTCGGTTCGATGCATCCCACTGGTCGTTGCCGCCGCGATGCCGGGTCTTTCCGGCTGTGCGACGCTGGCCCACAAGACCGATGCGTCCGGTCTGCACGCCCGCCGGACCGAGAAGTGCGACGGGGCAAACGGGGTCTGCCCGTGGGTCGCGGCCGACTGTGCGTGGTTGTTGGCCGGAGTGGTCCCAGGGGTAGTCGCGCTGGTCGTGGATTGGGGCACGGGGTGCTGGAACCACGATAACTTAGGCAGATAACTCGTCCCTACGCCGCTGACGAGCGTTACCGGATTCATCCTTTGCGCCGGGCGTCGCAGGCCGGCGCTTCGCCGAGTTCGCCGCTTCGAGTAGAACTTTGCGGTGAGCTGTTCTTCGGGAATCCGAGTCCTGCACGATGCTCCGCTTTCCGGGCCGACGAACATGGCCCGCGACGAAGCATTGCTCGTTTGCGTCGGGGAGGGGGCGTCGCCGCCGACATTCCGGCTTTATCGCTGGGCAACTCCGACGATCTCGCTGGGTTATTTTCAGCATTACGCCGACTACGAGCGCCTTCCGCCGCCGGCGGGGAATCTGCCCGTCGTCCGTCGCCAGACGGGGGGCGGGGCGATCCTGCACGATCTCGAAGTGACCTATTCCCTTGCGCTGCCGGCGACGCATCCGCTGGTGACCGCGCGAGGCCCCAGTCAGCTGTACGAAATGGTCCACGCAGGCGTCCTCGATGTTCTGGATGTGCTCGGAGTTGTCGCCAGCGCGTCAGGCTGCGGTGATGACTCCGGCGCCGCCCGCGGTCCGTTCTTCTGCTTTGAACGCAGGCATCGGTACGACCTGCTTGCGGCCGGCGGAAAAATCGCCGGCAGCGCTCAACGCCGCACGCCGCACGGTATTCTTCAGCACGGCTCGATCATCATCGGGAATCGTTTCGCTCAGCAGGCGACCGCCGCGACGGCGACCGATGCTTCGACCGCTCTGGACACCGTGCAACAGTCGCTTCCCGACGCGTTGGCTCGCGTCGCGGGCATCGACCTAGAGCCGGGGAGCTGGTCCGCCCGAGAGCTGGAACTCGCCGGGCAGCTTACCGCGAAGTACGCCGGAATAGAATGGACGCGGCGAGCGTAAGGGCTTTGTAGGTGGTTTTCGGGTGCTGCAACCTTGCCGTCCAACCACCGTTTCCTGTCCGCGACCGGGTGTTCGCGGTATACTGGGAGCGGTGCCGCAGGGGACGATTCGAGGGCGTCCCGCGGCGTCGGGAATGACCGCGCATGGCTGAACTTTACATCACCCTTCCAGACGGTCGGACGGCCCACCACCGGCTCAAGCCCGGTCCGGTCGTACTGGGCCGCGACGCCACATGCGAGGTTCCCATCGACGACCCAAGCACCTCGCGCCGTCACGCGCGCATCACGCCGACGGAGCGCGGGTACGTCGTGGAGGATCTCGGCAGCCGCAACGGCACGCTGGTCAACGACACGCCGGCCGCCCACACCGTGCTCAGGGACGGTGATCGAATTACGGTGGGAGCAGCGGTTGGCGTCTTCCGGTCCGCCCATCGGGCGTCGGCGACCTCGGTCATCGTCGCAGACGAGCCCCCGACGGGTCACGCGACAAACTACGTCCCGCGCGATCGGCGGCTGGCCCTTTCGCAACGACGGCTGGAAACCATCTACGAGCTTTCGGAACGACTCACGACGTTGCAGGATCAGCCGAAACTGCTGGAAGAAGCCATGGACATCTGCTTCGAGATGCTGCACTTCGAGCGCGGCGCGATCGGCATTCGGCGGAAAGGGAAGCGGGCCGTGGATTGGCCTGTCGTCCGCAACCTTCGCGGCGCCGAGGGCGAGCTGACCATCAGCCGAAGCCTGCTCAGTCGGGCGATGGAGCACGGTGAACGGGCCATCTACAGCGACGACGGGGGCGGCAAGATCGATCCGACGGTGAGCATGGTGCAGCACGGCATCCGCTCCGCGATGTGCGTTCCGCTGATCCACAGCGAGGAAATCCTCGGCGTCATCTATGGAGACCGGACCAGCACGTCGACAAAGTACTCCGACGAGGACATCGACTTTCTGGCGGCGATCGGACGCCAAATCAGCATCGGACTGGTCAACGGTCGATTGCTCGACGAGCAGCGGGAACTTGCCCGGCTCAACCAGGACCTCGACGTGGCCCGGGGCATTCAGAACAGTCTCTTTCCCAATGATCTTCCGGAGAATGACCGTGTCGTCATTGCGGCCCTCAACGATCCGGGTCGGCGCGTCAGCGGCGACTACTATGACGTCATCGAGCGCCCCGACGGAAAGTTCTGGATTATCATCGCCGACGTGTCCGGCGAGGGCGTAGCCGCCGCCCTGCTGATGGCCAACTTGCAGGCCGCGGTCCGGGTCACCATCGTCGACTGCGACGATCCCGGCGACCTGATGCGCCGGTGGAACCGTCTGGTCAGCCGCAACGCGGCCCAGTCCAAGTTCATCACCTGCCTGGCCGCCCTCATCGACCCGGCGCAGCGCACCGTTTGCCTGGCCAATGCGGGTCACTGGTGCCCCATGTTCCTGCGGGGTAAGACCATTTCGGCGACGCCGGACCACGCCGAACCGGGTTTCCCGCTCGGAGTAACCGCGGACGGTGAATACCTGTCCGCGACCATCGAGCTGGGGTCGGCGCCGACGACGCTGTTTTGTTACACCGACGGGGTGATCGAGGCCATGAATCCCGAACAGGAACCCTTCGGCATGGCCCAGTTGGAGGCCTCGTTGCGCGAGGGCGCCGAACTGACTCCATCCGCGCTGGTCAAACACGTTCGCCGCAAGGTGACCGAGTTCGCCGCCGGCGCCGAGCAGAGCGACGACATCACCATGCTCGCCGTGCTGGTCAAGTAATCCCAACCGACGTTATCGGACAGGCTTCCAAACCCGGGGCGATACCAAAAGGGGAAACGACGCCGCGCCGATACCCCATAGCGCGACGTGGGCGACGTGCGCGTCGTTCGCGGTCCAGCGTTTCGGGGGCGCCGGTCCTTCGGCCTGCCGAGGGTGAGGCGAATCCTCTCCAAGCAAAAGGGAACGTCATGATGGTTCGCAAGCACAACGCGTGGGGTTGGTGGGGTCTGGGTTCCGCGATCGTCGCGGTCTCCGCGATCGGCTTGTTCATCGGATGTCGGGGGAACTACGGGGCTTCCGTCGCCCCGAGCGGCAATTCCGACGACTTCCTGGGAACCGGACGAACGCTGAGCTTTTTCACCGCCATCCAGGTCGATCCCCAAAGCGAAGACTCCGCCGGTCCGCAGTTCGTCGCCGCCGCGGATCTCGACAGCGACGGCTTCATCGACCTGGTGTCGGCATGGAACCAGTCGCAGCCGGTACAGATTCATCTGCAGCGCCGAGATACGATCGGCAACATTTCGTTTGAAACCGTCACCCTGGCGGGAAACATCCCGGTGGTGTCCGTGGCCGGGCTGACCATCGCTGACTTCGATCAGGACGGCGCGCCGGACATCGCGGTGTTACTGAAAGACACCATGGAAGCCGGGGCGACCTGCCTGGACAGCGACGTGCCGGACTCCGTCGAACTCGCGGGCTTGATTCTGGTATACCTCGGACCTGCGGATGGTGGCCAGGTTGCTCAGGCGCTGGCATGGGTGGAAGCGCCGATCGAGGCCTCGCGCCTCGCGGGCGCGGGAAGCGCCGGGGATCCGGAACTGGGAGGATTCACTGGCATGACGGCCGGCGACGCCGACGGCGACGGGGACACCGACCTCGTAGTGGCCTGGAACTCGGGCTGCGCTGAGGACGAAGCCTCCGCGACCGTCTTGCAGTTCACCAACGGCGGGTTCGCGGCGGTCCGCGATCGAAGCTGGGAGGTGAGCGTGGTTCCCAATCCGATCCCCAGCGGAACCTCGGTCAAGGACGTCGCCCTGGGGGACATCGACGCCGACGGGGATCTGGATATCGTGGCGACGTTTCCGGCCGCCGGAAGCATGAATATCCGATGGTTCCGGAACCCCACGATCGACGTCCCGGATGATTTTCACTTCACCAGCAGCGACTGGCAGGTGGGCGCGGTGGGACAATTGGCCACCCAAGCGGACGTCGCCCGCGTCGCGGATATCGACGCCGACGGAGCGGCGGACGTGTTGATCCGATCGACCACCGGCGGGCTGCTTCAGTGGTTCAAGGGTCCGGGGCCGGAAGCCACCACGGCGCCGCTGCCGAACCTTCCGTGGCGCGTCTACACCATCGCCGAGTTCACCGGACGATTCCCCAGGGCCATCGCATTGGGCGACGTGACGCTCGACGGACAGGTCGACATCATCGCCTCCGCGGGCGGGGCCGTGGTACTCTTGAACGCGGACGGCGCGTCCAGCCTGTACGACCAGTGGGGCACGGCTTTGGTGATTGACGACGACGCCCCCGGACGTCCCGGCCCAAGTCCGTCCACGACGGATCCCAGCGTTTCTCCATCCGAAGTTTCGGGAGGCACTCAAGTCAATGCGCTGCTGGTGGTCGACCTGGACGCGGATGGAGCCAATGACGTGATCGCCACCTTCGACCGCAGCGGACTGAGCGGATTGACCAACGATGCACTGGTCTGGTTCCGCAATCGACTCCGTTGACCGGCCACGCGGTCGGCTGCGACGCCGGCACCGTGTTTGAGGTTCCCTCTCCCCTCGAGTGGAGAGGTCCGACGTAGCGTGATTCACGCCTATTCGACCCTTACCCCTTCCCCTCTTCCTGCCAGGGAGAGGGGGTTTAAAGACCGAACCTAGCCGAAGAGAAACTCCAATCCGACGATGTGGTATCCCTGTCCGGTGTCGGTGCAGTGCCGTACGACCGCCCGACCGTGGAAACTGGCCTCCGGCTCATGGACGGCGATGCCCAGTTGCACTCCCGGCGTCAGCGCTTCGTCCGCGCGAATGCCGATGCCGCGGGTGCTGAGATTGATGGACGTGGCCAGCGCGTAGCACTCCCGACCGTTTCCATCGGGCAGCCACAGCTCGACGGTGCCGGGGAAGGCCCAGCGTTCGGTGCGGCGGCGACAGGGCTTGACGTTGGCTGACGTACAAGCCCCGCGCGACGCGATCAGATTTTCAATGGCTTCCTTGGTCAGCGGGCAGATGTCCACGGCTTCCATGATCTTCCTCCCGGTCGGCGATCGCCGAGGAACGATTCGATTATCGGGCGATGGCCAGGCGTTTCGCCGCTCGGCCCACAGCCGGCGCGGTTCAATCCTGAAGCATACGATACGACGCATCCAGGCGGATTGACGGTTGGCAATTGCCGATGGAAGGCGTCCGCCACGCTCGCTGCGCGAGGATGGGGCACCGGCACCCCGGCGCGAGGATAGTCAAGGCAGGTGCGAGCACCTGACCTGCGAGAAGCTCCGGCTGCTCAAGGGCCGTGGCACAAACGGTCGCCTCATTCGGCCTTCTCCCCTGGGGACTGGGGAGAGGCTCGGCGGTTGTACCAGAGGTCGAGCCCGTCCCGGCGTTGCCAGGCGTTTGATCCACGCAGGGCAAGCCCGCCCAGAATGCGAACGGTCTCGCGGAACCCGTAGAGCTTGGGTTTGCGACCGGAAGTGAGGACGGAATCGCCGAGGATGACGAACCGCCCGCGGCGTTTCATGGCTTCGCTGAGCACGATTTCTTCGCCCGCGAAGTATCGCTCGTCGAATCCGCCGGCGGCTTCGAAGGCCTCCTTGCGGACAAAAATGAAGCACCCGGCGGCCCAGCGCAGGATTCTCGAGGTGAGGTTCCACGAGAAGAGCATTCCACGCGACCAAAGAGGCAAGGTTTCGTCGAAGCGAACCACGGCCCCCCCGCCAACGGCTCCGCGCCGCAGCGCCGTCAGCGCCGAGCGGAGCGTCTTTTCCGGAAGAACCGTGTCGGCATCGACAAAGATGAGCACATCTCCCGCCGCGGACGTCGCCCCGGCGTTGCGGACGGCGGAGATCTTCCGCAGGGATACGCTTACCACGCGCGCACCGGCCTGCAGCGCGATTTCGGAGGTGCGATCGGTGGAGTTGTCGTCCACGACGATCAGCTCGAAGGGGATCTCGACGCGCCGGGCGGGGTCTTGAATGCTTCGCAGCGTGCGCGCAAGCAGCGCTTCTTCATTGTGCGCGGGGACGACGAAGGAGATCATGTCGCTCCCGTCAGCCGAACAGCCGCAGGGCGTCTTGATAGGTCACGAACACGAAGGTGCTGACGATGAGGACCAGTCCAATGGTCTGGGTGGCGATTTGCACGCGGAGGCTGACGGGGCTTCCCTTGATCTTCTCGATGATCAGGAAGACCATCAACCCGCCGTCCACGATCGGCAGGGGCAGGAAGTTGATGACCGCGAGATTCGCGGAAATCATCGCCAGAAAGAAGATGAACTGCAGAAAGTCGGCGCGGGCGACCTGTCCGCCGAAGCCGAAAATCCCCAGCGGTCCGGACATGGTCTCGAGGCCCATGCTGCGGGTAAAGATCATGCGGTCGAGGATGGTGTAAATCTGGTACATGAAATAGTAGGTTTTGTGCAGGCCGATCCACATCGCGTCGATCACGTTTTTCCCGCGCAGCAGGACGGTCTCGGCCCCCGGCTGCACGTTGGGCAGGAACGCGACCCGCGTGAGCCAGGGATCAACCATGTCCTCGGTGACGTCGACGTGGGCGGTTTTTTTCTCGGCAAACGAATTGGCCCGGTACTCGACGGGAACCTGCTTTCTGCCGACGAGGGTTTTGAGGACTTCCCGGATCCCCTCGCGGTAGAGCAGCGACAGGGTCGCGGTGCGGTCACCTTCGGTGACGGTGATGGAATCCCGTCCGTCGATGGTCAGAATCCGCGCCTCCGGTCCGACGCCCAGCAGCGTGTGAAGCGAACCCGGAACGCGGAAGGGAACGGTCCGCGACGCGCCTGACGGATCCTTGAACGACATCTGCACGGTGGTTCCGGCGAATTCACGGAAGCGGTCGATCAACTCTCGCCACTTGGTGACGGCTTGACCGTTGAGCGAGGTGATCCTCACGCCCGACGGAATCCCCGCCTCGGAGGCCGGGCTGCGCCGGCCGTTGATCATCTCGACCGCGTCACCGACGACCAGCACGTCGTCAGCGACCAAACTGAAGTTCGCATCAATGGAGCCTGACGTCTGGGGCACGACAACGGCCTGCGCGACCGAACCGTCAGCCTTCCGAACGGTGATCGACACGGGGTGGGCGAGGCCGTTGCGCAGCGCCGTGTTGACCTCGACGCTGGTGGGGAACTCCTTGCCCTCCACGGAGACGATGACGTCGCCCGCGGCAATCCCCGCCCGCGCGGCAATCCCTCCCGGTCGGACGTATTCGAGCCGCGCCCGGGGGGCGCGGTCCGCGTCGGCCACGCCCTCGATGGGGCGCTGGACGGCCTGGATCGTCGCCGGCCCGCGCTCGTGGGTTCGCGGGCGGACAAAGCCCATGAACCTTTCCCCGTTGGCGCGGCGCGCCGAAAAGGGAATGTCGCGTTCGGCGTTGTCGATCACCGACAGGGCGATGTCGGCTGCGCTGGGGCAGGTCTTGTCGTCCCAGGAGAGCACCGTGTCGCCGACGCGCAGTCCCGCGTAATACGCCCGGCCTCGGTCGTCCACGCCGGCGAACTTCGCCAGCGGCGTAAGCCCCAGAACGCTGACCGTCCGCGGATCGCCCGGTTCGCTGGGCTGTAACGACAACACCGGCGGAATGTCCACGCGCACTCGCCGCGGAGGGGCATCGGGGTCTTTCGGATCCTTCCGCTCCACGAAGATGTCTCCCTTGGCGGAGGTCAGGGTGCTGAAGACCTGGCTGGCGTTCTCGTTGGTGACGGCCATCCCATCGACCTCGACGAGAAGGTCACCGACGTGGGGTTGATCCTCGCGCGAGACGTCGATCTCCGGACCGAGGATGACGATCTTCCGGGTGAAGCCGGACTTGATGCCGACGATCTGGCGTTGCACGTCGTGCCGCCCCTCGGGGGCCTGGTATTCGGGCGTGAGGTAAAAGGGAGGCAGGAGCCGCCCGTCGCGCTCGACGATGAACTCCAGCGGTTCGTGCGGCGCGGCGAGCATCACCGCGTAGCGAACCTCCTTGAACTCCAGAATCCGGTCGCCGTTGATCTTGCGAACGATGTCCCCGGGCTGAAGCCCCGCCTTCTCCGCGGGGCTGTCCGGTTCGATTTCCGCGAGGCGCGGGGCTTCGGATTGAATGCCCACCATGAACACGATCATGAACAGCAGGATGGCGAACAGGATGTTCATGATGACCCCGCCGGAGACGATGGCCATGCGATGGCCCACGGGCTTGTTGGCGAACGAGCGCGGATCCTCCTTGAAGCGAAGCTCGTTGGTCTTGTCGTCGAAGTCCTCCTGCCCCAGCATCTTGACGTATCCGCCCAGCGGCAGGGCGTTGAACGAATAGCGCGTTTCCCCCCTTGTGAAGCCGAACAGCTCACGCCCGAAACCGACCGCGAAGCGCTCCACGCGAACGCCCGCCCACTTGGCGATGGCGAAGTGCCCCAGCTCGTGCACAAAAACGATCAGCGAGAATCCCGCGAGCATCATCAGATACGGCCACACGGTGTCCCAGAGGCCGAACAACCCGCCGACCGCAAGTTCCGCCGGAACCGATCCTGCCATTCCCGTCAACACGTTGTGCAACGCAACACCTCCTGCCTGGCCCAATCGTCCGCCTCCCACAGCCCCCCCAAGGTGGGCGCTTCGTGAAACTCATGTTCGTGGAGTACTCGTTCGACGTGGCGCGAAATCTCCAGGAACCCGATGGCTCCGTCGCGGAACAACCGGACCGCGGCTTCGTTGGCCGCGTTAAAGACCGCCCCGCATGTTCCCCCGCGTCGCGCGACCTCGTGCCCCAGTCGGACGGCCGGGAAGCGGTCTGCGTCCGGGATCTCGAAGGAAAGCCGTCGCATGGCCTGAAAGTCCAACGCCGCGGAAGGACACGGCAGGCGATGCGGATAGGTCAACGCATATTGAATCGGCGTGCGCATGTCCGGCACGCTCATCTGGGCGATGATCGAACCGTCGCAGAACTCGACCATCGAATGAATGATCGACTCCGGATGGATCACCACCTCGATTTGTTCGGGGCGCAGGTCGAACAGCCACCGGGCCTCGACGACCTCCAGGGCCTTGTTCATCATCGTTGCCGAGTCGATGGTGATCTTGGGGCCCATGTCCCAGATCGGATGATTCAGGGCATCGGCGGCGCAGACGTGCTCGAGTTCGGCCGGCGTCGAGTTGCGAAACGGCCCGCCGGAAGCGGTGAGGCAGACGCGCCGCACTTCGGAAGGACGTCCGGCGTGCATCGCCTGAAAGACGGCCGAGTGCTCGCTGTCCACGGGAATCACAGTCGCGCCGCTCCGCCGGGCCAGAGGCATGAGGATCGACCCGGCGATGACCATGGCCTCTTTGTTGGCGAGGGCCACGCGTTTTCCGAGTTCGACGGCCCGCAAGGTGGCCGCCAGTCCGCCGGTACCAACCACGGCGCAGACCGCACAGTCGAACTCGACGGAGTTGACCAGGTCGACCAGCGCGCTGGGTCCGCGAAGCACCCGCGGGCGATAGTTCAATGAGTCGTCGAGGGAATCCGCGTCCGGGCCGTTGGCCAAGGCAATTACCGGCGGGCGGAAGCGGTCGGCCTGCTGGGCAAGTTCGGCGGCGCGCGAGCCGGCCGCCAGACCGACGACCTCCCATTGGTCCACCAGGCGTGACAAGACATCGAGCGTGCTCTGCCCGATGGATCCGGTTGATCCCAAAACAATGACGCGTTGTTTGCTCATTCCAAGCCGGTTCCGCTCACATCGGCGGCCCGTGCGGATGGTATCCCCGTCGGCGCGGGCAAACAACCCGTTACACATTGGTACACGTCGACCGTCTCGATCGGTTGGTGCAAATTGCGACCCCGCGCCGCGTATGATAGGCTCAACCGCCCGCGGTTCCTGGAGCACCAACGATTACCGCGGCGAGCGCGTCGGCGCGGGCTGACCCTTGGCACTTCGCGTCAAGGGGAACAGCCGGCGGCTCGCACGGTGTTCCCAGCCATTCATGATTTTCCCGGCCTGTTGGGCCGAGATGCGAGCTTCGGAGTCGATCATCCGTGCATGAGATACTTTTATCCACGCCGCGATTCACGGTGGAACGGCGGACTTACCCGGAGGCGGGTTCAGCGTCGCTGGTGCGCGAGTTCGTCGTGCATCGCGGCGCGGTGGTCATCCTGCCCGTGCTGGACGATGGGCGCATCGTGCTGATCCGTCAGCTTCGCCGCGGCGTCGGCGAATGGCTGGATGAGCTTCCCGCCGGAACGCGCGAACCCCATGAGCCTCCGGAGCAAACCGCGGCGCGGGAGCTGATCGAGGAGACCGGCTACGAGGCCGCGTGCATCGCCCAATTGCTGGACTTCTACACGTCGCCGGGCATCATCACCGAACGGATGTTCGCCTTCCTCGCCACCGGGCTACAACCCGTGGGGCAGAAACTGGAAGCCGGCGAGACCATCGAGGTCACGCCGAGGCGGCCCGACGAGGTTTGGGCGATGCTCGCGGGCGGGCAATTCCGTGACGGAAAGACCATTGCGGTCCTGGGAACGTACTTCTTGCGGCAACATGGCAAAGTGACCCACGGATTATGAGTTGGCGCGACAGGGAATACGCACAAGGGAACGTCTTTCAGCGCTCGGAATGGAGCCGGGGACCGCGTTTTCTTCGGGGCAAAAGCGTAGTCACGCTGCTGATCTGGGCCAACGTCGCGGTGTTCGCTCTCTGCCAACTCACGCTTCAGCCGGTGCGTGGGCGGCTGGGTCTTAGCGAGGGGGCCATCGCCAGCCCGGTGTTCCAGTGGTTGGCCCTTCACTCTCCGTCGGTCCTTCAGGGTCAGGCCTGGCGCGTCGTTTCGGCCATGTTCCTGCACTGGAGCTTCAACCACATCCTGATGAATATGCTCGGGTTGCACTTCCTGGGCCGGTCGCTCGAACGCGACTGGGGGTCGCGCATGTTCCTGGGAGTCTATGTCTTCGCCGGTCTGCTGGGCAACGTTTTCTACGTTTTATTGACGATGATCGGCTGGCTGGATTTCGGGGGCATCGCGGCCGGCGCGTCGGGCTGCGTGCTGGGACTCCTTGGCTCGGCCGCGGTGCGTTATCCACACGCGGAAGTGTGGATTTATTTCCTTTTTCCGATCAAGATCCGAACGGCGGCCCTGGTGTTCGGCGGATGGTATTTTCTGAACCTCTACACTCGCGGCGACAACGCTGGGGGTGACGCCTGCCACTTGGCGGGGCTTCTCTTTGGCGCCTGGTGGGCGTGGCGGGGGGAACGATGGTGGCTCCAGCGGCGGCGCGTGCGGCGGACGGCGCAGTTCTGGGACCATGTGCGCCCGACCCAAGGTCAGGGCCAGCCAGACCTCCGGGTACACGTCGAAGCTCCGCCGGTGGATTCCGAAGCCGTCGACGCGGTGCTCAAGAAGGTCTATGAGAAGGGGATTCACGGACTGAGCGAGACCGAGAAACAATTCCTCCGCGACGCGACCGAGCGTCAAAAAAAGCGCTGAAATCGGGCGGGTCGATCGGCTATAATGCTCAAAGTGAGTGATTGGCGATCGTTTTCCAGAAAAACGCGACCACGTCGCACGGTAATTTCCCCACGAGGGGCGTTTTGAAGATCGCGGCATCGCGGGGGCACCCTTGACACTTCGGGTCAAGGGGAGCAGCCCGCGGCTCAGGGGACCGACAATCGTCTCGGCGAGGGGACGGCAGGCATGATCCCGACGGAAAAACCACTCGACAACCCCATCAATTGGTCCTTCCGCGTCGGTCGCCTGTGGGACGTCGAGATTCGCGTCCACGTCGCCTTCATTATCGCAGCGGTCATTCTCTTGTGGATGGAGATGCCCCGCGCCGGCGAAGTGGATCCGCGCGGCTTCGCGTCACAAATGGTCGATGCGTTCGGCACCTACGCCATTTTGTTCGGCGTGGTGCTGGTGCACGAGTTTGGGCACTGCTGGGGCGCTCGACGGACCGGCGGGGAGGCGACGGAGATTCTTCTTTGGCCGCTGGGCGGACTGGCGTACGTTCAGCCGGTGCACACCGCCAAAGCCCACGCGATCACGGCGCTGTCAGGCCCGATGGTGAACGTCGTGGTGTGCGCCGTCTGCGCGGGCGCGCTTTCGGTGATGACCGGTTCGCTCGGCGCGGTGCCCTGGAATCCATTTCACCCGATGCGTCCGATCGACCCTCTGCTGTTTCCGACGACGACGGAGGCGTGGATCATCCGCACCTTCGGTTTGAGCTACTTCCTGCTGCTGATCAACCTGCTTCCGATTTTCCCCTTCGACGGCGGGCGGGTTCTTCAGGCGTGGCTGTGGCCGGTCAAGGGATACCGCACGGCAACGGAGATCGCCACCGGCGTCGGGATGATCGGTGCCATCGTAGTGGGACTGGTCGGTCTATTCGCGGGCGAGGGCGGACTGGTGTTGATGATTGCGCTGTTTGGATACTTGACCTGCTGGCAGACCCGACGACAACTGCGGGAGCAGGGGGATTTCGAGCTGGGCGAATCGGGCTTCGACTTCACGCGAGGCCACCCGTATCCCGAGGAGGAGGAGCGCGGTGGTCGGCGCGTCGGATTCTTCGCCCGTCGGCGCGCCCGTCGAGCCGCCGCCCGCGCCGCCAAGGAGCGCTGCCGACAGGCCGAATCTGCTCAGGCGGTCGAAGCGATTCTCCGAAAAATTTCCACTTCCGGATTGGACTCGCTAACCGACGACGAGCGACGCATTCTGAAGAGCGAGACGCGTCGACGACTGCGCGCCGCCGTGGAAGCCGACGATGCCATTCGCTGATCGCCGGTTGCCTTCCCTTTACCCTTCGATGAACATGCCCTGATGCGCGGAGTTGCCCGGCTGCAATGCGTCAAGCCGTCGTGCGCGTCGACGCTCGACGTGGGCGACGTGGCGTACGCCTGCCCGCGATGCGGTTCGCTGCTCGACGTTGGATACGATTGGTCGCGCGTCGAGGTGCCGAAGTCGATGTCGTTTTTCGCGGCGCGTTCGGCGACAACCCGCGGCAATGCCGCCTTCGCGGCGGACTTTTCCGGCGTCTGGCGCTTCCGCGAGCTTCTTCCCTTTGCCCGGCGCGAGGACGTCGTAACCCTCGGCGAGGGGCGCACGCTGCTTCAGGAAGCCGACGACCTGGGCGCCCAATACGGAATGCGCGCCGGATCGCTCCACCTGCAATACGAAGGGTTCAATCCCAGCGGCAGTTTCAAGGACAACGGGATGGCGGCGGCGTTCACGGCCGCACGAATGCTGGGCCGATCGCGCGTCGCCTGCGCCTCCACCGGTAACACGAGTGCATCGTTGGCGATGTTCGCGCGACACGCGCGATTGCGGGAGGGGCGGCCGATGCAGGCCGTCGTCTTCGTGGGCGGCGGGAAGATCGCCCTCGGCAAGCTCGCCCAGGCGCTGGACTACGGCGCGACCACCATCCAGATCGACGGCGACTTCGACGCCTGCATGGAACTCGTCCGGCAGGCCGCCGACAAGCTCGACCTTTACGTAATGAACTCGGTCAATCCTTTCCGGCTTGAGGGACAAAAGGCGATCATGTATCGCGTCCTCGAAGGATTGAACTGGGAGGCGCCCGACTGGATCGTGGTCCCCGGCGGGAACCTTGGTAATTGCAGCGCCTTCGGCAAGGCCTTCATGGAGTTGAAGGAGCTGGGCCTGGTCGGGCGAGTTCCACGATTGGCGGTCATCAACGCGGCCGGGGCGAACACGCTCTTCGAACTCTTCAACGACCGCGGGATTCGCTTCAACGGCGGCGGCCTCGACGCCGAGGCGGTGGAAAGTTACTACGCGCAAAGGTCGCGCGAGGGGCGCGCGGCCAAGACCGTCGCCAGCGCCATAGAGATCGCCAAACCGGTGAACCTGACCAAGGCGCTTCGGGCGCTGGAAATCATGAACGGCCTGGTTCGACAAGTCAGCGACGAGGAAATCCTCGATGGAAAGGCGTTGGTGGGCCGCTTCGGATTCGGTTGCGAACCGGCCAGCGGCGCTTCGGCGGCCGGACTCCGCGCCCTGCGAGAGGAAGGGATCATCGCACCGTCCGACCGCGTGGTGTGCATTCTGACGGGGCACGCGTTGAAGGACTCGAACGTGACGATCGACTATCACGGGCAGGGGTGCAAAGAACAAGTCCGGCGTCCGCGATTGGCCAACGCGCCGCGGCCGTGCGCCGCCGACCTTGAGTCCATCGAACAAATCCTGCATGGCGTCCCGGCGCCTTGAACTCGCATGACCGCCCCGAACACTCCGATTCGACTCGCTGTCGCCGGCGCTAACGGGCGCATGGGTCGGTGCACGATCGAGCGTGCCTTGCGCGACGGGCGTTTCGAGCTTGCCGCGGCCCTGACCGCTCCGGATGACCCAGCCCTTGGATCGAATCTCTCGATCGGCGATCGGACAATTCCCCTCGGCGATCGCTTTGCCGACAGCGACAAGAACCCGTGCGACGTGCTGATCGACTTCAGCGTGGCCTGCGGAACGATGGTCTGGCTGCCGGTCTGCGAACGGCTTGGGATTCCGATGGTCATCGGCGCCACGGGTCACAGTCCGGCTCAACTGGCGCGCATCGGCGAGGCGGCGTGCGCCATACCAATCATGCGGTCCGGCAATTTCAGCCTGGGAATGAACGCGATTCTGGCGGCAATTGGAGCGCTGGTGCGCGCCGTCGGTCCCGAGTTCGACATTGAGATCGTGGAGACGCACCACCGGCATAAGGTCGATGCGCCGAGCGGGACAGCCCTGGCGATTCTCGACGAAATCCGCCGGGCACGCCCCACGGCTGATCCATCAGACACCGGAGACGCCGGCGTCGTCTTCGGTCGTCGGGGGAAGGTCGGCCAGCGCCCGCCCGGACAAATCGGCGTCCACGCCGTTCGCATGGGCGAAATCATCGGACAACACGAGATTCACCTCAGCGGCGGCGGCGAGAGCATCACCATCCGGCACCAGGCCCATTCGCGTGAGGCCTTTGCTGCGGGGGCGCTGTCCGCGGCGGCGTGGATTGCGGGAAAACCCGCCGGGCTTTACACGATGCGCGACGTGCTGGCGGCGCGCACCGATCCCCATCAATAGCCGTGTTCGAAGTGCGCTGTTCCGGGCGGGTTGGTTTTCCGTTTTGCCACCGGCAGCAAGCTGCCGGTAGCCTCCGCGCACCCAATTTACAACCGCCTCCTCACGGTCGCGGTACGGATGAAGAAAAGACACCGCTCCATGCTGTCGCGGTTCTGATCAACGGCAAGGGGTGTCGGAAGGGTCGCTCCCTGACCCTTGACGCTGCGCGTAAAGGGCAGGCGGTCGCGGTACGGACTAAGATGCGAACAACATGATTAACCACAGTAGCTTTGCAGGGCTTTGACGTAGTTTGCGCGTTCGAAGGCTGAAGGATCAGCGCAGGCCCGGTGGTTCATGCTGCCTTGCAATTGGTGAACGCTGAGATATTCGTTGACGTGGAGCCAGTCCTCGATGCCGTGGAGCATGTCGGCGACGATGGACGGTCCGTGTCGCAGCAGGACGGCGACCAGCATGACCGCGTCGGCCCCGGTCATCAGCAGCTTCAACACGTCGTGCGACGTGTAGACTCCGGTGGAGGCCGCCAGGCTGGCTTCGATCAGCGGATCAAGAATCGCGATCCACCGCAGCGGCAAACGCATCTCGTGCGGAGCGCTCAACGAGAGATTGGGAACCACCGTCAGCTCGTTGAGATCGATATCCGGCTGATAGAACCGGTTGAACAACACCAGTCCATCCACGCCCTCCTTGTCGAGCCGGCGGGCGAAATGGGCCAGAGAGCTGAAGTACGGGCTGAGCTTCATCGACACCGGAATCCCCACGGTGTTCTTCACCGCCCGCAGCACTTCGACGTACAAGTCTTCGACCTGTTGCGCCGATCGGCCGGGGTCGGCGGCGACGTGGTAGACGTTCAACTCGATCGCGGAGGCGCCGGCTTCCTCGATCATTCGGGCATGCTCGATCCATCCGCCGGCGGTGGCTCCGTTGAGGCTGGCGATGACCGGGACGTCGACCGCCCCCGCCGCCTGCCGCAGATGCTCGAGGTAGGCGTCGGGATGGCGCGGGGTGTAATCGCGCGCGGGGACGTAGGTCAGTGCTTCCGGCGAACTGTAGGCGCCGAACTCCGCGAAGTGGGCGTGGGCCGCGAGCTGGTGATCGACCTCTTCCTGAAACAGCGACGCGAGCACGATCGCGGCAACTCCGGCGTCCTCCAGCGCCCGCACCGTGTCCAGATCGCGCGAGACCGGCGACGCCCCCGCGACCAGGGGATTTTTCAATCGCAGTCCCAGGTAGTTCGTGGCCAGGTCCATGATCTTCTCCTGCGGGTCGGCTCCGTTCGCCTCAGGACGCGCTCGCTACCGCGTGCGTCGGCGGCGTCGAGGGCGTCGCCGCCGGCGCCTTTCCGTCGCCGTCGGTCTTGGCGCGCCTTGCGTATTCCCGGAATCGCTCCCGGATGGCGTCCTGCGTGCGGGCCATCAAGTCGCCGGCCCGCTTCGGGTCCGACTGCATCAGCATCTGATACCGGTTCTCGCTGCTCATGTACGCCTTCAACGGCAGGTGTGGCTCGTGCGAGTCCAATTGCAGGGGGTTCAGCCCCGTCGCGGTGCGGCGCGGATCAAACCGGTAGAGCAGCCAGTGTCCGCAATCGACGGCCGCCGCCTGCTGCTTCATGCCGGCGCGCATATTGATTCCATGGGCAATACAATGGCTGTACGCCAGAATCAGCGAGGGACCGGGGAAGCTCTCGGCTTCCACAAACGTCTGAACGGTGTGGTTGTCGTTGGCCCCCATGGCCACCGACGCGACGTACACGTTTCCGTAGGCCATCGCCATTTGGCCCAGGTCTTTCTTCTGGCTGGGTTTTCCGGCGGTGGCAAACTTGGCCACCGCTCCGCAGGGCGTGGCCTTGGACATCTGCCCGCCGGTGTTGGAATACACTTCGGTGTCGAGGACCAGGATGTTGACGTTGTGTCCCGAGGCGAGCACGTGGTCCAGCCCGCCGTAGCCGATGTCGTAGGCCCAGCCGTCGCCGCCGACGATCCACACGCTTCGGCCAATCAGCGAATCGGCGACGGCGGCGAGATTCATCGCTTCGGCGGTGTTCAATTGCGCCAATCGCCCCTTCAATTCCGCGACGCGTTCCCGCTGCACCATGATTCCCGCGTCGCCCGACTGATCGGCGGAAAGCATGGCATCGACCAGCGCGTCACCGATGGTTTCGCGCATTCGCGTGAGAAGCTCGCGTGCGAATTCCGCCTGCTTGTCGATTGCCAGGCGGAAACCCAGGCCGAACTCGGCCGCGTCTTCGAACAGCGAGTTGGACCACGTCGGCCCCTGTCCCTGGGCGTTGACCGTCCAGGGCGTTGTCGGCAGGTTCCCGCCGTAAATCGACGAGCAGCCGGTGGCGTTGGCAATGACCGCACGATCGCCGAAAAGCTGGCTCATTAGTTTAAGGTACGGGGTCTCGCCGCACCCCGCGCAGGCGCCGGAGTACTCAAACAACGGCAGCAGGAACTGCGATCCCTTCACCGTACCGGTCTTCAACGTCCGCCGATCCAATTCCGGCAGATCGAGGAAGAACCGATAGTTCTCCCGCTCCGCCTCCCGCAGCGGCGCCTGCGGGGCCATGTTGATGGCCTTCAGCCGCGTCTCGCGTTTGTTCTTCGCGGGGCAGATTTCGACGCACAATCCGCATCCGGTGCAGTCCTCCGGCGCGACCTGGAGGGTGTAGCGCAGTCCGACGTATTCCTTCCCTCGCGCCGCCGTCGCCTTAAACGTCCCCGGCGCGGCGTCCAGGGTGTCCGGGGGGTAGGCCTTGGCGCGAATGGCCGCGTGCGGACAGACCAGGACGCACTTGTTGCACTGGATGCACGTTTCCGCGTCCCAGACCGGAACCTCCTGGGCGATGTTGCGCTTTTCCCACTGTGCCGTGGCCGTCGAGAACGTCCCGTCCAGCGGCATCGCGCTGACGGGCAACTCGTCGCCGCGACCCTCGATCATTCGGGCGGTCACTTGGCGGAGGAATTCGGGCGCTTCCGGCGAGACCGTCGGCGGGCGCGAACGCCCGGTTACGTCGGACACGGGAACCCGCACTTCGTGCAGGTTGGCGAGGGTTTGATCGACGGCGGCGAAGTTCTTGGCGACCACGGTCTCGCCCTTGGCGGCGTAGGTCTTGCGGATCGCCCCCTTGATCTTTTCGATGGCTTCGTCCCTGGGAAGAACCCCGGAGATCGCGAAGAAGCAGGTCTGCATGATGGTGTTGATCCTGCCCCCCATTCCGGCTTCCTTGGCCACCCTGTAGGCGTCGATCACGAAGAACCGCAGCTCCCGGGCGACGATCTGCGCCTGGACCTCCCGCGGAAGCGACGACCACACGCGGTCGGCCGGTTCCGCGGTGTTCAGCAGGAACACCCCGCCGCGGATGACCTTGTCCAGCATTTCCAACCGGTCGAGGAACGTCGGCTGGTGGCAGGCCACGAAATGCGCCTGTTGAACCAGGTATGTGGAGCGAATCGGCCGCTTCCCGAACCGAAGGTGCGACACGGTCACCGACCCGGCCTTCTTCGAGTCGTAGACAAAATAGCCCTGGGTGTATGACTCCGTCTCTTCGCCGATGATCTTGACCGAGTTTTTGTTCGCCCCGACGGTGCCGTCCGAGCCGAGCCCGTAGAACACGGCTGAGACCACGTCGTCGCTTTCGGTGTGCAAGGTTGGATCGTAGGCGATCGAGTTGTGGCTCACGTCGTCGAGGATGCCGACGGAGAAGTGGTTCTTCGGATTGGACGTTGCGGCTTCGTCGAGGACGCCCTTGACCATCGCCGGCGTGAACTCCTTCGACGACAGTCCGTAGCGCCCGCCGATGACGCGCGGCAAACGATCGAAGCGGTTGCCGTTCGTCTGCGCGTGCTCCACCAGCGCCGTCAGCACGTCCTGATAGAGCGGCTCCCCCAGCGAACCCGGTTCTTTCGTGCGGTCGAGCACGGCCACGGTCCGCACCGCCTTCGGCAGCGACTCGACCAAGCGCTTCCCGTCGAACGGTCGATAGAGGCGAATCTTGACCAAGCCCACTCGCTCCCCGCGGGCGGTCAGGAAGTCGATCGCCTCATGGGCCGCCTCCGCCCCGGAGCCCATCATCACGATGACGCGCTCGGCCTCGGGGTGCCCGACGTAGTCGAACAGGTGATAGGCGCGGCCCGTGATCCTCGCGAAGCGGTCCATCGTAGTTTGCACGATGTCCGGGCAGGCCGCGTAGAACGGGTTGATCGCCTCGCGGGCCTGGAAAAACACGTCGGGGTTTTGCGCCGTTCCCCGGAGCACCGGGCGCTCCGGATTCATCGCCCGCGCGCGATGCGCCCGCACCAGCCGGTCATCGACCATGGCGCGGAAGTCGTCGTCGTCGAGCAGTTCGATTTTCATGACCTCGTGGGAGGTTCGGAACCCGTCGAAGAAGTGCAGGAAGGGAACGCGGGCTTCCAGCGTGGCGGCGTGGGCGATCAGGGCGTTGTCCAAGACCTCCTGCACGCTGCCCGACGCCAGCAGAGCGAACCCCGTTCCGCGTACCGACATGACGTCGCTCTGATCGCCGAAGATCGACAGGGCGTGGGTCGCCAGTGTCCGGGCCGAAACGTGAAACACCGTCGGCGTCAACTCGCCGGCGATTTTGTACATGTTCGGGATCATCAGCAGCAGACCTTGCGACGCGGTGAAGGTCGTTGCCAGTGCTCCGGTCTGCAGCGCCCCGTGAATCGCTCCGGCAGCGCCGGCCTCGCTCTGCATCTCGGTGACCGACGGGACCGTTCCCCACAGGTTGGGGCGGTTTTCGGCCGACCATTGATCCGCCCACTCGCCCATCGGAGAGCTTGGGGTGATCGGGTAGATGGCGATGACGTCGCTGAGCCGATGGGCGACGTACGCGGCGGCTTCGTTACCGTCGAGGGTCACAAGAGGGCGTTTCCTCACGGATAAGCTCCTTCAACAAGTCAGGGTCTGGGTATCGCGGCCCGAGTCCCAGATTCTGCGTGGTTCAGTGAATCCGACTGCAATCCGCGTACCAGCCCTTTCCTTGGACCCATCGTCCAACCGAGGCTCGCCGGCGCGTGTTGCGGCCACGAAAACCGTGAAAAACTCGCGCCAACCCCCGTTCGGCATCGCCTTCGCCGCCTCTGGTGCGTACAATAGGCAGCGGAAGCCGATAATCGTTCGAGGATCGGCTGAGAGGACGACGCATGGCAGACGGCGCCAAGACACAACAATCGAAGCTCGAAACCGTGGAGCCGCTCGGAAAGCGCGTCCTCATCCGCAAGGACGAGGACAAGAAGGTGACCAAGGGCGGGATCGAGCTTCCGGACTCGGTCGAGATCCCGACGATCACCGGGCGGATCGTGGCGATTTCCGCGCACATCGAGAAGGACGACGACTATCCGCTCAAGCAGTACGACCGCGTGCTTTTCAATCCCAAGCACGCGATACCCGTGGAGTTCGACCCGGACAACTGTCTCTACGTCGTGCCGATCGAGGACGTGGTGGCCGTCTTCCGCAAGATCACCTGACCGCTCGAGGCGTGGGATCGCGCATGATCGACCTTCCGACCCCAGCCCTGATCGGCGTTATCCATCTTCCCCCGCTTCCTGGAAGTCCGCGTCATCAACTTCCGATGGAGGAGATCGTTGAGCGATGCGTCGCCGACGCCCAGGCCCTGGTGCAGGCGCGCTTCGACGCCGCGATCATCGAGAACTTCGGCGATCTTCCCTTGGGGCGCGGATCGTTGTCGCCGGCTGCGGTGGCCGCGATGGCCGTGGTCGCCCAGGAAGTCCGCCGCCAGTCGGGCATCAGGATCGGCGTGAACGCCCTACGGAACGATCCCATCTCCGCCCTGGGAATAGCCGCCTCGTGCGGGGCGTCGTTCATTCGCGTCAACGTCCATACCGGCGTCTACGCCACGGACCAGGGCATCATTGAAGGCGACGCGGAGACCACGCTTCGATTCCGCAAACTCCTCGGCGCTCGCGTGGCCATTCTCGCGGACGTCAACGTCAAGCATGCCATCCCGCTCGGCGAATCCGACGTCGTTCGTGCCGCCAGAGACACCGCGTACCGCGGATTGGCCGACGGTTTGATCGTCACCGGTTCGGCAACCGGCGAGGCGGTGGACGTGTCCGAGTTGAGACGAGTACGCGAGGCCGTCCCCGATCGCCGAGTATTCGTCGGCAGCGGCGCTACCGTCGATTCGATCGCATCGTTGCTGGTCATCGCCGGCGGGGTGATCGTGGGCACGGGAATCAAGGTCGAACGCAGAACCGAGAATCGGATCGACCCTCAGCTTGCGGCTGCCTTCGCCCATGCCGCCGGACGTACCTGACGCATCCGGCGAAGTTCAGAGGCACGACCGTGAGCGAGCGGTAGCCGTTTCGATCCGTACCGCAATCGTTAGGGAGCGGCCGACTTAGCCGGCCATGAACGGTTGGAGCCAATCGAGCTTCCGCAGACATGATGCGACCTCGCTTCCATTTGATCGCCCCGGCCGGCTCGTGCCGGACCTTTCTCGAACAACTCGGCGTCGGCACTATCGCTGGACTTGTCGCGCGAGTCCGCGCCTCGCTTGGTGACAACTACGACGTGTCCGCCGACGAGGTGCTGCTCCTTGCCGACGAAGACGAGGAACACGGCGGCCGACAAGACGACCAGCGGCGCGCCGCCGACATCGAAGGGGCGCTGGCCGATTCCTCCGTCGCGGGCATCGTCGCCCTTCGCGGCGGAGCGTGGTTCACTCGCATTCTTCCGCGCATCGACTTTCGCGTCCTGGACCATCGCACTATGCCGGTGGCGGTGTTTGGCTTCAGCGAGCTGACGACGCTGGTGAACATCGTCGCCGCGCATCGCAACGGGATCGGTTTCCACGACCTGGGGCCGGCGTTCCTGGGCTACGGAATGCGCCGCTTCGCCGCGCAGCGTGCGAAGGACGGGCTTTACGAGGGAATGTCGCCGAAGGATTGGATGCTCGCCAACTTGCAGGCGGAGTTCGATCGTTTCTTCCGTCGATGCATCTCGCGGCTGGAGGGTCGTGAGTCTATCGCGCTTCATGCAAGACTCGTTCGCGGAAGTCTCCCCGAACAGTTCACCGCGACGTTCGTGGGCGGGAACCTGACGGTGCTTTCCACGCTCGTCGGCTCACGCTTCGAACAGGCGATCGCGCCGGAGGGCCGCTGGCTGATGATCGAGGACTACAACGACAAGCCCGAACGCTTCGACCGCTTCCTGTCGCATTTCACGCTGGCGGGGTATTGGGAACGATGCGCCGGCGTGCTGCTCGGCGACTTTCATCACCAGATGCGCGATCTTCGAACGACGATGCTCGAAATGCTTGAATACCACCTTCCGAAGCAATCACCCTTGCCGATCCTGGCGACTCGCGAGGTCGGCCACGTCTGGCCGATGACTCCGCTGCCGCTGCATCAAGCGGCGGCGGTCACGCGAACCGGCGAGGGGGACTATGAATTGCTCTGGCCGCCCCGGAGCACGTCGCCCATTGCCTCAAGGGATTGACTTGTTTTCGCCTTTGTCCTTGTCCTTCGGTACGAGTTTCTCCAACGATTTGACGAGGTATCGATCAAAGACCTGCTTGGGATACTTCTGGTAATGAGCGATGCGTTCCTTGTCGCCGCTCTGCTCGGCCTTGCGGATGTTGGCGCGATTCTTTCGCAAGTGCCCGTCGCGCATCTTCTTGGCTTGTTTCAGGATTTCCTGCGCCCGCTCAACGGGCTTGCCCTCCAGCTTGTGCTTGGCGATGAACTTGTCCACGTACACGTCCCATTCGTCTTTATCCTTGGACTGTTGGGGCGGATCAAGCCAGGGCTTTTCGCCGTGTTTTTGGAAATACAGTCTACGCAGCCCCTCCGAACTGGCTTTGAGGGACTTGACGTGGTCTTCGACCGACCTGTTTGTGATGCCCGCTATGTATTCCAAAACCAACGGGTCGGGCAACACGTCAAAAACATGAACAAGCTCCATGTACTCGTCGTCCGTGATGAGCTGATCTCCCGTCCAATACATCAATCCCGTCGGCCCAAGCATCTGAGTCCCATACAACACGCCGATGTCGTCCGGGGTAATCTCTTGCATGTGGGACGGTTCATTGAACGTCGCCTGCTGCACGTCAACGATCTTGTACGGCGAGGGATCCTCTCCGCGGTAGAACCGAACGGACTTGGGGAACCACTTGCCTCCCACTTGCTCCAGTTCCGTCTCCGAAAAGAACCGTAACAGATCAGCGCCATAAAGCGCGGCGCGAATCGGTTGCCCGCCGCGGGAATCGTCGAATGTCCAAGTCACGCGACGCGCCCCCGCCTCGGCATTCACGATCGGTCGGCCGTCCTCCCAGCCCTCGGTGAATACGGCGGACTCGAAACCCTCCTCGTGGGCCAACTGTGGAATGCGGAAGGGATTGACGTCGGTGTCTCGATCCAGCGCCGGGGCAAGCCCAAGTTTCCCAAAGTCGAGGGGTACCGGCGAGCGAGCCAGCGGCAACGGTGCGGCATCGCCGGTCCACGGCTCTTCCGCTCGCGGAAGGTAGTAGGCGGTTCCTTCGTGAATCAACATGTTTCGCGTGCCGACGGTCTCTTCAGGCCGCAACTTTGTAGGCTCGTCGGCTCTGGACCTTCGCACGAATGGCGTGTCGTGGAAGCCGTGTTCGTCGCCGAGGTTGCTTTCCCAGACGGACTCGCCGGCCACGCGCGTGATGCGCCGCTCGACCAGACCGTCGCTGGAACCACCCACCCACGACAAGGTCCATTCGACTTGTGCCGTGTCGCCCAACGCGGCGTCCATGATTCTGCGCAGGCGAGTCGGATAGTCTCTTGTTCCTTCGGCTGCGGAAACTGCGATCGCACCAACGAATAAGAACGATGTCATCGAAGCGTCCTATCATCTATGGTCACAAGGTTGTACGGTTTAGCCATTTTGCGGTAGCGTAAGTCCTTTGTTGACAAGGCGTTACGAATTAAGCCCAACTTGCCCGCGAGACCTGGAGTTGCTGGGAAATCACGGGTGGGAAACAGTCCTGCGGTCCGCCAAGGCTCCCGCTGTTGAAAACGGCTAAAGTCCACAAGGTTCATTCCGCGATTCCGCAGCTACCGCCCGTCCCTACAAAGTTGGGCTCGAGTTCGTCCACGGGGTTGCCCGCGTTGCAGTTCCCCCCTGAACAAGACTGTGATCCAACGCAGTCGTACGAAGTGCAATAGATCCTTTCGCCCTCGATTTTGATGCAGTTTCCACCAGCGATCGGATGGGGAGGAGCGACGCACGGATAGGAGCTTGGCGCCCGAGCGGTGCCCATACAAAGCTGGTTCTGCGTTGGACAACAGTCGGCCGTTGAGCATCCACAGGTATAGCGCACGATTCTCCCGCAGAACGTCCCGGTCGGGCATGGGCCACTGGCAGCGGCGCGAGCGGTCGATTCGCTGCCTTCCTCGCGGTTTCCCGTGACGTGCAGGAACCAAGCCATGATGGGGCAGAGAAGCACAACAGCGAAGGCGATCAGGAACTTGTTGACCCTCATGCTCGACCTCCTGATTCTGAGTTGAT